>JAXDKT010000022.1:0-35420 GCA_034666965.1 Chloroflexota bacterium | reverse complement strand
ATCTCTGCGAGGAGATCGGCGTATCGCGGCCGGTAACGTTGCTTCACCGAAGCGGCCGAACCGCGACTGCCCACACGAAATCACGGTGCTCGCAGCGCTTGCCGCGTCGATCGCAGGTGCAGTCCATTTCACCCGCCTGCGTCACACGCACGACGTTGCCGTCCTCGAGCGTGTAGGCCCAGATGACGTCTTCGGCGCGGATCACGACTTCGAGCCGTCGAGAGGAGCGGGGTCGCGCCCTTCGTTGCGAGCCCTGAGCGATTCGATCAACGCATGGACGAGATCCCGCTGGGCTGCATCGAGATCGCTCATGCGAGCGGTCCGGGGCACGCCCCAACGCTTGCGAGCACTGGCTCGGCCAGCCGCGGCCATGGCCAGATCAACATCCTCGCCCATCGTGAAAACCCTCAATGCGCTGCCCGCCGACATCGGCTCCGATGTCGGGTCCTCGGCTCGCTCAGGGCTTCTCAGTTAACCTATTGAGGAACTCCACCAACTGTCAAGGCCCTGTTTTGAGGGTCTTCCGGGGCTGGAGCACGTCAAATGTGGGGAATAACTTTCGGTTATTCGCTTAGGTGTTGCATCAGGCGCGCCACTCGGGCACTCGCCAGACCGCCTCGACGGGCAAAAGCTGGTCATCGAGCACGACGTGAGACCACATCGCCCGGAGGACCCGGTTGACGTCCTTGGGATCCCATGACCAGTCGAGGGCGGGGATGTCGACCACGGTCAGCTCGTCGGCCAGCGCGTCGATCGCTGTGTCCACCACGGCCATCCGGTCGCGGTACTGGTCGCGGTTGATGTCCCCGGCGTCGTACATGTCGAGGACGCGCGCCCGACGGTTCTCGAGGGCGCTTCTCTTGGCCGCCTGATCCGCGAAGATTTCGACCCGTTCTGGCGTGACCAGACGGGCAGACTCGGCCTTGAGCCATGGCAGGATCGAGCGCTCGGTAATGCTGCCCTTGCCGTGACCGCTCAGCGCCCGACCGCGGGTGCATTTGTAGGTCACGTAGGCCGGATCAGGTCCGTTCCGGTAGCGGCTCCCGGTCAAGGTGGACCCGCAGTGGCAGCGCAAGAGCTGAAAGGCGTAGAACGGCGCCTCGGCCTTGAGCCCCGACCTCGAGCGGAGGCGCATCGCTCCGGCGCGCAGGAGGACGTCCCTGACGGGCGTCGTGGACCATCGACCGCCCATCCGGGTGATCACGCCACGGTCGTTCAGTAGGCGAGCCGCGCCGAGCACCGATCCGGCTTCCCGGTAGGCGGCCACGACGGCATCAACGTCCTCCCCCGGGCGTTCGCCATAGGCGCCGGGGCCGATCTTGTCTCCCCGCGCCCGGCGAACCGCGACGGCGTCTCTGGCCCGCTCAGACGAGATGTCGGCGTCGAACTGGGCGAATGAGGCCATGACGTTCCGGAGCAGGGTGCTGGTGGCCGAGGCCGTCTCTACGTTGAGGCTGGGCTCGGCCGCAAAGCGGATCGAGACGCCATGGTCGACACAAAGCTCGACAAGAGACGTGAAGTCGGCGAGGGAGCGGCTCAGGCGGCTTAGGGTGTAGCTGTAGATCGCCGAGACGCGGCCGGCCGCGACGAGCTCGCGCAGCTGGTGGTAGCCCGGGCGTCCGTTCGTTCCCCGCCCGGATCGGTTCCAGTCCGACAGGATCATCGGAGCGGTATCCCCGTGACGCTTGGCGGCCTCGAGGATGGCGGCCTCTTGGACCTCCCAGCTGACGGTCCGATCAGTGGTGACTCGACTCTTCCGGATGTAGGCCACCGGAACGGCCGTTGACTTGCTCATGCCGTTATGGTAAACCTATCGCTAGACCGACGTCCGGCGGGTGCTCGACCTGGACGGCCGGCTTCCCGGTCTGCGCCGTCACGACCTGGTCACGAACTTTCGCTGCCCGGCTCCCGTCGTCGAGCGCGCGGTCCGGCTCATCGAAGGCAACGCCGAGCGGTTCTCGAAGCGGATCGTGCCCCGCCCAGGCGCCGTGGGGCGGCTGGTGCTCGCGCCTGATGCCAGCGACGACGACGAGCGGGCCCGGCACGTCCTGGCCACCTGGCCGACGCTGGGGCCGCCCGGACCCGAGCCTGAGCATGGATCGGGCACCAACTCCGGCGTGGAGACCGGCTCCGGCCCGACCGAGGGACCGTCGCACGCCGTCCTGGCCCGGACCAACCGCGAGCTTCTACCGGCGGCGGCCGTCGCCCTCGAGCTGGGGATCCCGTTTCGGGCGGAGCGGTTGGCGCTGCCCCTCGAGGATCCCCGACTCGACGGCATCCTGGCCGCGATCGACGGAGCCGGAGACGAGCCCTTGCTCGTGCGGCTGGCCCGCCTCCGCGGACGAGCGAGCGCCCGCGGTGCCGGTGCCGAGCCGGAGGGAAGCGACGCCGTCCTGTCGCTCGACGAGCTCCTCGCGGCGGCCCTCGCCTGGGCGGCACCCTACCCGGACGCGTCGGCGTTCATCGACGCCGTCCGCGCACGCCGGCTCCGGCTCACGACCCTCCGCCGGGATGACGCGGCACTGACGTTGGCGACCGCCCACTCGACCAAGGGTCTCGAGTTCGATCACGTCGCGGTCGTCGACATGGACGCCGGCCGGTTCCCCGGTCAGCGCACGCTGGACGACGCCGACGACCCCGCCCAGGCGCTCGAGGAGGAGCGCCGCCTCGCCTACGTCGCCTGGACCCGTGCCCGCCGGTCGCTGACCCTCGTCTACGACCCGGCCGCGCCGTCGCGCTTCCTGTCGGAGGCCTTCGATCCCGGCGAGCTCGGCCTCGGCCCAGACTCGACGCCCGGCGCCTGAGTGCTCAGCGGCTGCGGTCGTAGCGGGCCAGCTCGCGGATCAGCCGGTCGATGGCCACCAGGAAGGGCTCGGTGGCATCCGGCGGCAGCGCGTCGCGGACGGAGTCTTTCGGGCCGTAGGCGGCGCGGGCGCGAACCGCTGCGCGGCGCACGTCGCGCAGGTCACCATCACGGAGGGCGTCGGGGATCCTGCCCAGCTCGCGGGTCCAGCGAGCGCTCTCGCGCTCCTCCGCGGCGGCGAGGATCACGTCCCCGGCGCGCGCCGCGGCGAGCGCCAGCTCGTCGATGGCGGGCACCTCGTGCCGCGCCGGGCGCGGGTCGCGAACACGCTCGGGCATGGTCAGCCGCGAGCGGCGGCGCGCTTCCGGCTGGTCACGATCGGCATCGGGATCGCCTCGCGGGCGCCATTGCCCCCGTTGCGCCTCCCCCGCCCCGCCTCGTCGGCGAAGGTGACGTCGCTCAGCGGAATCAATGGTTCGCCGCGGAGCACCCGGGCGAGATACTCCCCGGTGGCCGAGGCCTTGGCCCTGGCCACCGCCTCGGGGGTCCCCTCGGCCACGATCCTGCCACCCCGGAATCCGCCCGCCGGCCCGAGGTCGACGATCCAGTCGGCCGTCTTGATCACGTCCAGGTTGTGCTCGATGACCAGGACGGTGTTGCCCTGGTCGACCAGCCGGTGGAGCACCTGGAGGAGCTTCTCCACGTCGGCGAAGTGGAGTCCGGTCGTGGGCTCGTCGAGAACGTACAGCGTCCGTCCGGTGGCCCGCCGGCTCAGCTCGGTCGCCAGCTTGACCCGTTGGGCCTCACCACCCGAGAGCGTCGTCGCCGGCTGGCCGAGATGGACATAACCCAGACCGACCTCGGCCAGGACGCGCAGCTTGGCCGCGACCGAGGGCACGGCCGAGAAGACCTCCAGCGCCTCGGCGATGGTCATCTCGAGCACGTCGGCGATCGAGCGACCCTTGTAGTGGATCTCGAGGGCCTCCCGGTTGTAGCGCTTGCCCTTGCACACCTCGCAGGTGACGTATACGTCGGCCAGGAACTGCATCTCGATCTTGAGAATCCCGTCGCCCTTGCAGTTCTCGCAGCGCCCGCCCTTGACGTTGAAGCTGAAGCGTCCCGGTTTGTAGCCCCGGACGCGTGCCTCGGAGACGGCCGCGAAGAGCTCGCGGATCGGCCCGAACAGCCCGGTGTAGGTGGCCGGGTTGGACCGCGGCGTCCGCCCGATCGGGCTCTGGTCGATCTCAATGATCTTGTCGATCGCCTCGATGCCCTCGAGCCGATCGTGGGCCCCGGGCTGCTCTCGGGCCCCGTTGAGCTGGCGGGCGACCTCGCGATAGAGGATCTCGGTGACGAGCGTGCTCTTGCCCGATCCGGACACCCCGGTGACCGCGACGAACGCGCCCAGCGGGAACCGGACGTCGATGTTCTTGAGGTTATGGGCTCGCGCGCCGCGGACCAGGAGCGACCGTCCGTTGCCTTTCCGTCGCTTGGCCGGAACGGCGATCGACCGCTCGCCCCGGAGAAACGCCCCGGTGACCGAGCGCGGTTCGGCCAGGAGCGTGTCCAGTGGCCCGTTGGCCACGATCTCGCCACCGTGCTCGCCGGCGCCTGGACCGATGTCGAGGACCCAGTCGGCGGTCCGGATCGTCTCCTCGTCGTGCTCAACGACCAGCACGGTGTTGCCCAGGTCGCGCAGCCGGGTCAGCGTGGCGATGAGCTTGGCGTTGTCCTTCTGGTGCAGCCCGATCGAGGGCTCGTCGAGGATGTACAGGACACCCATCAGACCCGCCCCGATCTGGGTCGCGAGGCGGATCCGCTGGGCCTCACCGCCGGACAGGGTCTGGCTGGTCCGGTCGACGGTCAGGTAATCGAGCCCGACGTCGACCAGGAACCCGAGGCGGGCCGCGATCTCCTTGACCAGCTGGCGCGCGATCGTCGCCTCGCGTTCGGTCAGGCGCGCCGACAGGCCCTCGATCCACTCGAGGGCGTCGCTGATCGACAGGCTGGCGACCTCCGAGATGTTGCGTCCGTCGACGGTGACTCCCAGGATCTCGGGCTTCAGGCGCTTGCCGCCGCACGTCGGGCACGGCCGGCTGACCATGAACCGCTCGAGCTCTGCCTTGACGAACTCGGAGTCGGTCTCGCGGTAGCGCCGGGCGAGGTTGGGGATGATCCCCTCGAAGCTGGCGGTGTAGGTGTTCTCACCACGCTGGTGGCGATAGCCGATGACGACCTGCTCGCCCTTCTTGGCGTTGAGCAGGTAGTCGAGCGCCTCGGGCGGGAGCTGCCCGATCGGGACGTTCGGATCCCAGCCGTGAGCGCGGCTGACCGCCTCGGCGACCTTCCCGAACCAGGAATCGGCCATCGGCATCCGCGACCACGGCCGCAGGAGCGCACCCTTGGCGACCGACAACGTCTTGTCCGGCACGACCAGGTCCGGGTCGATCTCGAGGCGCGTCCCGAGCCCCGTGCAGTCGGGACAGGCGCCGTGGGGCGAGTTGAACGAGAAGCTCCGCGGCTCGAGCTCGTCGATGGTGAAGTCGTCGTACGGGCACGAGTAGCGCTCGGAGTAGCGCCGTTCCTCGAAGACCGGCGCCTCGCCTTCGCTCGGCGCAGGAGCGATCACCACCACGCCTTCCCCGAGGCGGAGCGCGGTCTCGATCGAGTCGGCCAGCCGGGCCGCGTCCGGGTCGGCAACTGGCCGACCCGTTGCCGGGTCGAGCGGCCGACCATCGGCATCGCGCTCGGCACCCTCTGGGGCATCCGCCCGGCGGACGACGAAGCGGTCGACCACGACCTCGATGGTGTGACGCTTGTACTTGTCGAGCGTCGGCGCTTCGGACAGCTCGTACTGCTCGCCGTCGACCCGAACCCGGACGAAGCCCTGCTTGCGGGCGGCCTCGAAGACCCGGTCGCCCTCGGTCTTGCGGTCCTTGACCAGCGGACCGAGGACCAGCAGGCGGGTGCCCTCGGGGAGCGACAGCACCTGGTCCACGATCTGCTGCACGGTCTGGCGCTGGATCTCGTGACCGTTGGGGCAATGCGGGTGGCCGGTCCGGGCGAACAGCAACCGGAGATGGTCGTAGATCTCGGTGACGGTGCCGACCGTCGAGCGCGGGTTCCGGCTGGCGCCCTTCTGGTCGATCGAGATGGCCGGGCTCAGCCCGTCGATCTGGTCGACGTCGGGCTTCTCCATCTGGCCCAGGAACTGGCGGGCGTAGGCGCTCAGGCTCTCGACATAGCGCCGCTGCCCCTCGGCGTAGATCGTGTCGAACGCGAGGCTGCTCTTGCCGCTCCCGGACAGGCCCGTGATCACGACCAGTCGGTCGCGCGGGAAGGCGACGTTCACATTCTTGAGGTTGTGCTCGCGCGCTCCGCGAACGACGATCCGATCCTGGGGCATCACCGACAGTGTACCCGAAACGACCCAAACCGAACGGACGTTCAGGCCGGCCGGAACGCTCGGTCTCCGTTGCGCCGGGTGCGATACTCCGCTGGTGAATGAGTCCGATCAGACACGATTGCCGGTCTTCCGGCTCCTGCTCGTAGTCCAGGGATTGGCCTCGACGGTGTTCGGGGTCGTCCCGTTGCTGCTGCCCCGCACGTTTGCCTCGGTGACCGGCTACAGCGGCGACGACGAGTTCGTGTACCGCCTCGCCGGCGCGGCAACGGCGGGCTATCTCGTGGCCGCGATCGCCGCCCTGACCTGGCGATCGGCCTGGCAGGACGTCAGGATCGCGCTCGTCGGGACGCTGACCTTCACCACGGCGGCGACGCTGGCCTGCCTGGTCACGCTCGTCGGCGGCGACAGCCACTGGGTCGTGATCGTCGTCCTCCTGGCGGCCGGGGCCTTTGCCGCGATCGCGGCCTATTGGCTCCGGCGCGACGCCGGTGAGCCGGTGCCGGCCGGGGCGCCGATCACCCCCACGATGAAGGTGATCCTCGGGCTGGCAACGCTGTCGGCCGGGGTGTTCGGGATCCTGCCGCTGGTCGCCCCCACGGCATTCGCGTCGCTGTTCGGGCTGGTCGGGACGGACGCCTGGATCTTCCGAATGGCCGGCGCGGCCTGCCTGGGCTACGCGACGGCAGGCATCCTCGAGATCAGGGCTGCGGGCCTGCGCCGGATCGCGGTCCAGAACCTGGCCGCGATCACCTTCAACGTCGCCGGCGCCGCGTCAGCCTGGCTGGCCCTGCTGGCCACTGGTCATGGTGGCCTGCTCGCGCCCGTAATCGCGGCGGCCGCCACAACGTTCTCGGTGCTGCTCATCTGGATCCAGCGTTCGGCGCGACTGGACACCGCGTGAGCGTCGATGCCCTGCTCGACGAGGTCCGCCGGCGGCGCACACCCGAGCAACCGCTCCACGTGACCGCGATCGTGGTCCTGGCCGAGGCCGCCCTCGACCGGGCCGCCGAGGACCAGCTGGCGCTGGCCCGGGCGGGCTGGTCGGCCGTCCGAGCCGAGGGGGCCACGGACACCTTTCCTTCGTTGTCCTATTCGACCCTGGAGCTCGTCCGAACCGGGGTGGAGCTGTCGGACGATGCGTTCCTGGCCCTGCCCGATGACGATCAGGTGAACGTCGTCCTGATGGGCTTCCTCAACCTCGTCGGCGAACGGCTGGCCGACGAGGAGCCGGCCGAACCGACCCCCGCCAAGCCCGCGACAGCCAGCCAGACCGCCAAGCCAGCGCAAGCGACCAAGCCGGCCAAAGCCGTGAAACCGGCCCAAGCCGCCAAACCGGCCAAGCCCCGGGCCCGACGCTCGAAGTCCAGCCCCCGCGCCTGACGGCGCCGCTCAGCGCCGTCGGCGTGGCGGTCGACCACCGGTCCGCTTGACCACGTTGGGGGTCACGGTCCGGTCCCACGTGGGACGGTCGAGCCAGCGGGCCTGCCAGCCGCCGTCACTGTCCTCGTGCTCGTCCTTGATCCCCGGCAGCCAGTCGGACGCCGTGGCGGCCGCGGTCTCGGTCAGCGCGTCCGAAGGGTCCTCACCGCCCGCCGGGAGGACGGTCACGGTCGTCACCTCGAGCGCCGGCGCGACAGCCTCCTTGGCCCGCTGGCCCGGTCGCCGGGTCGAGGTCGCGCGCGAGCCGGATGCACCCCGCGGGCTCGCGCCGTCGCCCGATCGTCCCGCCCGCTCCGCCGCCCGACCGACCTCGGTCGAGGCATCCTCCTCGAGCACCCTCAGGCGGATCTGCTGGACCTCGTCGCGCAGCGCGGCGGCGCGTTCGAACTCCAGGTTCTTCGCGGCGGCCCGCATGTCGGCCTCCATCCGGGCGACCAGCTTCTCGATCTGGGCCACGCTCTGGGCCGCCAGGTCGCGCGGGCCATAGCGGCCTGCCGTAGCTCCGGCGGCGTAGACCTCGCTGGTTTCGGCCACCGCGCGCAGGCGCTGATTGATGTCGTGGATCTCCTTGACGATCGTGGTCGCCTCGATCCCGTGCTTCGTGTTGTAGGCGACCTGGACCTCGCGGCGGCGGTTCGTCTCGTCGATCGCCGCCTGCATCGACTCGGTCACCCGGTCGGCGTACATGACGACCTCGCCGCCGATGTTGCGGGCCGCGCGCCCGACCATCTGGATCAGCGACCAGGCGCTCCGCAGGAAGCCCTCCTTGTCGGCGTCGATGATCGCCACCAGAGTGACCTCGGGCAGGTCGATGCCCTCGCGCAGGAGGTTGATCCCGACCAGGACGTCGAACACGCCCAGGCGAAGGTCGCGCAGGATCTGGACCCGCTCGAGGGTGTCGACCTCGCTGTGGAGGTACTGGACCTTGACCCCGAGCTCGCGCAGGTAGTCGGTGAGATCCTCGGCCATCTTCTTGGTGAGCGTCGTGACCAGGGCCCGTTCGCCTCGTTCGACCCGGGCCCGGATCTCCTCGAGCAGGTCGTCGATCTGGCCCTCGGTTGGGCGCACGGTGATGACCGGGTCGACCACGCCGGTCGGCCGGATGAGCTGCTCCACGACCCGCTCGCTCTTCTCCAGCTCGTAGGGCCCGGGCGTGGCGCTCATGTAAACGGCCTGGTGGACCGTCGCCTCGAACTCCTCGAAGGTCAGCGGCCGGTTGTCGAGGGCGGACGGCAGCCGGAACCCGAAGTCGACCAGGATCTCCTTGCGGGTCCGGTCGTTCTTGTACATGCCCACGACCTGCGGGATGGACATGTGACTCTCATCGACGACCAGCAGCCAGTCCGGCGGGAAGTAATCGAGCAGCGTCCAGGGCCGCGAGCCGGGCGCCCGCCGGGCGAGATGGCGGCTGTAGTTCTCGACTCCCGAGCAATAGCCCAGCTCGCGCATCATCTCCAGGTCGAACGTGGTCCGCTGGCGAAGCCTGGCGGCCTCGAGCACCCGCCCCTGGGCCTCCATCTCGCCGACCCGCAGCTCCATCTCGGCCTCGATGTCGACGAGGGCCTCCTTGAGCTTGTCGGCCGGGGTCACGAAGTGGGTCGCCGGGTAGATGTTGAGATCGTTGCGCTCGGCCAGCAGCTCGCCGGTGAGCGGATCCACCTCGGTGATCCGCTCGACCTCGTCCCCAAAGAACTCGACCCGCACGATCCGATCGTCCGAGGCCGGCCCGATCTCGAGCGTGTCGCCGCGCACCCGGAACCGGGCGCGCTGAAGGGCCTGATCGTTGCGCTGGTACTGCAGGTCGACCAAGTGGCGCAGGACCGCGTCGCGACGGTACTGGCCGCCCTTGCGCAGGCGGAGCACGGTGGCCCCGTAGTCGACCGGCGCGCCCAGGCCGTAGATGCAGCTGACGCTGGCCACGATGATGACGTCGCGCCGCTCGAACAGGGCGTGGGTGGCCGCGTGGCGGAGCTTGTCGATCTCCTCGTTCCGGCTCGAATCCTTCTCGATGTAGGTGTCCGACCGGGGCAGGTAGGCCTCCGGTTGGTAGTAGTCGAAGTAGCTGACGAAGTACTCGACCGCGTTGTCCGGGAAGAACTCGCGGAACTCGGCGTACAACTGCGCGGCCAGCGTCTTGTTGTGGGCCAGCACCAGCGTCGGGCGGTTCTGGCGCTCGATGACCTGCGCGATCGAGAACGTCTTTCCCGTGCCGGTCGCACCCAAGAGCGTCTGGTGTCGCAGTCCCTTGGACAGGCCGTCGGCGAGCTTTTCGATCGCCTGGGGCTGGTCCCCGGTCGGCTTGAAGTCGGCCACGAGCTTGAAGTCGGGCATGGGTCAAGTCTACACGATCGAGCACGAACCGAACAGGCGTTCTGGCCTCGTCACGAGCGGGGCGGACACGCTCCAGACTGGACCACTCGGGTCTAGCCGGCCGCTCCGGCCAGAGCCGCCTCCAGAGCGGCGTCGACGCTGGCTTCGGTTTCGGCCAGGCTTCCGCTCGTGTCCAGGATCCGGGTGGCCACCGGCGTGACCCGCTCGACGAGACCGGCTTGACGGGCGATCCGGCGCTGGGCATCCGCAGGAGCCAGGCCGCGTCGCACCAGGCGCGCCCGCTGTTGATCCGGGCCGCACACGATCAGCCAGACCTCGTCGAGCACGTCGGCGTAGCCACCCTCGACCAGCCGGATCGCCTCGAGAACCACGGCGCGGGTCGAGCTCGCCGCCGCGGCCTCGAAGGCCGCCATGATCCTCGGCCGGATCGCCGGATGGGTGATCTCCTCGAGGGCCCGCAGCTCGCCCGGATCGTCGAAGACCCGCTCTGCCAGCGCCGCGCGGTTGAGCCATCCATCGCCAGCCAGGACCTCGGGGCCGAACCGCTCGGCGATTGCCGCCAGCGCGGGCATGCCCGGGGCCGTGACCTCGCGGGCCAGCCGGTCGGCGTCGATGATCGTCGCGCCCTGATGTCGCAGGCGCTTGGCGACCCGCGACTTGCCGCAGCCGATCGGGCCCGTGAGCCCGATCCGAATCGGCCCGTCGACGGCGGCCCGGGTCACGGCGCGCGCTCCTCGAGCTCGAGCCAGGCCTCCTCGGCCGACTCGAGCGCGACGGAGACGTCAGCCAGCTCGCTCGACATCCGGCGGAGCTCGACGAAGTTGGCCGCGACCGCCGGGTCGCCCATCGCCAGCTCGAGATGGTTCTTGCGCAAGCCCAGTCGCGTGAGCTCGCTATCGAGCGCCGTTCGCTGGCGACGATAGGCCTCCTTGGACAGCTTCGACCCTCGAGCGCGGCGGACTCCCGGTCCTGCTGACCCGTCGCTCGTGGGCGAGGGACGGTCCGCGACGACGGTCGCGGCTCGCCTGGTCCGCCGATCGTCAGCCGAGTCGCCCGTCGGCGCGGCCGAAGCGCTCCGAGCCGAAGCGGTCCGAGCCGAAGCGGCCGCCACGACCGTCCCGGCGACGGGCCGTCCGCCGGTTCGCAGTCGCTTCGCATCGGCCTGGATCGCGCCGGCCACCGTCCAGCCATCGGCCACGGCCGCCCGCCAGGCGCGGTAGCCCCCCTCGAACGCGGCCGCCGCGCCCCCGTCGACGACCCACAGCCGGTCGCATACGGTCTCGAGCATGCGCCGGTCGTGGCTGACGACCAGGAGCGTCGCCGGCGTCTCGCGCATGAACGACTCGATCGCCTCCCGGGCGGGGATGTCGAGGTGGTTGGTGGGCTCGTCGAGCAGGAGCAGGTTGGCCGGCATGATCCCGAGCAGGGCCAGCTCGAGGCGGGATCGCTCGCCGCCGGACAGCGCCCGAACCTCCTTGAGCGCGTCGTCGCCCCGGAACAGGAAGCGGGCCAGATAGCCGCGCGCCTCGCCGGCGGTGATCGGCATCGCCTCGAGCAGCGCGTCGAGCACGGTCGTCCCGGGAATGGCGGCGCCCCGGAGCTGAGCCAGGTAGCCGATCGATGCCCCACCACCAAGGGTCAGCACGCCGTCGATCGGCGGCAGCTCCCCGGCGATCGTCCGGAGCAGAGTCGTCTTGCCCGCGCCGTTGGGACCAACGATCCCGATCCGCTCCCCGCGCTGGGCGGCCAGAAACGGAATCCGGGCGACGGCCTGAGGGCTGCCCGGTGCGATGGGGCCGGGGGCCTCCTCGCGTCGCAGCCGGGGCAGGTAGCCGATCACGAGGTCCTCGGCCCGGACCACGACCTCGCCGGAGCGTGCCGGGCCGGCTCCGGTCAACGACCGGGTTGCAAGCTTGAGCCGCTTGGTCGCCTTGGGCGCCTCGATCCGCTCGACCTGGAGACGCTCGAGACGGGCCTCGTGCTCGTGCATCTTCGAGAACTTGCGGTGGCTTCGATAGCGCTGGACGAGCTCACGCTCGCGGGCGATCGAGTCGGCCTGGATGTCGACGTCCTTGTCGAGCCGCGCGTCACGCTCCTCGCGCTGGCGGTGGTACTGGCTGTAGTCGCCCCGGAAGACGGTCAGATGCCGGTCGCGAAGCTCCCAGATCCGCCCGACCGTGGCATCCAGAAAGGCCCGATCGTGGCTCGCGACGACGAGCGCGCCCGCTCGCCGGCGGAGGTGGTCCTCGAGCCACTCGAGGGCATCCAGGTCGAGGTGGTTGGTCGGCTCGTCGAGCAGCAGCACATCGGGATCGGCGATCACCAACCGAGCGAGCGCCGCCCGGGTCTGCTCGCCGCCGGACAACGCAGCGGGCGGCTTCGACCACTCGTCGCGGGCGAAGCCCAGCCCCGACAGCGTCGCTTCGACGCGCTGGTCGAGGGTGTACCCGCCGTGGACCTCGAAGCGATGCTGCAGGTCGGCGTAGGCCGACTCGGTGACCCGGTGGTCGCGCTCGAGCTCGGCCAGCCGGGCGGCCAGCACGTCCAGGTGGGCGGCCCCGGTCCGGACCGCCAGGCGCAGGTCGGACGCGGCCATGAACGCGGCATCGAAATGGGATTCCTGGGCAAGCAGGCCAAGGCTCAGTCCGCGCTTGCGTGAGACCGCCCCACGATCCGGCTCGTCGAGGCCGGCCGCGATCCGCAGCAGCGTCGTCTTGCCCGCGCCGTTTGGCCCGACCAGGCCGATCCGCTCTCCGAGCGCAACCGCGCCCGAGACCTCGTCGAGGATGACCAGGCTGCCGAACTCCCGGCTGACCCGGTCGAGGCGAAGCAGGCTCATGAGCCGGCCGCGCGCCCCGCTGTCGGTGTATCCGGCAAGGTGGACGTGGGCGAGGGCGGCGTCATGGCGGCTCGGGCCCGAGCCCGGCGACCGGCGGCCGCGCGCTTGGTCCGTTCGGTCCGGGCCCGGGCGGCGACGCGGTTCGCCTCGGCGGCGGTCAACCCGAGAGTGCCCTCGCCGCCCAGCTCGGTCCAGCGCGGACCGCGTCGCGTCGTGGTGGCCACTCCCCCGCTGAGTGTCGCCAGGATCCGCCGCCCATGCTTCCGGTCGGCGGCCGACAGCCGCTGGCACCACGAGCAGAAATGGGTGGCCCGGGCCCCGATGACAATCCGACGAATCGGCCGACCGCAGCGCGGACACGGCTCCCCGGTCCGCTGGTACACATTGAGACGGTCCTGCATCTCGCCGTCGCCGTCCGGCGCGGTGTAGTCGTCGATCGACGAGCCGCGCCGCTCGATCGCCTCAGCCAGGATCGCTCGGATCGCGGCATACAGGCGGGCCTCATCGGCCGGTCGCAACGAGCTCGCCGAGCGGAGTGGATGGAGCCTGGCCGTCCAGAGCGCCTCGTCGGCGTAGATGTTGCCGATCCCGGCCAGGAAGCCCTGGTCGAGGAGCAGCGGCTTGAGCCGCCCGCTGCGAGCCCGCAGCCGGGCCCGGAAGGCGCGCAGGCTGAAGGCCTCGTCGAGCGGCTCCGGGCCGTGGCCGGCGAAGACCGCCCCACCGCCGGGTTCGGTGACCAGGTCGCCGGTCGCGGGATCGCGGGGATAGAGTCCGACCCGGCCGAACTTGCGGATGTCGCGAAAGCGCAGCTCGCGACCGTCGGCCAGCTCCAGGACGAGCCGGACGTAGGGGTCCTCGGGCGCATCCGCGGGCACGACGAACAGCTGTCCGGTCATCTTCAGGTGGATCGTCAGGGCCGTCGCGCCGGACAGCTCGATCACGATCAGCTTGGCCCGCCGCCCGACTCCCTCGACCGCCCGACCGGCGATCTCGGCGGCGAACGCCTCGGGCGCATGGGTCCCCAGCGTCCGCGCCCAGGACGAGCGCGCGCCCACGATCGTGGCACCCACGAGACGCGGCCGCAGGTCGCGAGCGACCGTCTCGACTTCGGGCAGCTCAGGCACCGGCGACCGGCTCCTCCACGGGCTCGTCGGCTTCGGCCGCGATCGCGTCGGCCGGGGTCAGCGGCGTCATCGACTCCCAGTCGTCCCCGACCTTGACGTCGACCGTGAGGGGCACGTCCAGGGCCAGGGCCGACTCCATCGTCGAGCGCAGGATGGGCACCAGCCGGTCGACCTCCTCGCGTGGCACCTCGAGCAGGAGCTCGTCATGCACCTGGAGCAGGGGCCGGGCGGTGAAGCCACCCTCGGCCAATCGCTCGGCGAGGCGGATCATCGCGATCTTGATGATGTCGGCGGCCGTGCCCTGGATCGGCATGTTGATGGCCATCCGCTCGCCGGCCGCGCGCAGGCTCGGATTGCGGGCGTCGAGCTCGGGGATCCGCCGCTTGCGACCGAGGAGAGTCGTGACGAAGCCCTGCTGGCGGGCGGTGTCCTTGATGTGGAGCATGTAGTAGCTGATCCCGGAATAGGTCGCGAAGTAGGTGTTGATGAAGTCCTGGGCTTCCTTGCGCGGGATCCCCGCCCGTGACGACAGCCCGAAGTCGCTCATGCCGTAGGCGATCCCGAAGTTGACCATCTTGGCCATCGAGCGCTCATCGGCGCTGACCTCCTCGGGCGCCTTGTGGAGGACCCGCGCGGCGGTCTCGCGGTGGATGTCCGCCTTGCGTGCGAAGGCGTCGCGGAGGTGCTCGTCGCCGGAGACATGGGCCAGGATCCGCAGCTCGATCTGGGAGTAATCGGCAGCGACCAGGGTCACGTCGGGGGCGCCGGCCACGAACGCACGGCGGATCCGCCGGCCGAGCGGCGTCCGGATCGGGATATTCTGGAGGTTGGGATCCGAGGAGGACAGCCGGCCGGTCGCGGCGACGGCCTGGTGGAACGTCGTGTGCAGTCGGCCGTCGGATGCGAGCAGCGTGGGCAACGCCTCCACGTAGGTGGAGCGCAGCTTGGTGTACGTCCGCCACTCGAGCAGGCCCTCGATCATCGGATGGGCGGCGCGGAGCTCCTCGAGGACCGACGCGTCGGTCGAGTAGCCGGTCTTGGTCCGCTTGCCCTTGGGCAGGTTGAGCTCGAAGAACAGGACCTGCTCGAGCTGCTTGGGGCTGCCCAGGTTGAACTCGTGGCCGACGCTCGCGAAGATCTCGACCTCGAGGCGTTCGATCTCGGCCCGGAACTCGACATCGAGCGTCGCCAGGGCATCCCGGTCGAGGGCCACTCCGACCGCCTCCATGCGGGCCAGGACCGGGATGAGTGGCAGCTCGATCTCGCGGAACAGCCGGTCCAGGCCCTCGCGTTCGAGCGCCGCCGCCAGTGGATCGCGGGTGGCGATGGCCGACAGGGCTTCGAGCCCGGCTCGAGCGAACGCCGGCAGCTCCTTCGCCGGTGGCAGGATCAGATCGAGCTGCTCGGCGACGACGTCGGCGATCGTCTGGCTGCGCAGGCTGGCATTGAGGATGTAGGCGGCGATCTGCGTGTCGAAGGCGACCGGCAATGGCGCCGCGTCCGGGTCCTCGGCGAAGCGGGCCACGAGCAGCGGCTTCACCTCGTGAGCGACCAGCGGGACGCCCACCCGCTCGATCAGGCGCAGGAGCCGGGCGGCATCGGTCGGGCCCTCCGCGGCGACGTCGCGACCGTCGGCCCCGGCCACGGCCAGGGCCAGGGCGGTCCCGGCCCTCGGTCGCGGATCGTCGAGGACGAGCGCGGCGCCGACCGCCGGCTGGGCGGCCAGCCACGGCTCGAGCGCCTCGATGGCGTCGCCGGTCGCCGTCTCGAGGCGGCCACCGGGATCCTGGATCGCCGCGGCCAGGGCGCTGGGCAGGTCACCGGCCGGCTCGACCGGTCCCGCGGCTCCACGGCCGGGGGCGATCGACCCGGGTTCGATGACAGCCGGTTCGGTCCCGGTCGCCCGCGCTCCGTCCATGGCTCCGAAGTCGAGCGACAGCTGGAGACCGCTGCCCTGTCCGATCAGCGAGCCGGACTGCGTGCGGGCGGCCGCGCCGGCTGGAGCCGGGCCCCAACCGGTCGGGCGGCCGGCGACCTGGGCGGCCCGGATCGGTTCGCCGGCATCGGCCGAGCGGAGCGCCGCGACGGTCTCGTCGGCCCGCTCGCCGGCGAGCGCCGGGAGTCGCTCGATCAGGGTTCGGAACTCGTACTCCCGGAACAGCCGGATGACGCCCTCTCGGTCGTACTCGCCGAGCCTGGCCGCGGCGAGGTCGAGCTCGACGGGCAGGTCGCGCACGATGGTCATCAGTCCGCGGCTGTCGAGGACTCGCTCGCGGGCCTCGAGGAGTGCAGCCCGGAGCTTGTCCTGGGGCACCTCGTCGATGCGCTCGAACAGTCCCTCGAGATTGCCGAAGGTCTGGATCAGCCGCGCCGCCGTCTTCTCGCCGACGCCGGGAACCCCGGGGATATTGTCGGTCGAGTCGCCCTTGAGCGCCTTGAATTCGATCATCTGGGACGGTTCCAGGCCGTATCGCTCGTGGATCTGATTGGGGTCGTAGATGATCGTGTTCTGCACGCCCGATCGGGTCGTCATCAAGCGGGTGCGGTCGGTGACCAGCTGGAGCATGTCGAGGTCGCCGGTGACGATGGTGGTCTCGAGGTCGTCACGCTCGGCCTGGACCGTGAGGGTGCCGATGACGTCATCGGCCTCGTAGCCAGGCAGCTCGTAGACGGGGATGCGCAGGGCCTTGACGATCTCGCGGACCTTGGGGAACTGGTCCCGTAGGTCGTCGGGCATCCGCTGGCGGGTGGCCTTGTATTCCGCGAAGCGCTCGTGGCGGAAGGTCGGTCCGGGCAGGTCGAACGAGACGGCGACGTAGTCGGGACGGATGTCCTGGAACCCGCGCAGGACGATGCTGCAGAAGCCGAAGACCGCGTTGACGAGCTCGCCCTTTGACGTCGTCAAGGGCGGGAGGGCGAAGTATCCGCGGTAGATGAGCCCGTTGCCGTCGAGCAGCATCAGGCGTTCCATCGGCAGGGCCTCGGGGGGTCGGTCTGGACCCCCTGAGTGTACCCGGGCAGGTCTCCGGATCAGGCCAGCCGACGCCCGATGAGGCGCAAACCCGCGAGCACGATCGCCGCCGCCAACAGGACGATCGAGAGGACCACCAGCGTCGAGGGTCGGCCGCCGTTCGTCGCCTGGTCGCGACCTGCGGATGCATCCGTGGGAGCGCCCTTGTCGGTGGCCCCCGGCGCCCCGGCAACCTCTGGCCCGCTTGCCGGCCCCGTGACCCCGTCGCCGTTGTCCGAGCTCGTGCCGACGCCCCCGCTCCCACCGGGCGCCGCCACAGGGCCCCCAAACGACCGTCCGTCACCCGACCCGCCCGGCGCGGCTGCCGGTGCCGCCGAAGCCGACCCGCCCGCCGCGGTCAAGTCACGCGTTGCGACGCCCGAGCTGGAGGCCCCAAAGCCGAGCGGGAACGAGGCGAGGATCAGACCGGCGATCCCAAGGGCCGCCAGGCCGCCGGCGAGCGGCTTGACGAATGCAAAGCCGGGCGAGCCGAACCGGGCGAGCAACCCGCGCCAGCCGGCGGGTCGAAGTCGGACCGCATCGGCCTCGGTCAGGCGGAAGTCGCGGACCCGACGGGGTGTCGGGAGCTCGGCTGTTGCCGAGGCGATCGAGCGGAGATCGATCAGCAGTTGCGCGCAGGCTGGACACTCGACGACCTGGGCCCGAACGGCATCGAGCTCGCGCGGGGCGAGATCGTCGGCGGCCAGGCGCACGACGAGCGTCTCGTCGTGGTCGGGACGAATGTGAGCAGGGAATGGCACGGTGGTCAGACGACCTCAGCCACGGAACAGTTCCATCCGGTCCTCCAGCAACCCACGCAGGCCGAGTCGTCCGCGGTGGATCCGGGACTTGACGGTCCCCAGCGACACCCCGGTCATCTCGGCGATCTCGGCATAGTCGAACCCCTGGATGTCGAACAGGACGATGGCCGCTCGCTGGTCCGGGGTGATGCCAGCCAGGGCTGCGGTCAGGACGCTCGAGCGCTCGGCGGTCAGGACCTGGCGCTCGGGATCGGCCTCCTCCCCGGTGGGCGGCTGCCAGCTGTCGTCCTCGAACTCCGGGTAGGGCTGGACCGGACGCCGCTTGCGGGCCCGCTGGGCATCCATCGCCGCGTTGACGCAGATCCGGTTGAGCCACGACTTGACGCTCCCGCCACGGAAGCCGGCCAGGTTCCGATAGGCCGAGAAGAACGCCTCCTGGACGGCGTCGGATGCCTGGTCGCGGTCGGGGACCATCCGGGCGACGAGCGCGAAGAGTTGATCCTGGTGGAGCAGGACCAGGTCGTTGAACGCGTCCAGGTCGCCGCCCCGTGCCCGTTCGATGAGGATGAGATCCCGACGCTGGGCCGGGTCGTCCACGGCGGCGCTCGGGCGAAGGTCGGCCACGGTCGAGGGCAACCTCCGGAGAGCTGGAGTGAGGCCGCGCGAGTCTAGCATCGTCGGTCGGCCAGACGACGCGCCCCGGGCGACGGTTCCAAGGTCGATCCGTCAACGGTCGACGAGGGCGCCGAGCAGGTCGCTCGACCGGTCTGTCCAGGCATCCCGCCCGAGGTGACGCGCCGTGCGCCAATCGAGCCCGCTGGCCAGGTCGGCCACGTCTGCGTACGACCGCGCGACGATGACCCACTCGGACGCGTCGGCGCCTTCGGTGGTGCTCGGCTCGAGGTCCAGCCCGGCGATCGCGACCAGGCCCAGGTCGCGCGCCGCGGCGGCCACCACGGGCTCGAGGTCGAGGTAGCGGTTGGAGACGTGGACGGCGATCACGCCGCGGGGTCGGACGGTGGCCATCGCAGTCGCGAATGCCTCGGTTGTGAGCAGGTGAACCGGGACCGCGTCCGAGCTGAACGCATCGAGGATGAGCACGTCGAAGGAGGCCGGCGCGGTCTGCTCCCGGGCGAGTCGGCCATCGGCCACCACGACGTCCACCGCGGCGCGGCTGTCGGTGAGATACGTGAACCGGCGCGGGTCGCGGGCGATGCCCACCACGGCCGGGTCGATCTCGACGAACTCGATCCGGTCGCCGGGACGGCCGTACGCCGCCACGGCCCCCGTCCCCAGCCCGACCGCCCCGATGCGCACCGGACGCGGGTCCGCCAGCATGGCGGTCAGCACCTGGCCGAGCGGGCCGCCGCGGTAGTAGTAGCTGCGCGGTACGGACGCGCCCTCGGGGGTCAGGACCTGCATCCCGTGGACGGTTGTGCCCGAGTAGAGAACGTGCCGTGCCGGACTGGGCTCGACCACGCGGTAGGTTCCGTAGAACGTTCGCTCCGTGAGCAGCGCCGGCGGAGCCGTCACCAGCGCGAGCGCCAGCAGCGCCCCGACGACGCCTGCCGAGGCGACCCGCCGGTGTCCGGCCAGTGGGCCGATCCCCGGGACGAGCAACAGGGCGACGACCAGCGCGATCTGCTCTTCGAGCGGGACCGGAAAGACCAGCGGGCCGAGGATCCCGGCCGCCAGCCCGCCCAGGGCGCCGCCCACGGCGACGAGCAATGCGTACTCGGTCAGGTGACTCGCGGACGGACGATCCCCGGCCAGTCGGCCGCCGAGCGCGAGGCCGGCCAGGAACAGCGTCGCAAGGTGGATGAGGAAGACGAGCGCGATCGGCCGCACGATCAATCCGCTGAACGACAGTCCGACCAGCACGGCAGCGACGGGTAGCAGCAACGCAGCCGGCCGATCGCCCATCGGGCTCGAACGGGCGAACTCGAGAACCAGGGTCACCAGATAGATCGCGAGTGGGACGATCCACAGCAGGGGCACGGCCGCGACGTCGGTCGACAGGTGACTGGTCACGCCGACCAGGAGCGCGGTCGGAACCGCGGCGAGGAGGATCCAGCGGGCGCGGCGGCGGGCGGTGATCGGCGGGTCGGACCGCTGGCGTGGCGGAGGCTCCTGATCCGTGTCGGTCGTCTCGGGCTTGGCCGGCGGGCCGCTCGTCCCTCGGATGGCGCGACGGAGCACGATGGCGCAGGCCACGCTGAGCGCGACGAAGGCTACATACCCGAGCGCCCACCAGCGCGCCTGGTCGGGCAGGTCGAGGTTCGGCTCGACGAGGGTCGGGTAGGCGATCAGCCCGACCAGGCTACCGGCGTTCGAGGCCGCGAACAGACGATAGGGCTCGGCGGCGCCGGCGATCGGGAGCTCGGCGTACCAGCGCTGGATGGTCGGGCCGTTGGTCGCCAGGGCAATGAACGGGAGTCCGACCGCGGCCGTCAGCACCAGGACCAGCCAGAGGGCGACCGGGGCACCGTCGGGCGGTCGGGTCCAACCCGGCGCCGCGACGGGCAGGGCCGCCAGGGCGACCGCGACCACGGCGATCTGAAGGAGCGTGTGCCGACGGACGCCGAGCGCCTTCAGGCTGACGTGGGCGACGGCGTAACCGGCGACGAGCGCGGCCTGGAAGAACACCAGCGCGGTGGTCCACACGGCTGCCGTGCCGCCGAAGGACGGCAGCAGCATCTTGGCGATGAGCGGTTCGAGGAGGAACGCGAGCGCGGCGCCGAGAAAGGCGGAGACCACGAACGCGGCGCTCATCCGCGCGAGTGTCGCCCCGCGCTCCGGCCACCGCAACCCGGTCCCCGGTTGTCGGTCGGCTCGGCGGGGGCGTGCATCCCGAACCGATTACGATGGGGCGGCCCACTGGCCGAAGTGGCGGAACTGGCAGACGCGAGGGTCTCAAACACCCTTGACCGCAAGGTCGTCCGGGTTCAAGTCCCGGCTTCGGCACCATCCACCGGCCGAGCGCGGAGGACAGATGCACGACGGCGCGCCGGCCCAGTCGCTCAACCGCACGGCTCTGCAGGCCACGACGCACTGCCTGACGGGTTGTGCGATCGGCGAGATCCTGGGCCTCGTCATCGCCACCGCGCTGGGCTGGCATGACCTCCCGTCGATCCTGTTGGCGATCGTCCTCGCGTTCGGGTTCGGCTACGGGCTCACCATGCAGCCACTCCTGCGGGGCGGGCTCAGCCTCCGCGCGGCGCTCGGTCTGGCGCTCGCGGCCGATACGGTGTCGATCACGGTCATGGAGATCATGGACAATCTCGTGGTGGTGGCGGTCCCCGGGGCGATGGCGGCTGGCCTGACGGACGCCCTGTTCTGGGGCAGCCTGGCCCTGTCCCTGGTCGTCGCCTTCGTGGTCGCGTTCCCGGTGAACCGCTGGCTGATCTCGCGTGGGTTGGGCCACGCCGTGGTCCACGCTCAGCACGGGAACTGACATGCCGGGCCCCGTCGCCCCCGACCCGCGCGACCTCGGCGGCACGTTCCGCCAACGCGTCGACGTACCGGTCCGGGTCGCCGACACGGACACCTTCGATCACGTCAACAACGCTGTCTATTTGACGTATTTCGAGATCGGGCGGGTCGCCTATCTCGAGGAGGTCACCGACGAGGGGCTACCCGTGCCGGCGTTCGGTGCCCGGGTCAGCTACATCCTGGCCGAGGCCCGGGTTGCCTTTCGGTCGCCGGCGGTCTACGGCGAGATCCTGACCGTCGAGACGCGAGTGGCCCGGATCGGTCGGACGAGCCTGACGATGGACCATCGAATCACCGCTCCGGCCAGGGGCGACGAGACCGGCCCGGGCCGGCTGGTGGCCACGGGCGAGACCGTCCTCGTCCGCTACGACTACGCCGCGGCCGCGGCCACCCCGCTCGAGGCTCGGCTCGTGTCGGCGATGGAGGCATTCGAGGGCCGGCCACTGCAACGCCAGCCCCCGTCGCCCGGGCGCACTGCGGGCGGCTAGACTCGGGCGGACAGATCCCGGTCAGGAGACGCACGCGATGGTCCTCAGACGCTTCTTCGGCAGCGCGGCCCAGCCGACTGGCCCGGTGCCGCGCCCGGACGCACCTGCCGAGGAGACGGCCACGGTCCGGCGGATCGTGTCCGAGCTGGAGGCGCTGCCCGAGGACCGCGCGCGACACCTGGCGGGCTTCGCCTACGTCCTCGGTCGGGCGGCCAACTCGGACCTGGTCATGACCGAAGCGGAGACGGCGCTCATGGAGCGGATCGTCTCGGAGCACGGCCAGATCCCCGAAGCACAGGCCGTCCTCGTGGTCGAGATCGCCAAGCAGCAGGAGCGGCTGCTGGGCGGAACCGAGGATTACCTGGTGACCCGCCAATGGACCGCCGCCGCCAGCGAGGAGGAGCGCCTCGCCCTGTTGCGGTGCTGTTTCCTGGTCAATGCCGTTGACGATTCCATCTCGGCCGAGGAGAGTGCCGTCCTCAACGAGATCGGCAACGAGCTCATGCTCGACTCTGCGGCGATCGCCAAGGTCCGGGGCGAGTTCACCGATCGCTACGCCGTGGTCCAGGCGATGCGCGCCGAGGGCCTCGGCGGCTGAGTCAGATCAAGCTCAGGTCCACCGCGCTGGGACCGAGCCGGCGACGCACCTCGGCCAGCAGCTCGGCGTCGTAGGCGACGCCCGTCCGGAGCTCCATCGGCAGGGCCGTCCCCGAGCGCCCGCCCGGGACATGGATCACGACCCGGGTCGCGCCCGGATGCGAGCGGATGAGCTGGCGGAAGGCCTCCATCGCGCCCTCGGTTCCGGTTCCGCCCGAAAACCTGACGTGGAGGACCTGGTCAGCGCCGGCCTCGAGCGGAGCGGTGGGGGCCGCCGCGGCTTCGGCCACGAGAGCACTGGCCTCGTCCGGGAGCGGAGGCTCCTCCACGTCGGGGCCGAGCCGGCCGAGATCCTCCGGCTCGAGATCGGGTGGCACCGGCTCGGCCGGGACGATTGCCGGCAGGGTCGTCCCAGTGTCTGCCGTGTCCGCGGCCGGCACGGGTCCGCCGTTGGGCCCGGGGAGAGCAGCGCCAGCGGCGCGCAGCGGGCTGACCGCGCCCGAGCGAAGGGGGCTCACCGCACCGGCCCGCTCGACGGCTCCCGCAACGGAGGCAACCGCGGGCGGTCCGGTCGGCGTCATCGGCCGAGGCCCCGGCCCGACCGCGACCGGCGGTCGACCGCCGACCCCGGGGCGCCCATTCCCGGATCCGGCCCAGCCGCCGTTGGTGCCGTTGCCGCCCCGGCCGCGCCCGCGCGAGCGATCGGCGCCGGCCACTTCGCGGGCGAACGACTCCGGGCCGCGCTGGACCGCCTCGTCCCAGTCGACAGCCAGGTCGGCCAGGAGCGAGGCCTCCTCGCCCTTGTGATCGACCCGCCCGGCCACCAGCAGGATCCGGCCCTCGGTCCAGGTGGCCCGCGTCTCCTCGTACAGGCGCGGGAAGATGACCACCTCGATCGAACCCTGGAGGTCCTCGAGGCTGACGATCGCCATCGTGGCCCGGGCCTTGGTGATGACCATCCGGACGCCGGTGATGATGCCGCCCACGACCACCCGCTGCTGGTCCAGCGACTCGTCGCGCAGGTCGCTCGAGTAGGCCGTCACGAACGGGCCGATCGCCTCCGCGATCTCGCCCAGGGGATGATCGGACAGGTACAGCCCGAGCAGCTCTTTCTCCCAGCGCAGTCGCTCGCGGGTGGGGGTCTCCGGAACGCTGGGCAGCGGCGCGTCGAGGGCGTCCGGGTCGGTGGCCAGCTCGAACAGCGAGGTCTGTCCGGTCAGCCGGTCGCGCTGGGTTGCCCCACCGGCCGCCAGTGCGTCCTCCAGCCCGAGCAGGATCTGGGCCGGGTGCCCGAAGGCGTTGAGGGCGCCGACGCGCGCGAGCGCCTCGAGCACCTTGCGGTTGGCCAGGCGCAAGTCGATCCGCGAGCACAGCTCCGTCAGCGAGCGGAAGTCGCCGTCGTCGACGCGGGCCGCGATGATCGATTCGATCGCGCTCTGGCCCACGTTCTTGACCGCCAGCAGACCGTAGCGGATCGCGTCGCCGTCGACGGTGAACTCGACGTCCGAGCGGTGGATGTCCGGTGGCAGAACCTCGATGCCGAGCCGGCGGCACTCGGCGATCGCCGCGGCGACCCGTTCCGAGGTGTCCCGAACCGCGGTCAGGACCGCCGTCATGTACTCGACGGTGTAGTTGGCCTTGAGGTACGCCGTCTGGTAGGCGACCAGCCCGTAGCAGGTCGCATGGGCCTTGTTGAAGCCGTAGCGCTCGAACGGCTCGAAGGCCTTGAACACGGCGTCGATGATCTGGGGCGGGACGCCGCGTTCGGCGGCCTGGCTGACGAACTTCTCTTTCTGGGCGCGCAGGACCGACGACTTCTTCTTGCGGATCGCGTAGCCGAGGGTGTCCGCCTCAGGCCCGGTGAAGCCGCCCAGGGCGATGGCCGAGGCCATGATGTCTTCCTGGTAGACGAAGATCCCGTAGGTCTTCTCGAGATACGGCTCGAGCAGTGGATGGAGGTAGGTGACGGCCTCCTGGCCGTGCTTGCGCCGGATGTAGGCCGGGATGTTGTCCATCGGGCCCGGCCGGTACAGCGCGACCATCGCGGCCAGGTCGTAGACCGAGGTCGGGCGCAGCTCGCGGATGTAGCGGCGCATGCCCGCCGACTCCAGCTGGAAGATGCCGGTGGTCTCGCCGCTGGCCAGCAGCTCGAAGGTCCGGGCGTCGTCGAGCGGGATCGCATCGAGATCGATCTCGACCCCGCGATGGTCGCGGACCAGCTCGACCGCCTGACGCAGGATGGTCAGGTTGGACAGGCCCAGGAAGTCGAACTTGAGCAGGCCCAGCGCCTCGACCGCGTGCATCTCGAACTGGGTCATGAGCCCGTCCGAGTTGGTCGCTCGCTGGAGCGGCATCAGCTCGGTCAGCGGTTCCCGGCTGATGACGACCCCTGCCGCGTGGGTGCTGGCGTTGCGGCTGACACCTTCGAGCTGGCGGGCCAGGTCGACCAGCTTGCCGACCTGCGGATCGGCCTCGACCAGCTCGCGGAACTGGGGCGCGCTCGTGAGCGCCTCCTCGAGCTTGATGCCGAGCTGGTTGGGGACCGCCTTGGCGATCCGGTCGACTTCGCCGTAGCTCATCCCCAGGACCCGCCCGACGTCGCGGATGGCTGCCCGGGCGAGCATCGTCCCGAAGGTGATGATCTGGGCCACGTGGTCCTGGCCGTACTTGCGCCCGACGTAGGCGATGACCTCCTCGCGCCGACCGTCCTCGAAGTCGACGTCGATGTCGGGCATGGTCACGCGATCGGGGTTGAGGAAGCGCTCGAACGGGAGCTGGTAGAGGATCGGGTCGACCGGGGTGATCCCCAGGGTGTAGGTCACGATCGAACCCGGGGCGCTGCCCCGACAGGTCGTCTGGATGCGCTGCTCGCGGGCGAACCGGACGAAGTCGGCGACGATCAGGAAATACCCCGCGTAGCCCATCGAGGTGATCACCCGCAGCTCGTAGTCGAGGCGTTCCTGGAGCTCCGGGGTCACGGTGCCGTAGCGCCCCTCCAGACCGCGTTGGCACTCCTTGGCCAGCCAGCTCTCGACGGTCTCGCCGTCAGGCACCGGGAAGTGCGGGATCCGGAGGTGGCCCAGCGGCAGCGCCAGCCCGCCGGTCATCTCGGCGATCTTGCGCGTGTTGAGGATCGCCTCGGGCTGATCCGGGAAGAGGGCCGCCATCTGGGCCGCCGACTTGAGGTAGAAGTCGTGGGTCTCGAACTTGAGCCGGCCGGGCGTGTCGAGGTTGTTGCCGGTCCCGACGCAGAGCAGCACGTCGTGGGCCTCCGATTGCTGTTCGTGAACGTAATGCAGGTCGTTGGTCACGACCAGCGGTAGACCCGCCTCGGGCGCCAGCCGTAGGAGCTGCTCGTTGAGCCGGCGCTGTTCGGCCAGCCCGTGATCCTGGAGCTCGAGGTAGAAGCCGTCCTTGCCGAAGATGTCGCCGTACTCGCCGGCCAGCTTCCGGGCGAGCTCCCAGTCGTCGGTCTCGAGCGCCCGCGGGATCTCGCCCCCGAGACAGGCCGACAGCCCGACCAGGCCCTGGCTGTAGCGGGCCAGGTGCTCCCGGTCGATGCGGGGCTTGTAGTAGTAGCCGTCGAGATGGGCGTCGGTGACCAGCCGGCACAGGTTGCGGTAGCCGACGTCGTCGCGGGCCAGCAGGATCAGGTGGAACGGCTGGGCGTCGGCCTTGCCCTCCTTGTCGGTCATCGAGCGACGGGCGACGTAGGTCTCGACCCCGATGATCGGCTTGATCCCCTTGGCCGTGGCGGCCTGGTAGAACGCCACGGCGCCGTAGAGGGCTCCGTGATCGGTCAGGGCAAGGCTGTCGAAGCCCTGCTGCGCGGCCGAATCGACCAGGTCATTGATCCGCCCGAGCCCGTCGAGGAGGCTGAACTCGGAGTGGACGTGGAGATGCGTGAAATCATTCGGGGCAATGGTCGTCACGGGCGCCGCTATGGTAAGCCCGTCGGGGTCAGGCCGGCGACGAGCCCGCGTCCGGCCGGTCTCCGCCCAGCCGTCCGGGCACGACGACGGCCAGGGCGAGGCAGGCCGGACAGCAGGCATCGCTCCAGTCGAGCGGCGCCAGCCCCTCTCCCGCCGATTCGCCGCCCGCAGCCGCGCGCAGCCTCGACCGCCGCCGGGCGATCAGCCACCAACCGGCGGCACCAAGCCCGGCCAGACCGACCCCGACGGCGATCAGGCCCAACCCGGCACCCGCGACGAGCCGAACCGCCGGCTCGCCGACCACCAGCCCGAGCAGGAAGTGCCCGGTCAGGAAGACGCCGTTCCCGACGATCAGGCCAGTCAGGAACGAGGCCGTCGCGACGCCGGCGATGGCGCTCGACGCGATCGTCACGATCCGGACTCCCGGAGTCATCCGAGCAACCGCGATCGTCGCCGCGCCACCGTTGCGCAGCCGGGCGGCGCTCCGCTCGACCGTCGTCTGTCGCAGGCCGAACCGGGCGAGGAGGCCGAGAATGGCGGACCGCGCCCGGCCCCGGACGAGGACGAACTGGACGATCCCGCCGGTCACGGTCGCGGCGATCAGCACGACGACGATGAGCACGACCGGCAGCCCGCCGCGGCTGGCGGCGACACCGGCGCCGATCACCAGCACGTCGCCCGGGACGGGGATCGGCAGGCCGGCCTCCTTGACGGCGAGCACCGCCGCCAGGAACAGGAGTGCGGCGAGGTCCACGGCTCAGACGTCCAGCGGTCCGATGTTGGCACCCGCACCGGGAGCACCGTCCGACGCGCTTTCGGCTTCGGCGGTGACCGGGTCGAAGCCGCGCCCAAAGCCCAGGACCAGCGAAACCGCACCCGTCGTCCTGGCAAGACTCGCAGCGAACCCGAACCAGACCGGAATGGTCGGGATGTCGGCCGGATTCTGACGCTGCAACACCACGGTCCAGCCGATCGCATCGACCACGGACGCCAGCGCGATGGCCCCGGCACCGATCGCGATCCAGCGCCACGCCCGGCCGTGTTGACGGAAGGCGAGTGAGGCGATCCACGCCCACAGGACGAGGACGATCGCGCCGATCACGAGGAGCAGCAGGCTATAGGCCAGCGAGATCGCGTCGCCGGGCGTCGCGGGCGCGATCTCGGAGACCTGGATCGTCAGGAGATCGGCGAAGAGGAGCACCGCGAGCGCCGCGGCGGGCGCGGCGAAGAGGATCCGGCCGACCGGCCGGGTCGAGGCGATCGCCCGCAGGCCGAGCCCCATCCTGGCCAGACCAGCGATTTGGATTACCACCGTCGAGACTCCGACCAGCGCCGAACGGACCAGGAACTCGGGGACGTCAAAGCCCAAGCCGGCGAAGTCGGGTCCGGCGATCGTCGCGATGACCCGATTGCCGAGGAGCCCGACCAGCTCAGCAACCGCCAACGCGATGGCACCCTGGAGCAGCCACGATCCGGCCCGGCGGGGTCGCGGGCTTCCGATCACGATCGCGGCGGGCAGGACCACGATCGCGGCGCCGGCGACGGCCGACAGCATGAGACCGACGAGACTGGTCACGGATACCCGATCCGACACCTGCGACGCCTCGAGCCAGACCCGGTAGACACCGTCGAGTGCGGCCAGGGCGATGAACAGCCAGGCCAGGCGTGGGATCCGGCGGAGCCAGCTCGGAGGCCGGATCGTGCCCACGATCAGGTCACTCGGATCGGCGACCGGCTCGACCTGCCCGCGGGACCCGTCCTGGGGGTCCATCGCTCACCTCCCGTCAAGCAGGGCGCCGACTGCCGGGGCGATCCGTTCGACCCACAGAGCGTACTGCGTTCCGGACGGGTGGAGGCCGTCGGAGGCCACCAGCGATCGATCGTCGGCCGCACGCCGGGACAGGTCGAAGATGTCGATGACGGCCACGCCGCGAGCGGTCGCCAGCTCGGTCAGGACCGCGTTATTCCGGGCAATCCCCGCACGCTGCTCGTCCGGGTCGCCGTAGTCGGACCCGGCCGGGGTGACCGTGTAGTCGGGCGTGGTGATCGCCACGACGCGATCGGCGGGAAGCCCGTTCAGCAGGTCCGCGAGGATCGTCTCGACGTTCGCCCGATACCGCGCCACCGG
This sequence comes from Chloroflexota bacterium, assembly GCA_034666965.1. GTDB lineage: Bacteria > Chloroflexota > Limnocylindria > Limnocylindrales > CSP1-4 > Chersky-267. The sequence goes on along the minus strand of JAXDKT010000022.1, from coordinate 7,069 downwards.
CACGTTCTGGACGACGTCGTTGACCCCGATCAGCAGCGTCACGAAGCCGGGGCCGAGCTGGCCGAGCCGGGGCAGCTGCCGTGCCACGACGTCCCCCGAGGTCGCGCCGTTGACCCCGAGATTGGCCCCGAGCGCCAGCGCGGGCCACGATCCGTCGCCCGCAAGCGCCGCCACCAGCCGATCCGGCCAGCGGTCCGCCGGGGCAACCGACGTGCCGATCGTGTACGAATCACCAAGGGCCACGTAGCGAACCGGCGCAGCAGGCGCCGACGGCACATCCATTGCGATCATCGTAGCGAGACCCGGGAGGCGACCGCCCGGGGTACCCTCCGAGGCGATGCCCGACCGAACGGCCAACCGTCTCGACACCCCGGCGATCGTCCGCCGACCGGGCAACCTCGCCCAACCGCGGCCCGCGGAGCGATCCGGGGCGAAGCCGAGCTCATTCGAGCAGATGGGCTTTCGGGCCCGCCTCGAGTGGGGTCTCGCCGGCGTGCGGATCCTCGCGCCCGTCGTCGACCTCGTCGTCGTGGTCGACGTCCTGTCGTTCTCGACGGCGGTCTCGATCGCGATCGAACAGGGCGCCCGGGTCGTCCCCTATCCGGAGGACGGGTCGGGCGAGATCAGCGCCGCGGCTCATGCGCGAGCGATCGGCGCGACGCTGGCCAGCCCCAACCGCAGCGCTCCGGGTCCGACCCTGTCACCGGCCAGCCTGACCCGGCTCAGAGCCGGGGACGTGCTGGTCCTCCCCTCCCTCAACGGCTCATCCTGCTCGGTCGAGGCGGCCGCGGCGGGCGTCATGGTCGTGGCGGGCTGCCTGCGCAATGCGTCGGCCGTCGGTCGACTCGTCGAGGCCCACGACGGCAACGCGGCGATCATCCCGGCCGGCGAGCGCTGGCCCGATGGGAGCCTGCGCCCGTGTCTTGAGGATCTCCTCGGCGCGGGTGCCATCCTGGCCGGCCTGGAGCCCCAAGCGCTCTCGCCCGAGGCCGGGGCGGCCGTCGGCGCGTTCCGCTCCGCCCGCTCGCGCCTCGGCCGTGCCCTGACCGAATCGGCGTCGGGACGCGAGCTCATCGAGCAGCGCTTCACCGCCGACGTCGCCCTGGCTGCCGAGCTCGACGCGACCGACCGGGTGCCGGTCCTGGTCGACGGAGCGTTCGGCGGCGGGATGGGCTGACCCGATGACGGACGAGACGGCAATCGACGGGCTGTTCGACGCCGCCATCGAGCGCGCCATCGCCAGCTTGCCGGCCGCGTTTGCCGAGCGTCTCGGCTCGGTTGCCATCGTCGTCGACGACGAGCCGTCCGTGGAGCAGCTCCAGAGTGTCGGCGCGGGCGGTCTGTTCGGCCTGTACCAGGGCGTGCCCCGGACAACGTTCGGTGCCGAGAGCGTCCCGGTCCCGAGCAAGATCACCATCTTCCGCGGGCCGCTCCTGCGGGCCAACGGCAGCGGTCCGGCGCTCGAGGCGGCCATCGAGGACGTCGTCCTCCATGAGATCGCCCATCACTTCGGGCTGTCCGATGCGCGTCTCCTCGAGCTCCGCCGCGGGAGTTGACGGGGCCTCCCGGCGGACCGCATTTGGTCGGTCCGGCAGATCCGACGGTGGGCCATCGGTCCGGGGGGCCCCGGACCATCGGGCGAGCCCCATTTGTGCCTCGAAGTGGGATACCTACGCCTGAGCACAGCCACGTTGCCCGAGGACCGCGCGTCCGTTGAATCCCCAGCCTATCGTCGAGGACGACCTCGCAGCCGAACCGGGACCGATCCGGCTCGTTCGGATGCGCCTGATCCTGGCCCTGATCGCAATGGCATTTCTGCCCATCGCGATCGTGACGCCGGTCTTGAGCACGGCCCTCGACAGCCAGCGCACGATCGAGCGGACGCAGGTCGAACGCGACGCCGCCAGCGTTGCGTTGGACGTGACCGCCAGGCTCGAGGGCGTCTCGAATGCGCTCGTCAAGGTCGGCACCAGCGCCGCCGTCGCCGCCTACGCGGGCGGCGGCAAGAACGGGCTGTCCGGGGCGAAGTCGGCGCTCGTCGCGCTGACCACCGTGGGCGATGACGAGGTCGCCGACGCCACGCTCCTCGATGCTCGGGGCCGCCAGCTCCTGCGCGCCGTCGGTGGCCGCCTGGCCAAGCCGCGGCCCATGGCCATGGTCGATCCACTGGTCGGCGCCGCGCTCGACGCGGACCGGGGCCAGGTCCAATCCAATCTGGTCCGGCTGAGCCCCCAGGAACCCGCCCGGCTGGCCCTCGCCACCCCGGTTGTGGGTGGGACCAACGCGAACCGCACGGTTGGCATCGTCCGGGTCGAGATCTCCCTCGAGCGCGTCCTGAGGTTGGCCGGTCGGGGGCAGCTCGCCGGTGGGACCGCGTACCTGGTCGATCCCACCGGGACGACCATGCTTGCCCCCGGGGGCGCTGCTGGCGTTGACGGGGGCCCGACGATCGGCGCCACGAGCCTGCTTCCCGGGCGCGACGGCTGGAGCGTGCGCCTCGTCGCGCCGACACGCCTGGCGTCGCCGCCGCTACTCCTCGTGGGCCTGCTGGCGTTGTGCGTCGGATTGCTCGCGATCCTCGTCGCGTGGATGGCCCGCCAGGTCCTGCGACCGGCCGAGGAGCTGGCCGACTCGCGCGGCCGCCTCCGCGACATGTATGAGCTGGCCCGGGGCGACTCGCTGCGCGACGTCCTGACCGGTCTGGGCAATCACCGCGCCTTCCAGGAGACGTCCCAGCATCTGGTCGACGTCGCCAAGCTGCGCGGCGTCTCGCTCGGGCTGGTCCTCATCGACCTCGACGACTTCGAGGCGGTCAATGACGCCGGCGGACACGCCGCGGGAGACCAGGCCCTGGCCGAGTTCGGTCAGGTGGTCGTGCGCAGCATGCGCACCGGCGACCGCGCCTTCCGGACCGGTGGCGACGAATTCGCGTTGCTTCTCCCGGGCGCCACGGGCGATGCCGCGGCGGCCGTCGCCCGGCGGCTGCTCGCGACCTGGATCGATCATCGCCCGGAGCATGGCACGACCATGACCCGCTCCTTCTCGGCTGGCGCCTCGGCCTGTCCCGGCCTGGCCGCCGACCGCCGCCAGCTCCTCGACCAGGCCGATGCCGCCCTGTCGTGGGCCAAGCGGCACGGGCGGACGAGCGTCGAGACCTTCGACCGCGACCGCCACCGGCAGACCGGCGTCTCCTCCGTAGCGGCTGGCGACGAGCCGACGGTGGGTGTTGCCGAGGTCATCGCGAAGCGGCTCCTGCGACCGGTCTATCAGCCCATCGTCGATCTGCACAATGGACAGATCGCCGGTTCCGAGGGGCTCATCAGGCCGGCGCCCGGGTCGGGCTTCGCCAACCCCGGCCAGCTGTTCGATGCGGCCGAGGCAGCGGGCCGGACCGTCGAGCTCGACCTCGCCTGTGTGGAGATCATTGCGGCGGCTGCCGCTCCGACGATCGCGGGTGACGCGGTGCTCACGCTGAACCTGTCTCCGCGGACGCTCGAGGCGGACGACTTCAGCGCCGGGGCATTGGTCGCGATCGTCCGCAAGGCCGGCCTCGATCCCAGCCGGATCATCCTCGAGTTGACCGAGCGCGAGCAGATCGAGGAGATGGAGCGCCTGCGGCGGAACGTCGCCGCCTGCCGCCGGGTCGGCTTCCGACTCGCCGCCGACGACGTCGGGGCCGGCAACGCCGGCCTGCGGCTGCTCAGCCAGGTCCAGTTCGACATCGTCAAGATCGACCTCTCGCTGGTCCAGGACGGCGCCGTCCACGAAGCCTCGAAGTCGGTCGTCGGGGCGCTCCAGGACCTCGCCAGGCGCTGGGGTGCCTCGGTCATCGCCGAGGGCATCGAGACCCCCGCCCAGCTTCGGATCGTGCGTGAGCTGGAGATCGCAGCCGGCCAGGGCTACCTCCTGGGGCGGCCGATGACGGTCGAGGAGCTGGTCGCGCTGCAGGCGACGGGAGTGGACCTGGAAGGCATCGTCGAGAAGGATGACTGGCTGCTGCTGATGGCCGGGGCGGCCGTCGGCGTGGCGGCACCGGCGAGCCCCGCCTAGACCTGCGCGCGACGGGGCTCGTGGCGGGCCATGCGCGGGGCTATTCTTCGGGCGCGTGGCGGACACGATCGTCGCTTGCCGGGGCAGACTCGGCCCGGCTACGATGCGCCGCAACGACGCGTGCCCGGGCCCCGGGCCGCTCCCGTCATAGATGACCACCGGTCGAGGACGACCGGCCCGTCGTCGAACCGATCACCCGGAGGAGAAAGCATGCGCATCCGTTCAACCGGCCTCGCCCTGTTCGCGGGCATGGCCATCGTCGTGTCGGCCTGTGGGGGGGCCTCCGCCGACATCAAGAAGGTCGGTCTCGTCACCGACGTCGGGACGCTCGAAGACAAGTCATTCAACGAGGCATCGTGGATCGGTGCCCAGGATGGCGCCAAGACGATCGGCGGAACGGCCAACAACATCGTGACCAAGGCGCCGGCCGACTATGCCGCGAACATCAAGACCTTCGTCGACCAGGGCTACGGGGTCATCGTCACCGTCGGGTTCGCGATGGGTGATGCGACGACGATCGCAGCCAAGACCTACCCCAACGTCAAGTTCATCGGCGTCGACCAGGGCGTCTGCATCGACGAGACCGGCAAGAGCGACCCGACCTTCGCCTGCAAGGGCGATCCGACCAAGCTCCTGCCCAACTATCAGGGCCTCCAGTTCAAGGAGGAGCAGGCCGGCTACCTCGCCGGGATCGTCGCCGGCAGTGTCACCAAGTCGGGTGTCGTCGGAACGGTCGGCGGCATCAACACGATCCCGCCCGTCGTGAAGTACATCAACGGCTATCGCAATGGCGTCGCGGCGGTCAAGTCGGACGCCCAGGTGCTGGTCCAGTACGTGTCGACCGACATCACCAAGGCGTTCAACGACCCGGGCACCGGCAAGTCGATCGCCCAGCAGATGATCGGGCAGAAGGCCGACGTGATCTTCCAGGTCGCGGGCCTGTCCGGTGCCGGCGCGCTCGAGGCCGCCTGCGCTACCGCCGGGGTCATCGGCATTGGGGTCGACGTCGATCAGGCCAAGTCGCTCCCGAACCTGGCCAAGTGCATCCTGACCAGCGCCGAGAAGAAGCTCTCGAACGCGGTCGCGGCCGCGATCAAGAAGATCGCGGACAAGACCGACAAGGGCGGCACGACCATCTGGGATGCCACCACCGATCCGGCCGGTGTGGGCCTGTCGCCATTCGGCGGCGATTACGCGGGCCTGGTCACCCCCGAGATCCAGGCGGCGATCGACAAGGCGTTTGCCGGCTTGAAGGACGGTTCCATCGATCCCTGCAAGCCGACCGCCTGCGACAAGAAGGACTAGCGCCGGCTCTCCGGTTTAGCCAACAGGAACGGGCCGACATCGCGTCGGCCCGTTCTCCATCCTGACCCAGGCGTTCCAACTCCAGGGAGCGTGATGGCCGAGACCGCCCCGATCCTCGAGATGCGTGGGATCTGCAAGCGATACCCGGGCGTCGTCGCCAACGACGGGATCGGTCTCGATCTCCGGCCGGGCGAGATCCACGCGCTGCTCGGCGAGAACGGGGCGGGCAAGTCGACCCTGATGAACATCCTGTACGGGCTGGCGGTGCCCGACGAGGGTGAGATCCTGATCGATGGCCAGAAGGTCGACATCCTCAGCCCGCACGACGCGATCCAGCGCGGGATCGGCATGGTCCATCAGCACTTCATGCTGGTCCCGGTGCTGACCGTCGCGGACAACATCCTGCTGGGCGCCGAGACGATGGCCAACCCGGTCTTCCTTGACCGGGACGAGGCGCGTCGCCGGATCCGGGCGCTCGGCCAGCAGTTCGGCTTCGAGATCGACCCGGACGCCAAGATCGAGAACCTGTCGGTCGGCTGGCAGCAGCGCGTCGAGATCCTCAAAGCCCTCTACCGGAACGCTCGGATCCTGGTCCTCGACGAGCCGACCGCGGTCCTCACCCCGCAGGAGACCGAGGAGATCTTCATCGTCCTCCGGCGGCTGGCGACCGAGGGTCACTCGATCATCTTTATCAGCCACAAACTCTACGAAGTCCTGGCGATCGCCGACCGGATCACCGTCATCCGGCGCGGCAAGGTCGTCGGCGAACGCGTTCCCTCCGAGACCGACGAGGAGGACCTGGCCGAGCTGATGGTCGGCCGGAACGTCCAGCTGACCGTCGATCGGGGGGAATCGCATCCCGGTGGCGTGGTCCTGTCGGTCGCGGGGCTGCGGGCCAACGACGATCGGGCCCGGGAGGTCGTCCGCGGGGTCGACCTGGAGGTCCGCGGCGGGGAGATCCTGGGCATCGCCGGGGTCGCCGGCAACGGCCAGGATGAGCTCGTCGAGAGCCTGACCGGGCTGCGTCGCCCGACGGCCGGCACGGTCCGCCTCAATGCCCGCGAGGTCACCGGTTGGAAGCCGCGGCCGCTGTACGAAGCGGGTCTCGCGCACGTACCCGGGGATCGCCACCGCTGGGCCCTGATCATGCGCTTCGCGCTGCGCGACAACCTGGTCCTGACCAGCTATTACCGGCCGCCGTTCGCCCGCGGCTTCGTCCGCCAGGAGGACGCGATCGAGGCCTGGGCCGTGGAGCTGATCAAGCGGTTCGACATCCGCACGCCCTCCCCCGCCGTGCCGGCCGACACGCTGTCGGGCGGCAACCAGCAGAAGGCGGTCGTTGCCCGCGAGTTCAGCTCCGATCCCAAGCTCCTGGTCCTCGACCAGCCGACCCGCGGGCTCGACGTGGGCAGCATCGAGTTCATCCATCGCCGGGCGATCGAGATGCGCGACGCGGGCGCCGCGATCCTGCTCGTCTCGGCCGAGCTCGACGAGGTCCTCGAGCTGTCCGATCGGATCGCCGTGATGTATCGGGGTGAGATCGTCCGGACCTTGGACGGCCGAGCCGCGAGCAAGGAGGAGGTCGGACTGTTGATGGCCACCGGCGGCCGCGAGCCCTCCGAGGCCGAGTCGCCGGCGGGGGCCAGCGCGTGACCGAGCCGACCAACCCCTCCGCGCCGGGCGAGCCGACGGCCCAGCCGAGCGGACAGCCAGA
>JAXDKT010000021.1:0-3773 GCA_034666965.1 Chloroflexota bacterium | reverse complement strand
GCGACGGTGACGCGGTCCATCTGCACGGGGTGGACCACGGCGTGTGCTTCGCGGTCGAGCCCAAGCTGCGCACGGTGCTGTGGGCCTGGCGCGACGGACCGATCGCCGCCGACGAGCTCGAGGTCCTGGGCCGCCTGCGCGGGGATCTCGATGGAGACCTGGGGGCGGGGCTGGGGGAGCTGCTCGACCCGGCCGAGGTCGACGCGACCCGGGCGCGACTGGACGGCCTGCTCGACTCGGCCCGCTTCCCGCTGCCTTCGGCCGACTGGCCGGCCGTGCCCTGGCCGCCCTACTGACGGGTACCAACGGATCGGCGCATTGGTACCGCAGGGGTGTTCTCACCCGCTTGACAAGGTGTCACGGTGATGGCCACAACCGGGAGTGGGGAACGTGTCGATCCAGTTCGAGGCCTATACGTCAGACGGTGTCCGTCGAGGACTGGCCAATGGCGACGGGCGCCTGGGCGACATGATCGAGCTCGAGCACGAGGTCCAGGTGACCTCGGGCCACCTCGCGCCGCTCGATGGCACCAGCGCCATCTCCGATCCACCCGGCGGGATCAGCCTGGCGACGGACGACCTGTTCGTGGTCGTCGCACCGCAGGGAACCCCGGTCATCGCCCACCCCGCATGGCACAACGTCAACCTGGTCTGCGGGCCGTACCAGGTGACCGGCCGGATGCCGACGATGCCGGGCTTCGATCCGGCCCGCGCGCTGGCTCGCCCAACCGGCTCATTCGTCCTCCTCGATCATGTCCGGCTGGGCCTCGTCGCCGCTCCCGACGGTGGCTCGATCGAGCACGGCCTGGCCTGGGTCAACCGCTACGTGGTGGAACGCGTCGAGAGCGACCTGGAGCTGGGCTTCTTCTTCCCCGGGGCCGAGTCGCACGTCGTTCAGGACGCCTACATTCCCGGGGTCGGCGCCGACCCGGGGCCGTCGGCACCGGCGCTGAGTGAGAGCGCCGTTGAACCCGGGCCCGCTCCAGCGACCGGGGCAGCGATTGCTCAGGCTGGCGGCGGATAGTCACCAGCAGCGGCGGCCGGCGGCCATGACTCCCTACAACCGCGTCCTGCTCGTGGTCGGCGGCGCCGCGGTCATCGTGTGCCTCGCCACGGTGACCATCTACCTCCAGACGAACGCGGCCAACGACACCCTCCAGACGCAACAGGGGGCGGCCGACAGCGCGGCGGCCCTGGGCGACGAGCTGGTGACGGCGGTTCACGAGCAGCACGACGCGCTGGGCGACTTCCTCCTGTCCGGGGACCCGCGACCTCTGGCCCGTTACCGGCAGGCCGTCGTCGACGAAGGCCGCGTCGCTGCCGAGATCCGAGCCGAGGCAGGGAATCTGGCCGGAGTCGACGACGCCCTGGTCGGCGTGGCTGCCGAGAACGACGCCTGGCGGGCGACCATGGCCGAGCCGGCAATCGCCGCGATCCAGAGCGGTTCGACTGCGGCGATCCGGGCGGCGATCGAGACCCAGATCGCGGGTCACCAGAGCAGCGATGCGGCGATCAGCCGGTTCGTCGACCAGCTCGACGAGGTCGCGGGCGAGTTCGGGAGCCGGTTCGATGAGCTGGATCGGATGCGCGCGGCGGCGACCGGCTTTGGCTTGGCCATCGAGCTGCTGGCCGCAGGCCTGTCGCTCTGGTTCGTTCGGCGGTACGGGCTCGCCGTGGCGCACGACAGTCGCCGGCGAGGGCAGGCGAGCGCCGAGCGGATCGCGATCATCGCGTCGCTCCGGCAGCTTCGCACCCAGTCAACCCCTGAGGCGACGGCCATGATCGTCGCCGAGGCGATGGATCGGTTGCCCGGCAATGACGCGGCCGGCGTGTTCGAGTGCACGGGCGACCGGCTGCTCGCCCTCGCGATCGTCGCCATGCCTGGGTTCCCGATCCAATCCGGCGACGTCCTCTCCGAGGAACATTCGCGGTATCTCCTGGAGCGCTCCGGGAGTGGGCCGTGGGCAGAGCTCTTGGTGCGAGGACCCGGATCGAGTGAGCACGACCAGCGCCTCGCCGCGATCGGCATCAGGAGCCGAGCCGTCGCCCCCATCCAGGCCGACGGCGAGCTGGTTGGTCTGGTCGCACTGGCCACGACCGACGAGGATCATGCCCGCCATCTCGTCGAGGATCTCCCAGCGGTTGGCGAGTTCGCGTCGGTGGCCGAGACGATCCTGGCGCCGGCGCTCGTCGCTCGCCGGGGGCGCGGCGAGAAGCGCCAGCGGATCGGGGCCACGATCGCCGCGACCGCGTTCGGGTCGGTCTTCCAGCCGATCGTCGATCTGGGTACCGGGACCATCGTGGGGTTCGAGGCGCTGACTCGGTTCGACGACGGGCAGCGGCCGGACGTCACCTTCGCGACGGCGCTCGAGTGCGGCATGGGCCTGGAGCTCGAGGCGGTGACCCTCGACCTGGCCCTTCGCGAGGCACGGCTGCTGCCGAGAGCCCCGTGGCTGAGCGTCAACGTCTCGCCGGCGTTCCTGGCCCAGGGCGGGACCATCACGCGCGTGCTCGCCCAGCGGTCTCGTCCGGTCGTGCTCGAGGTCACCGAGCACGAGGCGATCGAGGCGTACGCCCCCCTGCGCCAGACGATGCTCGAGCTCGGGCCGGGGGTTCGCCTGGCAGTCGACGACGCCGGAGCCGGCGTCGCGAACTTCAATCACCTCGTGGAGCTCCGGCCCAACTTCGTCAAGATCGACGCCGGTCTGGTCCACGGGGTCGACGGCGATCCGAGCCGGCGCGCCGTGGTCGTGGGACTGATCCACTTCGCGGTCGAGGCCGGCAGCCAGGTCATCGCCGAAGGCATCGAGACCGAGGCCGAACGCGCGGTCCTGATCGAGCTCGGGGTCACGCTGGGGCAGGGCTACCTGCTCGGCAAGCCGGCGCCCGCCGACGCCTGGGTGGCCACCATTCCGAGGCGGGTCAAGCCCGTACCGCGCCAACCCCGCGCGGTTCGACGTCCGGCAACCCGGGCGAGCTGATTCAGCTCGAAGCGTTCTCCGGACCGACCTCGGCGGCGTCGGGGCTGTCCGGCCAGGGTTCGACGAGGCGGCCGAGGGGGTGGAGCTCGTCGGGCCGAGCGATCTCGCGCAGGCCAAGGCCTCCCGCGACCCAGGCGGCGACTGGCAGGGCCAGGGCCAGCTGCGGCCCGGGGAAGTCGCCGGTGCACAGCAGACCCAGAGCCAACCAGCACAGTGACGCCCGCAGACGCAGAAACGCCGGGATGGCCACCACGAAGCCATGACTCCAGAGGGACGGTGACGCGACCGCGGACGCGAGACCGAGCCTCCCCAGGCTTTCCCGCCCACGCGGAACCAGGGCGAGGAGGGTGACGATGACGGCGGCCGCGGCGAACAACGAGAAAGGCAGGTATCGGCCGAGCCCCACGCCGTAGAGCCCGGACAGGTTCGACTGGGATTCCTGGTAGGCGAACAGACCCGTGACCCAGTCGGCCCACAAGCCGATTCCCGTGAAGGGCAGTGTTACGACCACGATCGCCAGCAGCGCTCCGAGCCCCACGGCCAGGCTTCGCCATGCTCGCTCGCGCAGGAGCCACAGGGCCATGACCCCGTTCTGTGGTTTGAGCAGCCCGCCCAGGACAAGGCCGCCCACCAGTCGCGGAGCGAGCGCGAGGAGCAGGAGACTTGGCGCGGCGACGTTGCCGGTAAACAGCCCCTGCTCGATCGGCGGCCAGAGCAGCCCGACGGCGACCCAGCGCCACGATAATCCCAGGAGCCGGAGCGACCAGACCACCGCTCCGATTGAGCCCGCGAC
>JAXDKT010000020.1:0-3301 GCA_034666965.1 Chloroflexota bacterium | reverse complement strand
AGCGGGGCCCCGGCACCTGCCCCGGCCTCGGAGGCCTCACCCGCCGCGGCTCCGTCGGGTGCCGTCTCGGCCGCGCCCGCCGCCGCGCGCGGACCGAGTCCGGCCAGCCCGCCGATCGCCTTCCCGGCGGGCGCGGACGAGGTCCTCGTGCCGATGACCCAGATGCGCAAGGGCATCGCGGCGCAGATGACCCGGGCTCTGGCCGTGCCGCACGCCTACGTGTCGATGGAGGTCGACGCAACCAACCTCGTCCGGCTGCGCGAGTCGTCCAAGGCCGAGTTCCAGGCCCGCGAGGGCAGCTCCCTGAGCTACGTCCCGTTCGTGGTCAAGGCCAGTGTCGAGGCACTCCGGCGCCATCCCGAATTCAACGCCCAATGGACCGACGCCGGCCTGCTGGCCAAGCGCCGGGTCCACGTGGGGGTGGCCGTCGCCGTAGCCGACGGTCTGATCGTGCCGGTCATCCGCGACGTCGACGGCCTCTCGATCGCCGGTCTCAACCGGGCCATCGCCGACGTGGCCGCCCGGGCGCGCGCCAACAAGCTCCGGCTCGACGACTTCGGCGGCGGCACGTTCACGATCGACAACACCGGCTGGCTCGGCTCGAATCTGACGATGCCGATCATCAACGTGCCCGAGGTCGCCATCCTGACCATGGAAGCGATCACCAAGCGGGCGGTCGTCGTCGAGTCGCCGACCGGTGACTCGATCGCCATCCGGCCGGTGATGAACGTGGTCCTGGGTATCGACCACCGGGCCAATGACGGTGCCGGTGGAGCGGCCTTCCTGCGCACGGTCAAGGCCTGGCTCGAGTCAGTCGGGCCGGAGACCGCGCTGTACTGACCGGATCCCCGGCCGCGGCGCACCGCCCGATGCGAGTCTTCGTCACCGGAGCGGCGGGGTTCATCGGCTCGGCCCTCATCCAACAGCTGCGTGCCCGCGGCGACGAGATCTGCGCCGCGGTACGCGATCCCGATCGAGCCCGCGTCCTGCGCGACCTCGGCTGCCGGCTCGTGCGTACGGACCTGTCGTCGATCGCCGAGCTGACCGGACTGATGACCGGATCCGAGGCGGTCATCCACGCGGCCGGCTCGTATCGGGTTGGGATCTCGACCCGAGAACGTCCGGCGATGGACGATTCGAACGTGGGCGCCAGCGCCCGGGTTCTGGCCGCCGCCGAGGCGGCCGGCGCCGCCCGGATCGTCTACGTGTCGACGGTCGGTGTCTTCGGAAACACCCGCGGCGAGGTCGTCGACGAGAGCTTCCGGCGCGATCCGGCCCGGGGCTTCCTGAGCTGGTACGACGAGACCAAGTACCGGGCGCACCTCGTCGCCGAGGAGCGGATCGCCGGCGGGGCACGGATCGTCATCGCGATGCCCGGCCAGGTCTACGGACCGGGCGACCACAGCGCGGTTGGTCGGCAGATCGAGGACGCCTTCCGGGGGCGGCTGGCGTATCTCGCCCTGACCGACGTGGGCATCTGCCTGGTCCACGTGGACGACCTGGCCGCCGGCCTGCTGAGCGCCCTCGACCGGGGGCGGATCGGACAGGCGTACGTCCTCGACGGGGCACCGGTCCGGCTGATGGACGCGCTCCGGATCGCCGCCCGGCTGGGCGACCGGCGGTTGCCCAGCCTGTCGATGCCGACCCGGCTGTTGGAGCTGATGGCACCGCTGTCCGGACTGCTGGGCGGTCGCCTTGGGATCCCGGGCGACCTGGCCGAGGTCATCTCGGCGGCCGACGGCGTCACCTACTGGGCGTCGCACGCCAAGGCCACGGCCGAGCTCGGGTTCGATCCGCGGCCGCTCGAGGCCGGCCTGCGCGACACGTTCGGGGTCCGATGAGCTGGCTGCGCACGGCGGGTCGGCTGGGCAACGTTCGCCCGGCGGGTCCGTTGGGGGCGATCCTCCTGGCCGGAGCCGTCCTGACCGGGTGTCAGGCCCAGATCGACGCGGCGGGTGAGCCGGGCGACACGCGGGTCCTCGTTTCGCGATCGAGCACGGCCCTGACGGTCTCGGCCCCGGAGTGGCGCCCGCCGCGGACGCTGGTGTACCTGTGCCCGACCGCGCCGACCAAGACCGTGGCCGGACTGGTCGACGCCGGGACGATCACGTTGCCCGCGGATTGCGTGGCCTACGGGCTGATCGACACCAGCCGCGGACTGGACACGGTCCTCGGCTACGGCACGATCGATGCGGCACGCCGTCCGGCGTTCGACAGCGCCCCCGAGTGGCATTTGGTGCTCATCGGGATCCGCGACGGTGCGGCCGATCGGGTCTTCCGAACCGCCATCAGCCCCGTCCAGATCGACCCGTCGCTCACCCCCGGCCCGCCCCAGTCGGTACCCTCCGAACCGGTCGCTCCGAGCGGGAGCCCGAGCTCGAGCGCGAGCCCGAATGGCGCCGCCGGTTCGGCCTCCGGCTCGGCCTCCAGCTCGGTCGCCGGCGTCTGGGCCTGACGCCGCGTACACTCGGGGCCATGAGTCGGGAGCTGCCGATGTACTCACCGCCCGCGGGACATTCGGGCGGGCACCCTCACGGGGGCGGCCTGCCGGCGACGATCGCGATGGGCGGTGGCTCGGCGGGACCGGCCGCCGACGGCTCGCTGCCGTTGCGTCGCCACCCGGACTGGATCCGGGCCCGGATCCCCTCCGGTGAGCGCTACCACGAGCTCAAGGGCCTGCTCCGCGGGCTGGACCTCAACACCGTCTGCGAGGAGGCTCATTGCCCCAACATCGGGGAGTGCTGGGACCAGCGCACGGCGACGATCATGATCCTCGGCGACACGTGCACCCGCGCCTGCGGGTTCTGCGCCGTGAAGACGGGCCGGCCGACCTGGTTCGATGACGATGAGCCCCGGCGCGTGGCCGAGGCGGTGGCGGCGCTCGACCTGGAGCACGTCGTGGTGACCAGCGTCGCCCGCGACGACCTTCCCGACGGCGGGGCCAGGATCTTTGCCGAGACGATCGAGCGGATGCGCGCGGCCAGCCCGGGCATGGGCATCGAGGTCCTCATCCCCGACTTCGACGGCACCGACGAGCGGCTCAGGACCGTGATGGACGCCCGGCCGGACATCCTCAATCACAACCTGGAGACGGTCCGTCGACTCCAGAAGCCCGTCCGCAAGCGTGCCCGCTGGGATCGCAGCCTGCACGTCCTGGCCACGGCCAAGGAGATGTCGGTCGAGATCGGCTACGCGGCTCACACGAAGAGCTCGATGATGGTCGGGCTGGGCGAGACGCGCGACGAGCTGACCGAAGCGTTCGAGGCGCTCCGCGCGGTCGACGTCGACATCCTGACGATCG
>JAXDKT010000019.1:0-14036 GCA_034666965.1 Chloroflexota bacterium | reverse complement strand
TCAACCCGATCGGCAAGGGCCAGCGCGCGCTCATCGTCAGCCCGCCGAAGGCCGGCAAGACGATGCTCCTCAAGCACATCGCCAACGGGATCACCACCAACTACCCAGAGATCCTGCTGATGGTCGCACTGATCGGTGAGCGGCCCGAGGAAGTCACCGACATGCGCCGGAGCGTCAAGGGTGAGGTCATCAGCTCGACCTTCGACGAGCCGACCGAGAACCACACCCATGTGGCCGAGATGGCCCTCGAGATCGCCAAGCGCCAGGTCGAGACCGGCCGCGACGTGGTCATCCTGCTCGACTCGATCACCCGTCTGGCACGGGCCTACAACCTGGCTCTGCCGCCCAGCGGCCGGACCCTGACCGGCGGTCTCGATCCGATCGCCCTGTACCCGCCCAAGCGATTCTTCGGCGCGGCCCGCAACATCGAGGAAGGCGGCAGCCTGACGATCATCGGGACCTGCCTGGTCGACACCGGCTCGCGCATGGACGACGTCATCTACGAGGAGTTCAAGGGCACCGGCAACTCGGAGCTCATCCTCGATCGCAAGCTGGCCGAGAAGCGGATCTTCCCGGCGATCGACGTCCAGCGCTCGGGGACCCGGCGCGAGGAGCTGCTCCTCGAGGAGGGCACCCTCAAGATGGTCTGGACGATGCGCCGGATGCTGTCCGCCGTCGGAACGAACGAGGGCATCGAGCTGCTCCTCAACCGGCTGTCGAAGACCGACAACAACACCCAGTTCCTGGCCGGCCTGACCAAGAGCCTCGACGCCTAGGGGGTTATCCACAGTCGGGCAGGCGCTGGTCCGGTTTGCCAGCTCTGTTGCCAGTCTGTTACGGTGACGTTGACATCGGGCCGGCTCGGCATACGTCCGGCCACCCTCGCGTAAGAGACCCCCAGCTCGAAATCGCGACCCGACCGGACGGCGACCCCCTAGCTCCGTTCCCCGCGAAGCCGTCCGTCCTCCAGGAGACCGTATTGCAGAATGCGACGGTCCGAGTCCGCGGCGCCCTGCGGCGTCACCGGCCTGACCGCACTTCCAAGGCAACGTCGCTGGCCGGCACCCTCCGCGAGCGGAGCGCGGTGCTTGTGGGACGGATGGCGAATCGTCTCGGCAGGCTTGGGCCCACGCCGCGACGGCAGGTCATTGCCCATGGCGCCCATCGGGTCACCCGGCGCGAACGTGCCATGGCCCGGATTGGTCTGAGCCCGGCTCGAACGGCGGAGCTGCGGGCCACGTTCGTCGGCCGGGAGCGGTTGCTCCCCGTCGGCGTGGCCATCCTCGTCCTGTTCGGCTCGTTGACCGCCATCGCCGCGCCCGGTCCGACCGGCGCCGTGGGCGGTACCCGGGGCAGCGGTGAGGCCCCCCGCCTGGCCGTGGCCGGTTTGGAGAACGGTGACGGGGGATACAACTCCGGGATCGGGGTCGACGGGGCGATCGACCCGGCCGGAGCCGCCCGGCTCGACCTGGGCGGGGACGGCGAGATCGCCGGCGGTCAGCCCGCTGGCCCCTACCTCGCCGACGGCACCCTCCTCAAGCCGATCGCCGTCGACACGTCATTCGTGGACGGTGCGGACACCCTGCGCAGCTACCGAGTCCGGTCGGGCGACACCTTGACCGGCATCGCCGGTCACTTCGGCGTGTCGATGATGACCCTGTGGTGGGCCAACCACCTCAAGTCCAAGGACGACCTCAAGGTCGGCCAGAAGCTGGTCATCCCACCGGTCGACGGAACGGTCCACGTGGTCAAGGCGGGCGAGACGCTGGCCAAGATCGCCGATGCCGCCAACGTCTCCGAGATCGACGTCATCTCCTTCAACGGGCTCACCAATGAAACGGTCGTCATCGGCCAGACGCTGATCCTGCCCGGCGGACACGGCAAGCCGATCCCCGCTCCCAAGGCCGCCCCGCACTCGACCTACTCGGGCGGTGGTGGCGGCGGCAGCATCCCCAGGTCGTACGGCGGCGGACAGTTCGCCTGGCCGTTGCCCGGCGGAACGATCAGCCAGTACTTCCACTACGGCCATCCCGCCCTCGACATCCAGGCGCCGTACGGCAGCCGGATCATCGCCGCCGCGTCGGGCACGGTCATCTTTGCCGGCTGGAAGAACAACGGCGGCGGCTACCAGGTCTGGATCGCCCACGGCTCCGGGCTGTACACGACGTACAACCACATGTCGGCGATCACCGTCGGCGCGGGCGAGCACGTCTCGCGCGGCGAGCAGGTCGGTCGCGTCGGCCAGTCCGGCTGGGCCACCGGGCCACACCTCCACTTCGAGGTCTGGCGCGGCGAGGTCTGGGGCAGCGGCTACCGCGTCAATCCGCTCAGCTACCTCTAGACCACCCACCGGCGGTCCGCTGTCGGCGTCCCTGCGACGCCGCGCGCGATCGACGGCAGCACCACGGGGCAACTTCCCGATGTTCCTCGACCGGGTCAAGATCAACGTCCATGCCGGTTCCGGCGGGGACGGTGCCGCGACCTTCCGGCGAGAGGCCCACGTGCCCCGGGGCGGTCCCGATGGCGGCGACGGCGGACGGGGCGGCTCGATCTACCTGCGAGTCGATCCCGGTCAGACCAGCCTGCGCGACTACCGCCAGCATCACCATTTCAAGGCCGAACCGGGTGGGCGGGGCACGGGCTCGCGGCGCCATGGCAAGGCCGGCACGGACCTGACCCTGGTCGTGCCCCCGGGGACCGCCGTCTACGACGATGCGTCCGGGGAGCTCGTGGCCGACCTGCTCTCGAGCGAGCAGGTGGCGATGGTCGCCCGCGGCGGACGGGGCGGGCTGGGCAACGTCCACTTCGCCACGGCCACCCACCAGACGCCAAAGCACGCCCAGAAGGGCGAGCCCGGCGAGGAGCGCTGGGTCCGCCTGGAGTTACGGCTGATCGCCGACGTCGGCCTGGTCGGGCTGCCCAACGCCGGCAAGTCGACCCTGCTCGCCGCGCTCACGGCCGCCCGGCCGAAGATCGCCGACTACCCGTTCACGACCCTCGAGCCAAACCTTGGTGTGCTCGACCTGGCCGGCGGTGACGATGCGAGCGACGGACGCCGGCCGACCGTCGCCGACGTGCCCGGCCTGATCGAAGGCGCCAGCCAGGGCGCCGGGCTGGGTCACGCTTTTCTGCGCCACGTTGAGCGGACCCGGGTCCTGGTCCACGTCGTGGATGGTGCGGACCGCGATCCGGAGTGGTCGTTCGGAGTCATTCGCGATGAGCTCGAGGCGCACGACCCGGCCCTGCTCGCCAAGCCGACGATCGTCGCCTTCAACAAGATGGACCGACCCGTCGCGGCCGCGGCCTGGCCCACCTTTCGCGAGGCACGCCGACGGGACGGCCTGGCCTGTGTGGCGATCTCGGCGGCGACCGGAGACGGGATCCTCGAGCTGCGGACGCTGCTCGCCGAGCGGCTGCCCGACGCCGCCGAGCTGGGCCTGCCGCCCGAGCCGGCGGGGGTCGTCGTCCACCGCATCGAGTCGCTCGGCGACGGCTTCGCGGTCGAGCTCGAGGACGATGGGGCGTACCGGGTCCGGGGTCGCCGGATCGAACGGATCGCGGCCCAGACCGACTTCGCGGTCGACGAATCGGCGGCGCGCTTTCAGCGCGACCTCGCCCGGCTGGGTGTCGACGCCGAGCTCCGTCGGGCGGGCGTCGCCGCCGGCGACACGGTCCGGATCGGATCGGTCGAGCTCGAGTGGGACCGCGAAGCGTGGGAACCGGAATGAGCGACAGCGAGCCCACGTCCGGCGCGATCGGCATCCTGGGCGGTACCTTCGACCCGGTCCACATCGGGCACCTGGCGATCGCCGAGGAGGCCCGTGATGCGCTCGATCTCGATCGAGTCGTGTTCGTGCCGGTCGGTGTGCCGGTCCACAAGCCGGGTCGCCCGGTCAGTCCCGCGGAGGATCGGCTGGCCATGGTCGCGGCGGCCATCGCCGACAACCCCGCCTTCAGCCTGAGTCGCGCCGAGGTCGACCGCCGGGGGCCGTCGTACGCGGTGGACACGCTCGAGACGCTGGCCGCCGAGACCCGGGCCAGGGGTAGCTCACCGGACCTCGTCTTCATCCTGTCGAGCGAGGCGTATGCCGGCCTGCCGACCTGGCACCGGCCGGAGCGGGTCCTCGAGCTGTGCCGGATGGCGGTCGTGCCGCGGCCCGGGACCGGGCCCGTCGACCCCGCCGCGATGGCCAGCCTCATCCCGGGGGCCGACCGCCGCACGATCGTCCTCGACGGACCGAAGCTGGCCGTGTCCGGTTCGATGATCCGGGCCCGCGTGGCAGCCGGGCGCTCGATCCGCTACCTGGTCCCGGATGCGGTCATCGCCTATATCGGCGACCATGGGCTGTACCGCCCGAACCGGACCGCCGAGCCGACCGAACCCAGGAGGACCCCCGCGCCGTGACCGATCCTGCCGCCCTGCCCGCGAAGCGCAGCCGAGCCAAGCCGACCACGGCCAAGGGCCGGATCGGGCTGCCCGCCCGGCAGACCGCGGCCCCGGCCGACGGCAAGGCCTCGCTCGAGACGGCGAGGCGGATCGTGGAGCTGGCCGAGGACAAGAAGGCCGCCGACATCGTCCTGCTCGACCTGGGCGAGCTGACGACGGTGGCCGACGCCTTCGTGATCTGCTCGGGCGGGTCCGAACGTCAGCTCGACGCGATCGCCGACGGCATCGTCTCGGGCCTGCGAGCCGAGGGAGTCCGGCCGATCGGTCGGGAAGGGGTCGCCGCCTCGCATTGGGTCCTGCTCGACTTCGGCGGTGTGATCGTCCACGTCTTCACCCCGCCAGAGCGCGACTTCTACGAGCTCGAGAAGCACTGGTCGGCGGCGCGCACGGTCCTGCGCATCCAGTAGCGTCGCCCCGGCCACCGCCAAGCGGGGTAGTACCGTCGGGTCATGTCCGGGGTGGTCTGGCGGGCGTTGAATCCGGGTCCGGACGCCAGGTGGCGTCCATGCTGAGGTCAGGACCGGATGTCGCGAACCCGCGAACGCTGCCCGCGCTGCACGAGCAAGCTCGTCATCAGCCGCTTCGATACCGCGTTCCGGCTCGACGACGCCTCCGAGCGCCTGTGCTTCGGCATCCCGGGCAGCCTGTGCCAGGGTTGCGTCCAGCTCTTCGTCGACCCGGACCTGCTCGATCTGCTCGACCTCGAATCGGCGGTCTGCACCTTCGCCATCGAGAGCGACCTGGTCCTCCAGGAACAGGCCTGGTCCTCGGGCCGCTAGGCGCTCGTCCCCGACTCAGCGCACGGCCGCTCCGCGCGGCGCCACCCGGCCGGCCAGCCACAACGTGAACGCGAGTCGTCGCGCTCGCTCGTCGGCCATCGGGCCGCCCGCTCCCTTGATCGTCGCATCCAGCTCGAGCAGGTCGTCGAGCGCGGCCACCAGCTCCTCACCGGTCCACGCCGCGGCCTGCTTGGCGAGTTGCTCGGCCCGGAAGGGATGGAGCTTGAGAACCCGGGGCAGCTCGCGGGTCGGCGTCCCGCTCGCGACCAGGTCGGAGACCTCGAGCAGCTCGCGCAGGCGGCGGTGGAGCTGGACGACCACGACCGGTTCCGGTGTCACGTCCAGGACCCGCTCGAGGAGCTCGGCCGCGTCCCGGTTCCGCCGGAAGGCGAGCGCATCGAGGAGTGCCCAGGCGGACGCTGGCACGGCCTCGGCCACGAGGGCGCGGACGTCATCCGCGGTGACCGGTCCGTCGAGGCGGTAGAGGGCCAGCTTGTCCAGCTCCTGGGCGGCCAGCTGACCCTGGCGCCGCCGATCGACGTCGCCCTCGCGGACGAAGGCCCCGACCCGCTCGGCCAGGGCCTGGGACGCGCCCCGGTCGAGGCGCATCCCGCGCTCGGTGGCCCGGTCCTCGATCCAGCGGGCCATGCCCCCGGCCGTCGGGGCCGGGAAGCCGCGGACCTCGCCGCCGACGGTCTCGATCGCCGCGGCCAGGGCGGCCCGGTCGGCCGTCAGCCGGCCGTCCTTGGGATAGCGATCGAGCGCTTCGGAGAAGACCAGGGCGTTGCCCGGGGCGACCGTCGCCAGGATGGCGATGAGCGCCTCGCGGTTCGCCTTCGCCCGGATGAGCGGCCCCGGGTCGGCCACGACCGCCAGCGTCCCGCCGCCGAACAGCGCGCCGGTCGCGACCCGTTCCCCGATCAGCGCGGCGCTCGTGGCCGCGCCGGTCACCCGCCAGCGCCCCAGCGGCGTCCCGTCGACGCCGGCCACTCGCCGGCCGAGGGCGTCCGCGGCATGCTCGACCGACCAGGCATCGTCACCGAAGTAGTAGCCCAGGGGAGCGGACGGGGGTGGCGCCGACCGGCTCATGCCACGGCCCGGGCGGCACGCGCCCGGCGCAATGCCGGACCCGTCCAGGCCAGTCGGCGGACCTCGTCGGGGCGGACGCCGGCCGCCCGGCAGACGTCCGCTTCGAGGCGCGCGGCCCGGGCCCGGACCTTGGCCGCCGTGGCCTCGTCCCAACCTCTGGGGTAGCGCTTGCTCCACGAGGCGAAGCGGGCCTCCATCGATACCAGGCGCTGGCCGGCCCGCTTGTCGGCGTAGGCCACGATCCGCTCCTCGCGACTGGCGAAGGCGGCCCAGGTGCGGTAGCGCGCGTCGTCGGCCAGGCGGGTGACCGGGTGATTGGCCACCGCCCGGGCGAGCTCGGGATAGCCGCGCGCGCTGAGCCAGGCGGCCGACCCGTCGCCATGCGGCAGCGCCCGCGCGGGGTCGTCCGGCGGCAGGATCTTGTCGACGTCGTGGAGGAGGGCCGCGGTCTCGACCAGCCGACGATCGACGGTTGTGCCCCGCGCGGCGATCCGAGCCGCCAGCCAGCCGGCGACCTCGGCCACCGCCCGCGCGTGGCGGACGGCCCAGGGCGGCGGATCGAGCTCGAGCAGCACGGCCGCGGCGGCGGTTCGGGTGGGGACCGGCATCACCCCGATGATACGGGCGCGACCCGCGCCGGCGACCGAATGCCACACGAGAACGTCACCCGGGCCACGACCGAGGGCACGGCTGCTGCCTCCGGCGGTGGGGCTGCCCCGGTCGTCGCAAGCTCGATTCGCTCGGGATGCACCGCCAGCCCGGTCGCGCCATCGAGGGTGACCTCCACCGAGCCGTTGCGATCGGTGCGCAGGACCCGGGCGCCGCGAGCGGCGATCCGCTCGAGCGTTGCCCTGGTGGGGTGGCCATATGGGTTGCCTGCCCCGGCCGAGGCGACGGCGACTCGTGGCCGGACCGCGTCGAGGAAGGCCGCGGTCGACGATGTCCGGCTGCCATGGTGGGCCACCTTGAGCAGGTCGACCCGGGGCAGCCCCCGGGCGATGAGGATCGGGTCGATCTCCTCCTCGATGTCGCCGGCCAGCAGGAATCGCTGGTGGCCGACCTCACCGAGGAGCACGATCGACACGTTGTTGATTGCCGTGCCGCCATCGGCCGGCTCGCGCGGGACAGCGTCGCGGTCCGGCCACAGGACCCGGAAGCGAATGTCGTCGAGACCGAACCGGTCACCGGTCGAGAGATGCCCGGGGCGCAGGCCGAGCCGGTCGAGCGCCGCCTGCCAGGCGCGATAGCCGGGACCCGGCCCGATCATTCCGGGCTCGAACGTCCGGCCGACGTGGTAGCGCGTGAGCAGCAGGGCCAGTCCGGCGACGTGATCTTCGTGCGGATGGGTGAGCACCAGGAGGTCGATCCGCCGGTCCCAGGCCGGCAGCCGGGCGTCGAGTGCGATGAGCAGGCGATCCGGGTCCGGGCCGCCGTCCACCAGCAGCCGGCCGCCACGGCCGCCTTCGACCAGGATGGCGTCGCCCTGACCGACGTCGAGGACGGTGACCCGAACGTGGCCGTCCGGTCGGTTGGCCGCAGCCAGAACGACCACGATCAGGCACAGGGCCAGCGCTGCCGCGCCGAACTGGACTCCTCGTCGGGGACGCCGTCGGGTGCCGCTGGCTGCGACCTGCCGGGAAGCGGTCGTCGCTTCACCTTGGCTCGCACCCGGCTTGGCGACACGGTCCCCCCGGGGCCCGGCGGCTGTCCGAACCCGCCGGGCTCGTGCCGCCAGCCAGCCCGCGCCGACCCGACGGACCCGCTGGCTCGCGATGGCGAGGACCGCGATCCCGACCAGCAGGCCGGCCACCGAGCTCCACGGTGCGGGCAGGGTGATGCTCGCAAACGGCAGGGCGGCCGCTGCTCGGACCAGCGCCACCAGGACCGCCAGGACGAGCCAACCGGGTAGACCCAGGAGGACGGCGAGGGCGGGTGGTGCCCCTGCCAGGCCCAGCCAGCCGCCGATCAGAGCCAACGCGCCGGCAGCCATCGCCGGCGGCACGAGCGGGACGACCACGAGGTTGACGGCCGGAGCGAGGACCGCGAAGCGTCCGAACCCGGCCAGGACCACCGGCAGGGTCGCGGCTTCGGCGGCGAACGATACCCCGAGGCTTTCGGCCAGCCAGCCCGGGACGACCCCGCCGCGAACGCTGCGGAGACGCGTCGTGATCGGGGTCGCCCAGGCGATGAGCCCGGCCGTGGCCAGGACCGACAGCTGGAACCCGGCGTCGCCGACCGTCGCCGGATCGGCCAGGAGGAGCAGCCCCACCGCCCAGCCGAGCGCGGTCGCAGCCGCCCCGGCCCGTCCCGATTCGCGCGCCAGCAGGACGACCGCAGCCATGACCGCGGCACGGACGACCGAAGCCGAGCCGCCGGCGGCGATTGTGTAGGCGACGATGGCCACAAGCGTCACCAGCGAGCGGGGACGCCGGCCGAGCCGGCTCCGGAGCAGCGCGCCGACCAACGCCGCGACGATGGCGATGTTCCAGCCCGAGATCGCCACGACGTGGCTGACCCCAGCGGTCGTGAAGGCGGCCGCCAGGTCGCGGTCGACCCGGTCGCGCAGGCCGATGAGGATCCCTGCGGCCAGGCCCGCCTCGGGCTCGGGCAGGGCCCGGGTCAACGCCTCGCCCGAGGCCCGCCGGGCGGTCTCGATCGCGCCCGCCGGAGCGCCGTCACCGGCGAGGCGTTCGAGCGATCGAGCGCGAATCGTGGCCCCGGCACCGATCCGGCGCAGGTAGGTGCCATAGCCCCCGTCGTCATCTGGGAGGGGCTCGAGGCGGCCACCGACCGAGACCCGGTCACCGGGGGCGACTTCGGGATAGCGCGGCAAGGTCGCCGCGACCCGGAGGCTCCCCGTAGCGAGCGCGAGATCGAGGGTCGTCGATTGCTGGCCATCGCGCGGCGACCCGACCCCCGCCACGATCCCGGGCCACGGTCCGTCGCCGTCCGGGATCGCGACGGGTGGCGCGGCCGGGCCATTCAGCGCGAGGCGAATCGCGATGGCGACGAGGCCGACCGCGAACGGCACGGCCCCGCCCGCGACTGAGCGTCGGGCGAAACCCGCCATCAGGGAGGCGCCCAGGACCAGCCCGGCCATGGCCAGCGCGGCCACGATTCCGAACCGCTCGGCCATGGCCGGACCGAGCAGTGCCGCCACGGCCGTCCCGACAGCCAACCAGCCACTCTGAGGCACGGTGGTCAACTCGTCTCAGTGGACGATGACGAGCGCGCGCAGCTTCTCGAAGGTGGACGGTCCCACGAGCTTGCGGGTGCGCAGATCCTCGACCGACGCGAACCGTTGCTCCTCGCGGGCCGCGATGATCTTGGCCGCGGTCACCGGGCCGATCCCGGGCAGCGCCTCGAGCTCAGCGGAGGTTGCCTGGTTGAGATCCAGTGGCCCGCGAGGCGCCCCGCCGGGCGCGCTCGACCCGGAGAGGCCAGCCCCTGCCGGTCGGGCGGAGGCGGATGGCGGGTCGTCGCGTGACGGGACCACGATCCGGTCGCCGTCGCTCACGTGCGCGGCCAGGTTCAGCTCGGCGGATGCCCGTCCGGCATCGACCCGCGGACCGAATCCACCAGCCGCGGCGATCGCGTCGGCCACCCGCCCGCCGGTGGCCAGCCGGTAGAGCCCCGGCTGGGCGACGGCACCGGCCACCTCGACGACCAGCACGCTCCCGGCGGACGCATCCGACGATCCGGGAGACGCGCCACTGGGTTCGGTCGCCGCGGCTCCCGGCACGTCCACCAGCGGTCCGCCACCGCCGGCCAGAATCGTCGCGGCCGCTCCCAGGGCGAGCATCACCGCAAGAGCGCCGGCGACGAGCCAGGCCACCGGGATCCCGGCGAGGCCCTCGCTCGTCGGAGGCTCGGCGGAGGGGGGTGCGGCGTCGCTGGAGACCGGGGTCTCGAGCGCGCGCCATGGCGGAACGCTGCGATCCACAGCGGTTGTCTCCCCGGCGGGACACGGGACGGGTCGGACGACGCCGCCCGGCCGCGTTGGGGGGCACGTCCTACGCGGCCGGGCGTCGAGCGCACCCTACCGTCGACCGCTTAGCTGCGACTTATCGCCGGTTTGAGGCCCTTGACTCCGGTGGTTGACTGACCGTATGGCGCACCCGCGCCGGGGAGGAGGGCATCGATGGATCGCATGCTCGATCAGCGCATCAGTCGCCGGGATTTCCTGGCCGCGGGAGCGGCGGGAGGGGCGGCCGTCCTGCTCGGCGGAGCGGGCTCGGTGGCCACCGCGAAGTCGCCCGCGCCACTGCTCGACGAGCAAACGGACTGGTTCGAGGCGAGCATCCGCGAGCTCGGCCGGTTGATGCGCAACCGCGATCTCAGCAGCGAGGACCTGACCTCTGCCTATCTCGCCCGGATCGCGCTCCTCAACCCGACCCTGCATGCCGTTATCGAAACCAACCCGGACGCGCTCGGGATCGCCCGGCGCCGCGACCGCGAACGCCGGCACGGCCATGTCCGCGGTCCCCTCCACGGCATTCCGATCCTGCTCAAGGACAACATCGCCACCGACGACGACATGGAGACCACGGCCGGCTCGCTGGCCCTGGTCGGCAGCCGGGTTCCTGAGGATGCCCCGGTCGCGGCGCGGCTGCGGGCCGCGGGGGCGGTCATCCTGGGCAAGTCCAACCTGTCCGAGTGGGCCAACTTCCGGGGCTTCATCCCCGAGAACTTCCCGGCGGGGCTGTTCCTCAACGGCTGGAGCGCCAGGGGCCAGTTCACCCGCGATCCCTACGTCCTGGATTGGGATCCATGCGGCTCGAGCTCGGGCTCGGGCGTCGGTCCGGCGGCCAATCTGTGCGCCGCTGCGGTCGGCACCGAGACGGACGGATCGGTCGTCTGCCCGGCCGGCAACAACGGGATCGTCGGGCTCAAGCCGACCCTCGGGCTCGTCTCCCAGAAGGGCATCATCCCGATCGCCCACAGTCAGGACACGGCCGGTCCCATGGCTCGCAGCGTGACCGACGTGGCCCTCCTGCTCAACGCCATGAAGTCGCCCTTCGGCCGGGTCGAGGGCCACGAGCTGCCCCACGACTACACCCGCTTCCTGCGCCGGGGCAAGCTCAAGGGCGCCCGGATCGGGGTCGATCGGCGCCTGTTCGACGCCGCCTACTTCGCGGATCCGGCCCTCAACGTGGTCACCGAGCAGGCCCTCACGGTGATGGCCTCGCTGGGCGCGACGATCGTCGACCCGGTCGATGCGCCCGACCCGTTCGCCTTCGGCGACGCCGAGCTGACCGTCCTGCTGTACGAGTTCAAGGTCGACGTCGCGAAGTACCTGCGCCGCCTGCACCACACCTCGATGCGGACGCTGGCGGACCTGATCGCGTTCAACAAGGAGCACTGCGCCGAGGAGATGACCTACTTCGGCCAGGAGCTGTTCGAGCTGGCCGAAGCGACCACGGGCCTGAGCGATCCGGTCTATCGCGACGCCCGCAAGCTGTGCGTCGACCTGACTCGCCGGCACGGGATCGACAAGGTCATGCGCGAGAACCGCCTCGATGCGATCGTGGCGCCGACGTACAGCTTCGGCTCATCGGCTCCGGCGGTGGCCGGCTATCCCAACATCTCGCTGCCGACCGGGGTCACACCCGACGGGCGACCGGGCGGGATCTGGATGTACGGGCGGTTCCTATCCGAGCCGAAGCTGCTCGCCTACGCCTACGACCTGGAGCAGGAGATCGGCGGGCGACCGCTGCCGCAGTTCCTGGGCAAGGTCCCGGCGCTGCCACCCGATGCCGGGATCTGCCCGGTCCCGCTGGCGGCCCAGACAGCTCCTCGAGTCGCGGCCGCCGCGCGTCGCCTGCCGTCCGGTTGGCGGATGCCGCGCCTCTGATCGGTCAGCGTCGCTCCCAGTCGACCCAGCGATCGCCGTTCCACCAGCGGTGCCAGGTCCGCCCGTCACGGCCGCGGGCGAACACGTCCAGCCGATCGGGGCCCCACGAGGAGGCCGCGCAGCCAGCGGTCGGGTCGAGCTCGCCTCCGAGCGATTCCCAGGCGTGCCAGCTCGTGCCGTCCCAGTAGCGGTTCCAGAGCTCGCCATCGGGGAAGATCGCGAAGACCTCCATCCGGTCGACGGCCCAGGCGGTCACGGCGGGCGCAGACGCCAGCGTGCCACCGAGGTCGTCGATCGCCGACCAGGCCTTCCCGTCGAACGTCCGATGGCTCAGTCGCCCCAACCGATCGCGCTCGAACAGGTCGATCCGATCGGGCCCCCACGAGACGGCCGCGGGCGCGGTCGGGTCCAGCTCGGCCATCGTCAGCCGCCCCGCTCCAGGATCGGCTTGACGTCCGTGATCAACCGGGTCATCGACTCGGCGTCGTAGGTCGCCGGCATGCCCGCGATGAAGTGGCGGTAGCCAAGCTCGAGGAACGGCGCCAGCCGTTCAGCCACGTCCTCGGGCGTGCCGACCGGTTGATCGGCCCACGGCTTCGCCGATCCATTTCTCTCGAAGGCCGCCTGGAAGAGGCGTTCCGCCTCGGCTCGATCGTCACGGATGAAGACGGTCCCGATCCCGGTCGTCCGCTCGATGTCGCGGTGGTCGCGGCCGACGGCCTGGCAGTGCTCGCGCAGGATGGCCTCCTTGCGCGTCACGGTCGCCAGCCCGCCGCCGATGTTGCAGGCGTCGGCGTAGCGAGCCACGAGCTTGAGGGTCACCTTCTCGCCGCCACCGCCGACGAGCAGCGGCAGGTGAGCCTGGATCGGTGCCGGCAGGTTCCGGACCTTGCGCGCCGTGTAGCGCGGTCCCGTGGCCGACGGCTCGGTGCCATCGAGCATCCCGCGCATGATCGGAAGCGCCTCGGCCAGCCAGCGCAGCCGCTCCGGGGGACCCTCCCCGAATCGCAGCCCGAAGGCCTCGTGCTCCTCGCGGAACCAGGCGGCGCCGATGCCGAGGATCGCCCGGCCGTTGCTGATGTGGTCGAGCGTGGTCGCCATCTTCGCGGTCAGGGTCGGCTCACGGAACGTGTTGGCGCCGACCATCAGCCCGATCCGGATCCGTTCGGTGGCCTGGGCCCAGGCGGTCAGGACCAGCCAGGCCTCGAGGATCGGGCCGCGCGACTCGCCGACGATGGGATACAGATGGTCCCAGGTCCAGAGGGTGTCATAACCCAGTCGGTCGGCGCGGACGCCGGCCTCCAGCAAGCTCGGCCAGTCCGTGTACTGGTTCCAACAGAGAGCGCCAAATTTCACTTCTTTCATTCGTCAACTGTAGTCGGGGGGAGGGAAACGTTGGCACCCGCTTGACCAGACAGACGGCACGACGGACAGTCCCGGTATGAAGGGTCGAAGGAAGGAACTTGCCGACCTGAGCGGCGGACATCCCGATGACCGTCGTCACGTCTGGTACGCCTTAAGAGGACCGGACCTCGACCCTGCTGAGATCACCGACGCGACCGGCATCGCTCCTGACCAAGCTTGGAAGGCTGGCGACGGGAAGCCGCGGACTGGCCTGCCTTACAGCGAAGGTGCCTGGCTGATCGACTCTGGGCTCGGAGAAGCCGACGAGTTCCACGATCACCTCGATGCTCTGTTGGCTCGACTGCGCCCGGCGTGGCACACGTTCGCAAACCTCGGTCAGCGATACGAGGCCGACGTCGACGCAGCGATCTACTGCATGGAGGCCCAGGGTCCGCTGGTGATCGTCGTTCCTGAGGTTTCCGCGTCGTTGGTGGAGCTGAACGCCAGCCTAGGATTCGACCTC
>JAXDKT010000018.1:0-7546 GCA_034666965.1 Chloroflexota bacterium | reverse complement strand
CAAGCCCGGACCTGAGCGGCAGCCCGCGGTGACCGCCGAGGAGCGCCAGCGGGCACGTGCCGTCCTCGATCTCCAGGAGGGTCGCGGCGCCGTCCCGATCCTCGACGACACGGCCGCGGGGGAGGTCCTGCGCACCGCCCGGCGGATCGCCATCGTCGGTGCCTCGCCCGACCCCGGGCGCCCGTCGCACAGCGTGATGCGCTACCTCATCCATCACGGCTACGAGTGCGTCCCGGTCAACCCGAACGCCCGGGATGTGCTCGGCCTGCCGAGCTTCCGGACCGTCGTCGAGGCGGTGGCCGAGACCGGCCCGGTCGACATCGTCGACGTGTTCCGGCGTTCTGGGCTGTGCCTGCCGCACGCGGAGGAGGCGGTTGCGGTCGGCGCGGGCTGCCTTTGGCTCCAGCTCGGCGTGGTCGACTGGGCGGCCGCGCGGGTGGCGGCCGCGGCCGGGCTCGGGGTGGTCATGGACCGCTGCACCGCCATCGAGCACCGCAAGCTGCGCGGCGGCTAGTCAACCGCGGGTCGCGGCACCGCGGCGAGGGCGAGGGTCTGGGGTCCCACCGCCCCACGGATCAGCGCAGGATTAGGCCGACGACCACCAGCACCGCGCCGAAGAGGGCCACCAGCCCACCGATCGACGCCTGGCGGCGGAGGATCTCCATGGCCACCGAGGCCCCGGTCTTCGAGTCGTCGCGCACGCCGCCCCGCCAGGCTTCGTAGCGGGCGATGTTCTCGTCCTGGGCCCGGAGCTCCTGATAGCGAGCCCAGGGTGCCCGCGCCCGCAGGATGCCGACCGCGACCAGGACCGCTCCGCCGAGCAGGAGCACGCCGTTGACCGGGCCCATCAGCTGGTACCTCCCTGGTCGGCCCGAGGATCATCGACGGGCTGAGCCCCGCCATCGGCCGGCTCTGCGTCGAGCCGCGCCTGGATGGCCTCCTGGACGAGCCCGGCGTTTGCCTGCCCGCCGGTCGCCTTCATGACCTGGCCGACCAGGAAGCGCACGGTCGGCTTGCCGGCCCGGTAGTCGGCCACGGCTTTCGGATTGTCGGCGACCACCCGTTCGACGATGGCGGCCAGCTCGTCCGTGTCGGAGATCTGGGCCAGGCCCCGGGCGGCCACGATCGACGCGACCGGCTCACCCGACGCCAGGTGTTCTTCGAGGACCTGCTTGGCGTTGGCGCGCGACAGCCCGCCGTCGACGACCCGCCCGATGAGCCGGGCCAGCTCGACGGCCGAGGCACGGCCGACGAGTCCCTCGGAGGTGCGCCCGGTCGTGGCCTTGGCCGCCTTGGCGTAGTCGCCCATGACCAGGTTGGCGACCTCCTTGGCCGGAACCTGCCTGGCTGCCCCGATGTCCGCGGCTCCGGCGGCGCCCAGGACCGCCTCGAACGCGATCGACATGAGCGGATCGGCCACGATCACGGCCGCGTCGTAGCTCGACAGTCCCAATGCGGACGCATAGCGCGCTCGCCGGGCGGCGGGCAGCTCGGGCAGGGCGGCCCGGATCGCCTCCAGCCAGGCCGGATCGACGCGCAGGGGCGGCAGGTCGGGCTCAGGGAAGTAGCGGTAGTCGTGCGAGTCTTCCTTGGAGCGCATGACGTAGGTGGCTCCCCGGGCATCGTCCCAACCCCGGGTGTCCTGGGTCAGGGTCTGGCCCTCGTCGAGGGCGGCCGCCTGGCGCTCGATCTCGTAGTCGATGGCCCGCTCCACCGAGCGGAACGAGTTCATGTTCTTGACCTCGACCCGCGTCCCGAATGCCTCCGTGCCGCGGCGCCGGAGCGAGACGTTGGCCTCGACCCGCATCTGTCCGCGCTCCATGTCCGCGTCGGACACGTCGATCGCCCGGAGGAGCATCTGCAGCTCCTCGGCATAGCGTCTGGCCTGCTCGGCCGTGCGCAGGTCCGGGTCGGTGACGATCTCCATCAACGGCGCCCCGGAGCGGTTGAAGTCGACCAGGCTGACCTTCCGTCCGGCGTCGTCGGTGGCGTGGATGAGCTTGGCCGTGTCCTCCTCGAGGTGGGCGCGGGTGATCCCGATGGTGACCGGCCCGGCGCTGGTCTCGACGATCAACCGGCCGTTGGCGGCCAGGGGCAGGTCGTACTGGCTGATCTGGTAGCCCTTGGGGAGGTCCGGGTAGAAGTAATTCTTGCGATCCCAACGGGTGGCCCCTGGGGTCGTCGCGCCGATCGCCGCACCGGTCGCCAGGACGCCCTCGACAGCCCGCCGGTTGATCGTGGGGAGGGCACCGGGCAGGCCCAGGCAGACGGGACAGACGAGGCTGTTCGGAGGGGCCCCGTCGTAGGCGTTCGAGCAGGCACAGAACATCTTGCTGGCCGTTCGAAGCTGGCAATGGACCTCGATCCCGATGACCGGCTCCCAGCGGTCGAGCACGCCCGAGCGGGCCGCGCCCGGCGCGGCCGACGGGGTGGCGGCCGAAACGGCTGGCGTCATCGACCGACCGCCCCCTGCTCGATGAGGACCAGGCCGTAGCTGGCCACGACGAGCCAGCCGATTGCCACCGCGGTCTGCCGGGCGAAGGTTCGGACCCGCATCCGCGCCAGGGGCGGTCGGGTCGCGTCGATGGCCCGTCGCGTTGGATCGCCCTCGTCGTGAACGAACGGCCCGAGGGCCTGGCGCGCGGCGACGAACCCACGCCACGCGCCGACGGCCACCGCGACCACCCCACAGCCGATCAGCACGAGTCCCACCCGAACAGTTTCGCATAGCCGCTCCAGCCCACGGCGACCGTCAGATGCCGCTCCGGGTCCGCTCCACGAAGCGGCCGATCCGGCCGAGCGCCTCCTCGAGCTGATCGTAGGCGGTCGCATAACACATCCGGACGTGCCCCTCCCCCGATGCTCCGAAGGCGCTCCCGGGCACGACGGCGACCCGCTCCTCGAGGAGCAGCCGCTCGGTGAACTGGTCCGAGGTCAGGCCCGTCGTCGAGGTCACCTCGGGGAAGGCATAGAACGCGCCGCGCGGCTCGAAGGTCGGCAGGCCCATCGCATTCAGGCCGGCGACCAGCAGCCGGCGCCGGCGGTCGTACTCGGCGACCATCCGCTGGACGTCCGGCTCGCCGTGCAGGAGCGCCTCGAGCGCGGCGTCCTGGGCGATCGTCGGCGCCGACATGATCCCGTACTGGTGGACCTTGACGATCCCCTCGAGGATCTCGGCCGGAGCGCACAGGTAGCCGACCCGCCAGCCGGTCATGGCATAGGCCTTGGAGAAGCCACCGATCAGGATCGTCCGCCCGTGCATCCCGGGCAGGCTCGACAGCGCCCGGTGATGGTACGAGCCGTACGCCAGGCGGTCGTAGATCTCGTCGCTGTAGACGAGCAGGTCGTGGCGAACAGCGATCGCGGCCAGCTCGTCCTGGACGGCGTCGGGCAGGACGGCCCCCGTCGGGTTGCACGGGTAGCCGATGAAGAGCGCTTTGGTCCGCGGCGTGACGGCCGCCTCGACGGCGGCCGGATCGAGCGCGAAGTCGTCCTCGAATCGGGTCGCGACCCGGACGGCCGAGCCCCCGGCGAACGCGATCGCCGGGACGTACGCCACGTAGGAGGGCTCGTGGACGATGACCTCGTCGCCCGGATCGCAGGTGGCCCGCAGGGCCAGGTCGACGGCCTCCGAGGCCCCGACGGTGATCAGGATCTCTGTCGCCGGGTCGTAATGCACGCCGTAGCGCCCGTCGAGATGGGCGGACAGGGCGCGGCGCAGCTCGATCGTCCCGTAGTTGCTCGTGTAATGGGTCCGCCCGCGCAACAGGCTGGCCACCCCGGCTTCGACGATGTCCGGGGGCGTGTCGAAGTCCGGCTCGCCGACGCCCAGGCTGATGACGTCGTCCATGGTCGCCAGGATGTCGAAGAAGCGGCGGATGCCAGACGGCGGGACCTCGCGCACGCGCTGGCTCAGGGCCCGCTCCGACAGCGGCGGACGATCGGTCGGCAGCCTCGTCTCGGAGGTTGTCATGCCGGCGAGGATAGCCGACCCGCATCCGGGCCGCCGCGGTCGGCGTAGCATCTGCCGGAGGGGACGAGGAGGTGGAACGATGCTCGGACGTGCGCTGACCAGGCTGATCGACGCCCAGGCCGGGTGGGCCCGGCCGTTTGGCGACTGGCTTCATGGGGCCGCCGACGCGATCTTCGGCCGGATGGTCACGATCCGGAGCCTCCTCAACGGGACGTGGCTGGGGCATCCGCTTCACGCGGTCCTGACCGACGTGCCGATCGGGGCGCTGACCGTGGTCATCGTGCTCGACCTGCTGGGCCAACCGACGGCTGCCGATGCCGCCCTGGTCCTGGGCATCCTGGCGATGGTCGCCTCGGCGGTGATCGGTTTTGCCGACTACTCCGTGACCGACGGCAAGGCGCGGGTCCGGGCGACCGTCCACAGCACCCTGATGATCGTGGCCCTGCTCCTGTACGTCGTCTCGCTGGCGCTGCGCGCCGGCTCACCGGTCGACCGGACCGCCCCGATCATCCTCTCGATCGTCGCCTATCTCGTTCTGAGCGCCGGCGGCTTCGTCGGCGGCGACGTCGCCTACGTCCTTGGCAACATGGTCGACCGCCACGCCTGGCGGCCCGCCGGGACGAAATGGGCGCCGCTCGAGGTGGGCGACCTGCCCGAAGGCCAGCTGGTCAGGGGCAAGCTCGGCGCGCAGAACCTCGTCCTGGTCCGCCAGGGCGACACGATCCTGGCGCTCCACGATCAATGCGCCCACGCGGGCGGCCCACTCAGTGGCGGGCGGATCGTCGACGGCCAGGTCGAGTGCCCCTGGCACCAGTCGCGCTACGAACTGACGACCGGCCGCCGGCGCCGCGGCCCGACGGTGTACGACCAGCCGACCTACGAGGTCCGACCGGCCGAGGCCAGTGGCTACGAGGCGCGCCGCACGGCCTGACCGCCAGCGGCCGCACGTGGCCGACGGCGCAGGGCCCTCTTGGGACGACCCAGCGTCGTGGTCGAACCAGGCTCGCATGGTTGCCAAGCTCGGTCCGCGCTGATCCCGCCCCCCTGTGATGCGCAATGACCTTGCTGACTCGGGTAGTTTGACGGATCACAGCGGCGCTCCAGCCGCGACCGGCCAGTACGGTGGTCGCGCGACGAACCACAGTCAGCCCTATTGATCTGGGTCGGGTACCTCGACATCGAGTCGGTCGATTATTGTGCTAACAATTCTTCGGAGCTCCTGCAGGTTTGGGGCTATAATGGAATCGATCAAGACATCCAGGTCGGCGAGTGCCGAGAACGCGGCGTCTAAGTCTGTCGAGCCATGTTCGACGGCTTGGTTCCAATATCGAGCCGCCTTACCTGATGCCTCTGCAAGGTCAGCAAGAATTACCCTCGCTAGCGGATCTTCTCGGCGCAGTAGGGCGCTGGACGTGATCGAGCCTTCCCCGTCCTCGGACATGACTCTCCTCTAACGCGGTAGACGGCGCTTACGGATCCCCTGGTTTGCGAAGTTGAGGATTCCGGCGCAGCAGATCCCTCATCTGGTCCTCGTTCCTCTAAGTTACCCCGCTCAGGAGAGGCGCGATCTTGTCACCCTGCTCTGCCTGCGGGATAGGCTCCGCCCCCGAAGGTCGCATCCCCTACGTCTCGTCGCCGCCGGACCGGATCGCGCTCGCTGTCGATCAGGCCGCGCGCTGAGACAGCGCTTTCATTGCCGGTTCTGTGTCGCCGCTTCATGAAACAGTCGGCGAGATGCCACGAATGCTAGGAGCGCGGCAGGCCCGGCGATCAGAATGACGACCAGCGGGTCAAACTCAGTCACTCCCGCAACAAACGGGACCATCGGTAGGAATGCGATCCCGCAAGCGAACCAGGCAGCGCCAGCGACCGGCCGCACCCTGCCCGTTCGTATCGGCGGCATCAGCCCGAGCAAGACCCCGCTCCAAACTACGGGAAACAGGACTAGGACAGCGATAACGCGCAACTCCACGAGAGCGCTCCGATTGCTCCGACTCAGTGGCCTCCGCACGCCTGGCGAACCGCTCCGCTGAAGAAGAACGCCTTGATCGTCAGCGCCCCCATCTTTCCTCTGCGACACAAGCATTGTTTGATCTAGAGGGACGATCGTAGCGGATTCCCCAGCTCACGGGCGTACGGCCACTATCTGCCTGCGCGAGTCCGCTGGCACCTGCAGTTCGTGGTCTCGAGCGAGCATTGAGTTGCCCGCTAGCGTTCTTTGGCCGTGTCTAAGCCTTCGTGAGTTGGGCGGAACGCAATTCATGCTTGGGCATTAGACGCTCCGCCAACTGAGCTACTCGCGCTCGGGAAGAGGCGATTGTGGCCAACGGGCTTAGGCCGCGCCGAAGATCTAAGGGTGCGCGGCCTGGATTCACGACAGCGCGAACCACCCTCCGTCGAGCGGGTGGGCTGCAATGTCTGGATCGCTAACGTCCGGAGTTTGGCCGTCGGACCGAAAGGCGACCCCCGCGATCTCACCCAGGATGCCGCCTTGGGTCCAGAACGTGACCGTGAGGACTCCTCTCGCGTCTCTTTCGACCTCGACCTTCCCGCCGACCGCGAGATCGGCGTCGAGTGGCGACAGCTGAAACCTGTCAAAGCCGACGAAGCTGGGGTCCACCAGCTTCCCAAGGACGATCTCGTCAACGACGTGCTGCCGACCCGCCTGGTCGTCGCGCGCCGGAATGAACGGATACCCGACGACCGCCACAGACACGTACCAGGCGATCCTGATGACAATGACCGCCACGATCCCGAGGAACAGTCCCCGGGCCAGGCTGCCACGCGGCGAATCCCGGGCCGGGAGATTCGACTGCCAAGCCGAGACCGTCAACTGCCCCTCCCCGTCCTCGATGACCTCAATTCGCACCCGAAGCGCCACGTGTGAGCCGACGGCTATCGTATGACGAGGGCCTGCCGGCCGCTCATGGTCTCCTCGGTCGGGCGGGCCCTCCGCCGCCAGGCACGCCTCCAGCCCCGCCGCTACCTCGCCGAGCGGCGCCAGCTGGCGGCCCATCGCAAGCGAGTCTTCCTCGACCCGCCGGTCCGCCGCAACCTCGGGCCCGTGTTCGCCGTCCGCCCAGGCATGTGAGCAGCCGGACAAGCCAAGTCGTGTGCCTGGACGCGACAAGGACCATGGCGGCATTCAAGGCCGTTGTCAGAAATCCGATCCCACGGGCGTCGCAGGTGTGGAGGGTGTGTCGAGGTTGAGGTGATCCGAGACCTCAAGATAGCTCGTTCCATCTGAGTCATGGATCACTCCGGGTCCATCGAGGCCGGCCCCGGTCGGCCCGTACATCCGAATCACATCGGGCGGCTGTGAGCCATCGATCGTGAACGAGGCCGTAGCTCCAGTGTCGCCCGGCGGCCAACCTTCGATGTCAAAACGTGCGTGGAATGCCTGACCCTCGACAGTAACGTGAGTCCCTTTTCGATACTTGAACGTCGAGTCTGACCCGGGATCGAGGCCACGGTTGAGCGCATTCAAGAACTGGTCCCATTGCGTGACCGATACGTACAGCCTGCTCCCGGTCGGAAGCGAGCTGCGTCCGTCAACGACCATTTGCCCGTTTT
>JAXDKT010000017.1:0-11784 GCA_034666965.1 Chloroflexota bacterium | reverse complement strand
TCCCACGGCCCGACGCCCAACCCGGCACCGCGGCCCAGCCCCAACCCGACCCTCGGCTGGCTGGCTCACCAGGCGTAACAACGGGCGGAGTAGCGGGCGCTTGAGCCGGTGGCGCCTTGGAATTCATCCCGGGCCACGCTCACCTCGGGACGAATTCCAACGCGCCACCGGCTCAAGCGCCCGCTCCTCCGCCCGTTGGTACGCCTGGTGAGCCAGCCAGCCGAGGGTCGGGATGCGGCTGGGCCGCGGAGCCGGGTTGGGCGTCGGGCCGTGGGACGAGCCGAGCCGCCGCGGATCCCCGGCGCTACGCCACGGGCCCCTCGGGCAGGACCTTGCCGGGGTTGAGGATGCCCAGCGGGTCGAGGGCGGTCTTGATCGCGCGCATCATGGCCACCGCGCCGGAACCGCGCTGGAGCTCGAGGTAGCCGCGCCGGGCCAGGCCGATGCCGTGCTCGGCGGTGACCGTGCCGCCCAGCTCGATTGCGGCGCGATAGAGGGCGTCCGTCGCTCGCCCGAGCTTGGCCGCGCCGTCGGGGTCCTCGCGGTCGAGGATGATGTTCGGGTGGAGGTTGCCGTCGCCGACGTGGCCGAAGGTGGCAATCACCAGGCCCTGCTCGGCGGCCACCCGCTCGATCGCCGCGAGCAGCTCGGGCACGCGGCCGCGGGGCACGCCGACGTCCTCCATCCGCGCGACCCCGAGCCGCTCCATCGCGTGGAACGCCATCCGCCGCGCCTGACGTAGCCAGTCGGCCTCCTGCGGGTCGGCGGCGATGACGCTGGCCGTGGCACCGGCCGCGTCGCACGCTTGGGCGGCCGTCTCGAGGGCCACACCCGCGGCAACCCCCGGCAGGTCCGACTCGATCATGAGCATCGCCGCCGCGTCGCGGTCGAGGCCCAGCTTGTGAACGTCGTCTACCGCCCGGATCGTGGTCCGATCCATCAGCTCGAGGGTGCACGGCTCGACCCCCGCCTCGGTCAGCCCCGAGACCGCCCGTCCGGCGGCATCGAGCGACGGGAAGAA
The DNA here is from genome assembly GCA_034666965.1 of Chloroflexota bacterium. Lineage (GTDB taxonomy): Bacteria > Chloroflexota > Limnocylindria > Limnocylindrales > CSP1-4 > Chersky-267. The sequence continues at coordinate 10,763 of JAXDKT010000017.1, read as the reverse complement.
GGCGATCAGGGTGGCCTTCGGCGGCGGGGTCGGGCGCAGCCGGAGGGTCGCCTCGGTGACGACGGCCAGGGTGCCCTGGCTGCCGACGATGAGCGGGATCAACCCGTAGCCGGCCACGTCCTTGGTCGTCCGCGAGCCGAGCCGCACGACCGAGCCGTCGGCGGTCACGATCTCGAGCCCGACCACCGAGTCGCGGGTCACCCCGTACTTGACGCAGCACAGCCCGCCGGCGTTGGTGCCGAGGTTGCCACCGATCGTGCACGTCTCGTAGCTGGCCGGATCCGGCGCGTAGAACAGGCCCTCCGCGGCGACGGCCTTCTTGAGATCCGCGTTGACCACGCCGGGCTGGGTCACCACCACCAGGTTGGCCCGGTCGATCTCGAGGACGCGGTCCATCCCGGTGAAGGCGATCGTCAGCCCGCCGTCGACCCCGGCCGCGCCGCCACTCAGCCCGGTCCCGGCGCCGCGGGGCACGACCGGAATGCGGTGGGCGGCGGCGAGCCGGACCAGCTCGGCAACCTGGGCGGTCTCGGTCGGCAGGGCCACCGCGATCGGCAGTGGCGGCTCGAGGTAGGCGGTCTCGTCGCGGCGGTACGACTCGCGGTCGATGTCGTCGGTCAGCAGGCGCAGGTCCGGCAGCGAGGCGCGGACGGCGTCGAGGAACGCGGTGCGGACCGATACGGGTGGCGCGGACACGTGGTCAGGATACTGGCACCACCCGGGCCACGGAAGCGACGCGGGCGGCCGACGACGGCGGCGACGGGGCGGCCAAACGACGGGCGGCCAAACGACGGGCGGCCAAACGCCGGCGACGCGGGCGGCCAAACGCCGGCGACGGGGCGGGCGCCCGGAACCCTAGGCCAGCAGCTCCACCGGCGTGAGCGGCAGCTCGATCGATCGTCCGTCGCGCGAGATCCGGAGCGGGACGAGCCGCCCGACGATCTGATCGTCGAGGAGCCGCTGGAGGTCGGCGACGCCCTCGATCGTCCGCCCGTCGAGCTCCAGGATGAGATCGCCGGTCCGGACGCCGGCGGCGGCCGCGGGGCTCCCGTCGAGAAGCTGGACGACCTCGAGCGCCCGCATCCGGCCGAGCTCGTGGGCAAGTTGAGGCGGGAGCGGCCGTGTGCCGCCGACCACGCCGAGGAACGCCCGACGGACCCGCCCGTCGTGGACCAGGGCGCCGAGGATCCGCTCGGTGGCCGCGTCGATCGGCACGGCCAGGCCGAGCCCGATCCCCGCGACGGCGGTGTTGATCCCGATCACCCGACCGGCCGAGTCGGCCAGCGCGCCGCCGGAATTGCCCGGGTTGAGCGCCGCGTCCGTCTGGATCACGTTCTCGACCATCCGGTTTGCCCGGCCGTCGCGCGACGCCATCGACCGGCCGAGCGCCGAGACGACGCCCGCGGTCACCGTCCCGGCAAAACCGAGCGGGTTGCCGATGGCGATGACCAGCTGGCCGACCTTGAGCCGTGCCGCGTCCCCGAAGGGTGCCGCGATCGTCGGACCGTCGACGCGGATGACGGCCAGGTCGGAGAGCGGATCGCGGCCGACCACCCGGAACTCGCGCTCGTTGCCGTCGACGAACGTGGCGGTCCCCTTCTCGGCGCCCACCACGACGTGGGCGGACGTGACGAGATAGCCGTCCGGGGTGAACGCGACCGTCGAGCCCGCCCCGGTCCCCTGCCAGCCGTTACCCGAGCGACCGACTCGCAGGCTCGCGACCGATGGGATCAGCCGCTCGGCAACCGAGCTGACCGCCCGCGAGTAGGCGTCGAGGACCTCGGCGTCGAGGACCTCGGGGTCGAGGACCTCGGCAATCTCTTCGGCGACGCGTTCCGTGACCATGATCCCGGTCCTACGCCTCGCCGGAGGCAGCGGCACCGCCGACGATGACCGTCCGCTCCTCGGTTCCGCGCACGATCTTGACCTCATACGAGTCGCCGGCCGCGGCGATCGCCTCGAGGAGCTCATCGGCGTCGGAGATCGCCTTGCCCGCAAGCGACACGATCAGGTCGCCCTGGGCGATCCCGGCCCGTGCCGCCGGACTGTCGTCCTCGACGTCCCGCACGAGCAGACCGTCCCGCTCGGGCAGGCCGACCGACCGCTGGAGCCGACGCGCGACGTGGGCCGGGGCGATCGACACGCCAAGCCGCGGTCGCTCGACTCGCTCGCCGCGGCCGAGGGCGTCGACCCGCTGGCGGAGCGCATCGTCCGCGGGCACGGCGAGGTAGAAGCCCTCACCCAGTCGGTTGGTGTTGAGGCCGAGGAACTGGCCCTTGGCGTCCACGATCGGGCCGCCGGACGAGCCCGGGGCGAGCGGCGCCGTGTGCTCGACACTCCCGCCGATCTGGCGGCCACCGGGTCCGCGGAAGGCTCGGGCGACCGCCGAGACCGTCCCGAAGGTGACCCGGGTACCGCCGCCCGGCGAGGCCGCCGCGCCGAAGACCGCGGCGCCGGTCGCGAGGCTGTCGCCCGCGCCCCAGGCCAGCGGCTTGGCGCCGGCGGTATCGACCTCGATCACCGCGAGGTCGCCGTCGACGTCGATCCCGGCCAGCCGGCCGGCCGTCGAGCGCCCGTCGGCGAAGGTGACGGTGACCTGCTCGCCGCGGACGTTGTGGGCATTGGTCAGGACCCGGCCGTCGCCGATGACGACCCCCGAGCCGCGCAGATGCCGGCCGATCCCGACGACCGACGGGCCGATCTTCGTGGCGACGCCCTGGATCGCCGCCTGGAATTCCTCGATCGCGCTCATGTCAGTTGGTCGCTCCCTGTCGTGTTGCTGGGTGCCTTCGGCGGATGGTTGCCTCGGACGATAGACTATTGACTTGCAAGTTACTACTGTCATGCGAGGTTGGCAAGCGTCTTCGTGAGAGCACTCCCCTGGCCTACCATGGCCCCGATGGTTGACCCGTCGGAGCCCGCGCCCGCGTCCTCGCTGGCCGTCGCCCTCGATCGTGTCGGCGATCGCTGGAGCCTCCTGCTCGTGGAGGCGCTCCTCGACGGCTCGCGCCGGTTCAACGAGCTCGGCGACGCGCTACCCGGAATCGCCCCAAGCATCCTCACCGACCGGCTCCGTCGCCTCGAGCGCGAGGGCATCGTCCGGGCCACGCCCTACAGCAAGCGGCCGCCGCGGATGGAGTACTCGCTCACGGCCGAGGGCCGCGACCTGGCCAGCGCCCTCCGACTCCTGGCCGACTGGGGCGCTCGTCACGTGGGCCGCGAGGGCGGCCACGAGCCGCTGCGCCACGCGACCTGCGGAACGCCGCTGGAGGCGCGCTGGTACTGCCCGACCTGCACGACGATCGTCGCGGACCGCCAGGCGGAGGAGACCCGGACCGTTTAGTCGGCCCGGGCCGATCGGCCGCCGTCATCCAATCGCAAGACGAGCCGCGCCAACCTCCGATCGCCACCCGCTCCGGGGGCACAATGACCGCGGACTCGCTGGATGTCTGGGCGGGTCGCCCGGTTGTAACTGGTCTTTTCTCGCTCGATGAACCGGTAGGGTCTGAGTCGATCCACCGCAGACGGCGAGCACCATCAGCGCGTCGTTGCGGCGAGGCGTCGAGTGAAAGGACGAACGGACATGACCGACACGAATCCATCCACAAAGCGAAGCAGTTCGGCCAGGACGTCCGGTAACGTCTTGAGCGACGAAGAGCGCGCCGCGATGCAGGAGACCATCCGGGAGCGAAAGAAGGTGGCGAAACGCAGCCCGGAGGAGCAGCGCGCAGAGGGCGAGGCCGACGTGCAGGCCAAGATCGCCGAGATGGCCGACGACGATCGGGCGATCGCGGCGCGTATCCACGAGCTCGTCCTCGCGGCCGCGCCGGGCCTCGTGCCCCGGACGTTTTACGGGATGCCGGCCTACGCCAAGGACGGCAAGGTGATCTGCTTCTTCCAGGCGAAGTCGAAGTTCAAGGTGCGCTACTCAACCCTTGGCTTCCAGCCCGACGCGCGGCTCGACAAGGAGGAGATGTGGCCCGTGGCCTACGCCCTGACGAGCCTGACGGCGGCGGGTGAGAGGCGGATCGCCGAGCTGGTCAGGAAGGCTGCGAGCTGAGGCAAATCGAGCCCAGCCCGGCGCATCAGAGAGAAGGCCTTGAACAGCCAGCCGTTGAACTTCCTCGAACGGGCACTAGCGCGAAACCTCCTTGAGGATCCTGGACGTGCCATCGACCAGATCGCGGTTGGCCTGACGCAGCACAAGTAAACGACCATCGGCCACGACGCGGCTGATCCGCGCTCCGCGTCGAGCTTCGCGACTTCCAGCGTCGTATCAGCCGTCATCGCCGCCGGAAGGAGACAGCCCTCGCAAGGATCTCGACACGATTACCGAACGGATCAGCCGTGTAGAAACGGTCGTACCCTTCGAGTTGGGTGTCCTCAATGACGGTGTGGCCACCAGCGGCAATGGCGGCTCGCGCCGCCTGCAGGTCGGTCACTTCCAGCGCGGGGTGAGCCTTGGTCGCGGGACGGAACGGCTCTTCGACGCCAAGATGCAATTGCATTGATGCACTGATACGGAACCAACAACCGCCGCGCGTGCGCAGGTGCTCAGGCTTCGCCACTTCCTGCATGCCTAGCACACCGGCGTAAAAGGCGCGGGCGGATTCCTCGGCGCCGGCGGGCATAGCAAGTTGAACATGATGCAACGCGACTACAGGCATTCGCTGGCCCTCCTCAGTGCTTTGGCGGAGGTGGATGTCCCTAGGATCATCCGCCGCGCGCACGCGTCTTGGGCCGAAGCTGTGACCTGGCTGCGAACTCGTCTGGGCGGGCGGTTGGGTCGGGCGACGCCTGGTGGGACGAGTCGCCGATCGGAGTCCAGCGCCAGTGGAAGTCGTCGTCCTCCTGGACGCCTCTCGGCCAGGGCTGCAGCCCGCGATAACCGAGAAACCCGTGTGCGAACTCGAATCCCTGGCGACGGCTGACGACGTCGAGGGCGATCAGGCCAACGGCCATGGCGCCGACGAGCAACCCTGGCGGACCCAGGAATAGGACCGGCACGGTGACGACGATCAGGATCCCGAGCCGTTGAAGCAACACCCGCGAGGTCACTTGAAGTAGCCCGTGACGTCGAACAGAAGGTGCGTGGTGGCGCCGGGTTTGGCCTTGTAGACGGCGTTGAGGGTGCCGCTCCCGCTGAGCGGAACCGTGACGCCATTGGCCCGGTTGTCGTCCACCGGGAAGTTGATCGTCGAAGTCGCGCCCCCGGCAGCCGGCGCCAGGATCATGTAGCCGGCCTTCGTCTGCTGCGTCACGGTGAGATTGCCGGTGACCGCGACCGCGTTGCTCGGGACGGTGGCCGCGCCCGCGACCGCGAAGTGGCGGGCGATGCCGGCATGGAAGGCGCCCGAGAGCCCGACGTTGGCCCGGGTGTCGAGGACGCGCACGGGGGTGAGCGGGTAGTAGGCCGCGCCCGATGAACCGGTGAGGAAGTATCCGGTCACGTCGAAGAGGATGTTCGTCGTCGCCCCGGCGACAGCCTTGTAGACCGCGTTGAGCTTGCCGCTGCCGCTGAGCGCGACCGTCACCCCGTTGGCTCGGTTGTCGCCAATCGGGAAGTTGATCGTCGAGGTCGACCCCCCGGCCGCCGGCGCGAGAATGACGTAGCCGGCCCGCGTCTGGCCCGTGACGGTGATGTTGCCGGTCACCGCCGTCGCCCCCGTAGGAATCGTACCGCCCGAGCCGTTCGTGACCTGGAAGTCACGCGCGGTATTGGCATGGAAGGTGCCATTCAGACCGAGGTTGGCCCGGGTGTCGAGCACGCGAACCGGTGTGACCGAGTGGAACCGCTCCCCGCCGCTGCCCTGCTCGAAGTAGCCGGTGACGTCGAACAGGATGTGGGTGGTGGCGCCGGCCGCGGCCCGGTACACGGCGTTGAGCGTGCCGCTCCCGCTGAGGGCGACGGTGACGCCGTTGGCCCGGTTGTCGCCGACCGGGAAGTTGATCGTCGAAGTGGTCCCGCCGGCGGCCGGCGCCAGGACGATGTAGCCCGCCTTGGTCTGGCGCGTGACGGTCAGGTTGCCGGTCACCGCCACCGCGTCGTTCGGGATGGTCGTCCCGTTGGTCACCCGGAAGTTGCGGGCGACGTTGGCGTGGAAGGCGCCCGACAGCCCGAGGTTGGCCCGGCTGTCGAGGACGCGGACGGGTGCGATCGCGGTGAAGGTCGAGGACGGCGGGGGCGCCACCGACACGGTGATGTAGTTCGAACGCGTGGTCGTGGAGGGGCCGGCGCTGTTGGTGACGGTCAGCGTGACGCTGTAGGTGCCGGGGCTGGTGTAGACGTGGCTGGGGTTCTTGGCGGTCGAGACGTTGTTCGCACCGGAGGCCGGGTCGCCGAAATCCCAGGCGGAGACGAGCGGCGGCGTGCCGGTCGACGTGTTGCTGAAGGCGACCGTGAGCGGCGCGGGTCCTGACGTTGGCGTCCCGGTGAAGCTCGCGACCGGAGGCGTCGGCGGCTCGAGCGCTTCGTGGTGGTGCCAGTACCGGCCCGTGTCGTCGTCGAAGGCGAGCACGACGATCCCGCTCTCGGAGTCGACGTTGTCCTTGGTCGACGTCGCGTTGTTGAGCCCCGCGCTGGTCGAGTCGCGGATCACCGGCGTGCCCAGGCCGGTCGCGAACGAGACGGTCGATGCCGACGACGTCTTCTCGTAGATGTCGCCACCGCTCTGGCCGCTGCCGCTCCCGTTGTGCGGCCCGGTCTCGAAGACGTGGAGCGTGTCGGACGACTCATCGAGGGCGAGGATGGCCCGAGTGGGGCTGTCGCTGACCCGCGCGACGGTGTGATCCGACCAGGTGCCGCCGGGCTCGCGGACCAGGAGCTGCTCCATGGGCTGGCTCGACGTGCTGTTGCTCGTCTTGGCCACCGCGTAGACGCGGCCGCTGTCGTCGGTCTTGAGGTTCAGGTGGTCGTCGGCCGGCTTGGGGTTGCCCGAGCTCGCGGCGACCGCGGTCTCGACCGTCCAGGTGTCGTCGGCCGCGCCGTCGACGTGCCAGGCGAAGTAGTCCTTGAGGTCGGCCTGGTTGCTCCACAACACGCCGACTCGCTCCTGTCCCGAGACGCTGAAGGCGATGATCGACGAGATGTCATCCGTCGCGGTCGTGGCGCCGGCGACGGGCAGGGCCGCGGGGGCCGACCAGTCGGTGTCGTCGTTGGCGACCGTGTGGTTGGTGTAGACGCGGTTGCCGCTGCCCTGCTTCTGGGTCCAGGTCGCCCACATCATCCCGGTCGAGTCCTTGGCGATCACCAGGGTCTCGCTCTCGATCCCGGTCCGGATCGAGGCCGGGAAGCCGGCGTCGAGGGTGTACGCGTCGGTCGCATCGTTGTAGCTGTAGCGGTACAGCCGGGTCTCGAAGTTGGTGCCCACCCCGGTCGCGCCGCCATCGGCCTTCCAGCGCTGCGACGCGACGTATAGCTTGGTCCCGTCCCAGAGGGTGTCGGCGCGGGTGCCCAGGCGCGGATCCAGGGCCGTGCTCGTCCGCGTCCAGGTCTCGTCCTGGAGGTCGAGCTCGTAGATGTAGAAGCCGGCCGGGGTGGTGCTCCACATGCTCGCCCACCACGAGCCGTCGTTGTACCAGAGCTTGCTCTCGGGCTTGGAGCCGGTGATGGCAGTGCCGCTGGCGCCGAAGTCCTGGTGGCCGATGTCGGCGGCCGCGACCGCGGCGGTGCCGGCCAGCAGGAGGAGCAGCAGGCTCGCTCCGAGCGCGCGGGCGAATCGGCCCACCAGCGAGTTCACTGCCAGCCGAGGTTCCCGACGACGGGCATAGCGTAGGCCAACAGGCTGACCAATGCGGTTCCCCCTACCTACATTCGTTTCATCATCCGGTTCGTCGAGCGGCTGCGGTTACCCGAACAGTACAGGCTCGTACGAAAGGTGCCTGGGCGAGCTGCGCTTGCTGTCGAGGAGGCTACGCTCACGAACCCGACGGGGGATAGCGGGCGGTCGGTCGACTTATCCACCATCCGTTCGCCGACAGCGGGCGCCATCCGTACGGTCCCTGCTTAGGTCTGGGATGCGATGGTGGCGACGAGTGCAATCCGTGGCCGAAAGTCGCAGGACGAAAGTCGGGGATACGGTTCGGCTGCGTGGAGGCGTGTCCCGCGTCAAGAAACCTGGACACTTTCGGGCTCCGATAGGTGTGGCGCGGGGGGTGGCCAGTCGGGCTCGGCGAGGTAACGCAGGAGGGGTTGGTCGAACGCGATCGCCTCGTGCGGCCGGGTGTCGTTGTAGAAGCGGCGGAACTCCTCGCAGGCGGCCCCGAGCTCGAGCACGTCGCGGATCTCCAGGCGGTACAGGTGCTCGTACTTGAGCGACTGGTTGAAGCGCTCGACGACGCCGTTGGTCTCAGGCGCGTAGTGCCGGGTGCGGACGTGCTCGAGCTCGATCCGCTCGGCGATGAACCGGGCGAAGCCCAGACTCTTGAAGGCCGGGCCATTGTCGGTCACCACGACCAGGCGCTGGAGCTCACCGGTGGCCGGGTCGAGGCACTCGTCGAGGAGCGGCCGCGCGGACAGTCGCTCGGCCTCCTCGATCGCGCTCCGGAGCATGTCGATCGCGTCGGCCGCGGCGGTCCGCCCGAGGACCGCGACGGCCAGGCAGACCTTGGTCACGTAGTCGACCACGATACCCAGGCGCCAGGTCCCCCCGGCGCTCGTCTCGAACTCGGTGAAGTCGGCCTGCCAGACCCGGTTGCGCCGGGTCGGGTTGATCCGGAAGGTCGCCTTGCGGCGGGCGGCCAGCGAGCGCCGCTCGGCCTGGTAGCGGCGGGGCTGGAGCAGGTCGCGGCGACGCATCGCCCGCTCGATCGAGCTGGCCGAGACCCGGATCCCGTCGGCCCGCAGCATCGCCCAGATCTTGCGATGACCCCAGGCGGCGTAGCGGTGGGCCTCCTCGGCAGTGCGGTCGACGATGGCGTCGACCACCGGCGCCGGCCAGCGCTGGACCGGCCGGCCATCGAGCTGCCCGGCCCGCCAGTGATACCAGGTCGAGCGCGGGATGCCCAGGCGGGCGCAGAAGCGCTGGACCGGGACGCGGTGCTCGGCCCTTATCGCCTCGAGCTCGCCGAACGCGGGTAGATCGCCCCCTTTTTTCGCCACACCCGGAGCTCCGCGTAGGCCTCACCGAGCGCCGAGGTCAGTTCGTCGACCCGATCATCGAGCTCCGCCTCACGCCTCGTCGCCTCGCTCTTGGCGTTGTCGCCCCGGGCCAGGCCCTCGCGCCCTCCCTCGAGGAATTGCTTCTGCCATTTGGCGATCGTGGTCTGGCTCATCTGCAGCCGGCGGGCGACATCGGTCTGGCTCGTCTCACCCTTGAGCACCGAGAGGACGATCGCGAGCTTCTCGTCGGGCGAGCGGAATGGCTTGCGGCCCATGACGTCTCCTTGGTCACGCTGGCCGCCTCAGGGTATGACGAACCAGGTGTCCAAGAAATCCTGACGCAGGACACGGCTCGTTTGCCTACGACGGGCTTGGACGCCGCGTCGCCAAAACCTTCGGCAGCACTGCCACTCTGTTCGCCAATGGAGGCGACAACTTCATTCAGGAGCGGGACGGGTCGGAAACCCCCACCGCGCAGCTCCTGACCGGGGGCACGGACCAGACGTTCAGCCGAACCGACAGTTCGGGGGCCCGGTATCTGCTGCCCGATGCTCTTGGATCGACCGTTGCGCTTACGGACGCCGCCGGGACTGTCCAGACGAGCTACACGTACGAGCCATACGGCCTGACGAGCGTTAGCGGGGCCACAAACGCCAACTCGCAGCAGTTCACAGGCCGCGAGAACGACGGGCCGCTCTACTACTACCGAGCTCGCTACTTCAATCCCACTCTCCAGCGATTCGTGAGCGAGGACCCGGCAGGCTATTCAGGGTCGGGGACCAACAGCTACATCTACGTGGCTAGTAGCCCCACGCTCGCGATCGATCCGTCAGGAATGTTCATTCCAGCGGGCATCATCGTCGGGTGCGTCGGCGGAGGGATCATCAGTGCTGCGTCAACTGCAGCCTTCAACTGGCTTAGCGGGCGCAAGAACACAGTCGGTGATCTGGTTGGCAGCGCTGCCATCGGATGCGTCACAACCCTCGCGTTTGCCGGGTTGGGTGGCCTATTCACGCTCGAACGAGCAGCAATCGGAGGCGCCGCTTCGGTGGCCAAGGGCGTCGCAGGAGAGGAGGCTGTCTCGGCCGCCATTGGAGTGGCTCGCAACGTTGGGGCTGGTCGAATCACAATTCCGGGACTGGGTCCGGGTGGTATCCGCGTCCCGGATTTCAGCCCTCTTCTTACAATCCTGCTTCGCGGCGCTGTCGTCGAGGTAAAGAATGTCGCGACCCTCAAGTGGAGCCAACAGCTTGCAGATCTGTTGGCCTACGCCCAGTCCAAAGGCGCAATCCTTGAGATCTGGACCAACGCGGCCGCGCCGGCAGCGGGGAAGCTCGCGGACGCCATTGAAAGGGGCTGGGTGAAGCTGGTCCCGATCCCGTAGGGTGGGGGTATGAAGCTGGACCTAGTCTTTGAGTACGACCGGGAGATCGTTTGGGACGCAATCGACGACCTCCAGGACGTCCTGGTGGCGCTGGCACCCCGCTGGAGCCAAGACGTTCGAGCGTGGCGCCATCGTGAGCATGACATTCCGATCGACATGAATCGCCGCGGGGCGCTGAAGGAGGCGACCGTGGCCGTCGGGACCGAGCGTGGACCCCTCTACCGCTCGCTCACGAGTCTGGCCGACGCCGAGCGGTCCGGCGCGGTAGAGCTCCGGGGC
>JAXDKT010000016.1:0-16438 GCA_034666965.1 Chloroflexota bacterium | reverse complement strand
GTGCGCGATCACCTTGGTATTCCACTCGTCGTGGACGCGCCGGCGGAGGACACGACGAACGCCCCGGGCTCGGAGGCGGCCGTCCGCCGTCGTGCGGCCGAGGACCGCGGCCTGAGCCAGGCCGACGCGGTGGTCGCCGGGGACGATGCGGCCGCTGAACGGCTGGTCGCTCGGGGCGTGCAGCGCGCTCGGATTGCCGTGATCGCGGCGAATGCGCCGCGCGACGAGCTGCGCGCAGGCTATGCGGCCGTGCTCTCCGGGCGATCCCATGGTGGAGCGGACTGACCGATGGAAGGCCGGCTTCGCGGCGCGAGGACCGGACCCGGGCGGGCGCTGGCCGAGGCGCTCGAGGGGGCCCGACGGCTCGAGGAGCTCGGCCACGAGCCGGCCACGGTCCTCGCCTTCCACCCGGTGAGCACGAACCCGTTCCAGGCCCAGCTGTACCGGCAGGCATGGCAGAACGGACTCGCGCCGGTGCCACTCCACCGGATCGAGGAGCTGGACGAGCTGCTGGCGCTGCCAGCCCTCGGGATCCGGACCCTCCTCCATCTCCACTGGACGCATGGCGTGCTGGCTGGGATCGAGGACGAGGTCTCGGGGCGGGCGGCCATCGCCCGGTTCCTGGACCGGATCGACCGCTTCCTCGAGGCCGGCGGCAAGCTCGCCTGGACGGTCCACAACGTGGTGCCCCACGACGCCCGCCTGCACGACCTCGAAGCCGAGCTCCAGCAGGCGATCGTGGACCGGGCCGGGACGGTCCACATCCTCGCCGCCGGCACCGTGAGCGCGGTGGCCGACTGGTTCACGATCCCGCCCGACAAGATCGTCCACGTGCCGATGCCAAGCTATCTGGGCGTCTATCCGGACTTCGGCTCGCGCGCCGAGGCGCGCCACCGCCTGGGCATCGCCGAGGACGAGGTCGTCTACGGCCTGATCGGGGCGATCAAGCCGTACAAGGGCCTGACGGCGCTCCTCGACGCGTTCGATTCCGTGACCTCCGCCGATCCCCGACCACGGCGGCTGCTCGTCGCGGGCGCACCCGATCGCGCCGATGTCACCCGGGACTTCCTGGAGCGCTGCCGCGATCATCCCCTGGTCACGCTGCACGCCCGACGGATCCCGGATGACGAGCTCCAACTGTTTCTCCGGGCGACCGACGTGGCGGTCCTGCCCTACGCGGACGTGCTCAACTCGGGCGTGCTGTTGCTGGCCCTCACCTTTGGCCTGCCGGTGATCGTCCCGGCCGAGGGCGGGCTCGCCGAGGAGGTCGCACCGAGCTTCGGTCGGACCTACGTCGCGGCCGAGCCAGGGTCGCTGGCCGGAGCGATCCGGGCCGCCGATGCGCTGCTCGCGCCGGGTGCCCGCGAGCAGGCCCGGGCGGCCGCGCTGGCCGTGGCCGCGGAGCACGATCCCGACCGCATCGGCGCGGCGTTCGCGGGGGCCGTTCGGAGCCGCGTGTTCGGAGACCCCGTGCTACCCTACGGCCGCTCATGACCGCCCCAACGACCAAGACGATCGCCACGGCTCGCCCTCGTGCTCGTCGCGGCAACGCTGTCGGCCTCGTTCGGATCGGGATCGGCGACATCCTCGGTCACCGCCGGCTGACCCGCTTCCTGGTCGGCGCCGAGCTCAAGCGAACCCACGCCAACACGGCCTTCGGTCAGCTCTGGTGGATCATCGATCCGCTCCTCCAGATGGCCGTCTACTTCCTGCTGTTCGAGATCATGCTCAGGCAGCGGATCGAGGACTATCCCCTCTTCCTGTTCGTGGCGATCCTGCCCTGGAAGTGGTTCAGCACGACGCTCAACCAGACGACCCTGTCGATCACCGGGCGACAGAGCCTCATTCGCCAGGTCCAGTTCCCGAAGCTGGTCCTGCCCACCGCCGCGGTCCTGGCCGGCACGGTCAGCTTCGTCTTTGGCCTGGTCGCCCTGGGCCTCGTCTACTTCTTCTTCCTGGATCGACTGAGCCCCTGGGTGCTCTGCCTGCCGTTGATCGCCGCGGTCCAGCTCGTGTTCACCCTGGCCCTGGGGACGATGTTCGCCGCGATCAACACGTTCTTCCGCGACGTTCAGAACGTGATGAGCCATGCCCTCCGGCTGTGGTTCTACCTGTCGGGCGCCCTGATCCCGCTGGACACGCTCGCGAGCACCCACCCGACGCTGTACTCGATCCTGTCGCTTAACCCGTTCGCCGTGCTGTTCAACGCGTACCGCTCCGTCACCTACGGCATGGGCCCGCCCAACTGGCTGGCCCTGCTCCTCCTGCTCGGGATATCGGTCGTGCTGCTCGTGGTCGCGATCTACGGCTTCAAGCGGGCCGAGCCGGCTTTCGCGAGGATCCTGTGATGGATCCGATGACCCCGACCGTTCCGGGCACGACGCCTGAGCCGGCGGTCGAGATCGACGACCTGGGCATCCGCTACGACCTGCGCCTGACCAAGCGCACGACCTTGAAGGGGTCGCTGGCCGGGATGCTCCGCCGCGATCGGACCCGCGACAACCACTTCTGGGCCATCCGTCATCTGACGTTCTCGCTGGCGCACGGCGAGTCGCTCGCGATCATCGGCCCCAACGGCGCCGGCAAGAGCACTCTCCTGCTGGCCCTGGCCGGCATCCTCGAGCCGACCGAGGGTGAGATCCTGACCCACGGTCGGGTGTCGACCCTGCTGACCCTGGGCGCCGGGTTCGAGCTGGAGCTGACCGGCCGCGACAACATCGACCTCGCCGGGGCATTCCTGGGGATCGACCGCAAGCAGATGGACGACCTGGCACCGTCGATCGTCGAGTTCGCCGACATCGGCAAGTTCATCGACGCTCCCGTGAAGACCTACTCCACGGGCATGCGGGCGCGGCTCGGCTTCTCGATCGCGACCGCGATCACACCGGACATCCTCCTCCTCGACGAGGTCCTCGGAACCGGCGACCAGACGTTCAGGGCGCGCAGCCAGGCGCGTGTCCGCGAGCTCGTCGGCAAGGCCAAGGCGATCGTTCTGGTCACCCATGATCTGAGCTTCGTGAGCGAATTCTGCAATCGGGCGATCCTCCTCGAGAAGGGCATGATCATCGCGGAGGGCGAGCCCGGAGCGATCGTCGATCTGTACTCCCAACGCGCGATCCAGCAGAAGCTCCTGGCGGAGGAGGATGCCCAGCGCTTCGCGAAGGTCCCGACCTCGAGCCTGACGTTCTGAGCTCGGTGCGATGACGGACCGCCAGGTCCGTGCGGCGATCGAGCGGATGCCCGTCCTGGGCAGGCCGGCGATCCGCCTCGTCCGCGCGGTCCGGCGCAGCGTCGGGCTCGGCCCGCCGGCCACGCCGCCGCGGTTGGTCGAGGGCCACCCGTATCGGTTCCGGGTGAATCCAGCGCCGGCGGAAGTCGTCGCCGCCTGGCCCGATCCGCCCAAGGTCGATGACCCCATCGCAGCAGTGGATCCGGCCGGATCGAGCGGGGATCCGGCGGGATCGCCGATCGCCGGCGAGCCAGCCTTCGACATCGAGCTCTTCGAGGCGCTCAACGCCGAGTTCGCTGAGCGGCCGCTGGTGGCGTCACCCCAGGAGTACGACGACGACGCCCTCCTGGAGCGAGCCCGGGCCCGGCTGCTGGCCGTCCACCGGTCGATCGACCTGTCCGGCAGACGCGTCCTCGAGTTTGGCTGTGGCGCCGGCTACGAGATCTGGTCGCTGAGTCATCAGTTCGATTCGCACGGCTGGGGCGTCGACCCGACCGAGCGGCGAGCCTGGGCAACGCTGGCCGACGAGCGGACCACGTTCGTCCGCGCCGATCTCGCCGTGGACCGGCCATTCGAGGCGAACTTCTTCGACCGGGTCGTCTCCTTCGCCGTCTTCGAGCACGTCAGGCACCCCCATGCCGCGCTGGCCGAGCTGTACCGGGTGATGAAGCCCGGCGGCCTGGCCTGGATCAAGGCCAACCTCCATCGTGGGCCGATGGCCTCGCATCGCTACCGATGGATCAACTTCCCCTTCCCGCACCTGCTCTTCGACGATGACGTCTTCCGCGAATACTGCCGGCGCCACGACCTTCCCGAGGAGGGCGCGGAATGGGTCAACCGGCTGACCTGGTCGGAGTACGAGCGCCACTTCGAGCGGATCGGCTTCAAGATCCGGATGCTGCGCTTCACGGAGACGCCATTGGACGAGGCGTTCTATGAACGGTTCGAGTCTGTCCTGGGCCGCTACCCCAGGACGGACCTCAGCCGGGACTTCTTTGAGGTTGTCCTCGAGAAGCCGGCCCGCCCGACTTGATCAGGATGAAGTTCAGGAAGGTGTAGTCCAGCCCGAAGCGCTCCCAGTGGACGACCCGCTCGTCACAGCCGAGGTCGACCGGACCGGCCGCCGTCAGCCCGTGGCCCGCCGCCAGCTCAAGACAGCGATCGATGTCGGCGGGAGCGAAGATCCGGATCAACCCGCCGTATGCCTCCTGGCCGCGGGTGTCCACTGGCTCGCACCAGAAGTCGGTCGAGGTGACCAGGATGCCACCCGGCCGGAGCAGGCGAGCGGCCTCGCGGAGGTAGCCGTCCAGATCGACGCCGTGCTCGATGACCGAGAGACAGGCGATCGCGTCGAACGAGGCGTCGGGGTAGCTCGTGGCCGTCAGGTCCATCCGCTCATAGCGGATGGGACCGAGCTGCGTCGGTCCGTCGTAGACCAGGTCGATCCCGCGGAGGTGCCGGTAGCCGTACAGATACAGCCAGGGCAGCAGGCGCGAGTACTGGGTCGCGCCCATCTCGAGCACGGAGCCGGTCTCGCTCGTGCGCTCGAGAATGGCACCCAGCGCGACGATGAGATCCCAGTTCTTGGGACGATCCTTGTGGGCCGGCAGGCCGCATGCCTCGACTTCGGCCACGGCCCGGTCCACCTCGACCGACGTTCGGAGCGAGGCGTTCGCCCAGGTGCGCCAGACGTCGCCTGGTCGGCGCGGCTGGAAGGAGGCACCGAGTCCCGCGAGCCGGCGTCGGAGGGTGCCTTCCCCGGGAGCCTCCCGGCGGAGCAGGCGCCCGATCGTCGTTCGGATCCGGCGATAGGTGGACGGGGGCGGCGTTGCCTGGGGCGCTCCGGTCATCGGCTTGTCGCGACGCGCGTCGCCGGCCCGGCCGCGGCGTCGATGGCCGCCCGCCAACGGCTGACGCTCGCCCACAGGCTCGACTCGGGGTCGCTCGGCGCAAACAGCCAGTTGGGATGGCGCAGGGTCGGGTCGCCGACAATCGCCGCCTTCTGGGCCAGGGGGATCTCGTCCGAGATCTGGAAGTAGCGGTAGCCGAGCGGACCCAGCTGCGACTCGAGCTCCGACTCGGTCCAGCCCGAGAGCACCTCGCAGACGATCCATGGCCGGCGGTCGAGGACCTGGGTCGCGCCACGAAGGACGGCCGGCTCGGTCGTCTCCGTGTCGATCTTGAGCAGCCCGGGCCAGACACCGGTCCGGCTTGCGTAGGCGTCGAGCGTGGTCAGGGGAACCTCGATCTTGCCGGTCGGGGTGCGGAAGCCGGGTCGCAGCGAGTTCGAGGCGTCGCTCGCCGCCGACAGGTACAGGGTGGCGGTCCCAGTCGCATCACCCACGGCCAGCTGTTCGATCGTGCAGGCGAGGCCGTTGCGGGCGACGATCGAGCGGAGGGCGTCGGCGATGTCGGGAACCGGCTCGAAGGCGAAGAACGGCCGATCGAGGAGGGCCGGTGCCACCAGCGCAAATGGTCCGACATTCGCGCCGACGTCGAAGATGGGCCCCGGGCACCACTCGGCCAGCCCGAGCAGGACCGCCATCGTGTCGGGCTCGTAGCCCTGGACCCCGCCGCGCTCGAGCTCCTTCGGGATGAACAGGCCGCGC
Source organism: Chloroflexota bacterium (assembly GCA_034666965.1). Classification (GTDB taxonomy): domain Bacteria; phylum Chloroflexota; class Limnocylindria; order Limnocylindrales; family CSP1-4; genus Chersky-267. The sequence goes on along the minus strand of JAXDKT010000016.1, from coordinate 10,600 downwards.
GGCGCCTCGATCCGGATCGACGCTCGGGCCCCGACGGCCGGCGGGTCGGTCGACGGGAGTGGGAGATCGAAGCGCCGGATGGCGGCTCGTGGATCGGCGGCGGACGCCGGCGTCAGGCGAGCCCGTACGCCGCGTCTCACCCGAATCGGCACGAGCGCCCGATAGGCCCGTTTGGTCGCCTCGACGAAGGCCGTCACGAGCTGGGGCATACACGGCCGAGGGCTGCCATCCGGGGCCGATCGTCGGGGGCGGTCACCCGGCGATTGTAGGCGACGGTGCCCGGGCCGGATCGTCTAGCGGGCAGTTGACACCCGCCGGAAGACCTCGACGAGGGCTTCGATCTGGTGCTCCCATGCGTAGCCTCTGCCAGCGGCCAGGGCCGCCTCGCGGTAGGCCCGCCGGCGCTCGGGTGGAGCGTCGAGGACCTCGCGCACGGCCCGCGCGATCGACCCGGGGTCGGCCGGATCGCACAGCACGCCGGCGCCCGTCGTGCGGACGATGGCGGCCATCCCGGGCAGGTCGGAGGCGACCACGGGCACCCCCGCCCCCAGCGCGTCGAACAACCGGGTCGGGGTGGTCAGGCGGTGGTTGAGGGTCGTCGGCAGGATGGGCATGACCGCGACGTCGGCGGCGGCGGTCCAGTCCGGGATCTGCTCAGGCGCCACGCCCGGCAGGAACCGGATCCGGTCGCCGACCGGCAGCTGAGCGGCCGCCGCCATGAGTGTCTCGCGGAACGCGCCACCGGGCCCGACCACGAGCAGCGTCGCAGCCGGCACGTCGGCCATGGCTCGGCACAGCTGCTCCACACCGCGGCCGGGGGCGACACTGCCGAGGTACAGCACGATCGGCGTCGCACTGGGGATGCCCAATCGCTCGCGCATGGCGGCCGCCCGTGCGGCGCTGCCCGGGTCCCCGACCGGGGCGAATGGACCGTTGTAGACCACGGTCGCACGAACGCCGAGCGTCTGGGCCAGGACCTCAGCGTAGGGCTCGTTGGTGGTGATCGTCGCGTCGGCCGAACGAGCCCAGGCCCGCTCGCGTCGCGACAGCAGCCACCGCCAGGGCCCGGGCAGCCGGGCGAACCGGGAGCTCTCGACCTGCAGGTCGCGGGCGTCGTAGACGACCCGGCCGCCGAGCCGCTTGCGCAAGCCGAGTGCCACGGGCAGCGTGATCATCCCCTCCGCCTGCCAGATGTCCGCACCGGCGGGAACGGCATCGGCGACGGCGGCGGCCCACTGCCCGCTGAGCCGGAGATAGCGCAACGCCTGGAGCGATCGGCCCACGATCGCCGTCGTCGCAGCGCGGACTCGTTGCGGACCAGAGACTCGATGGCGGCCCGGGTCGCCGGTCGCGGCGTCCGGAAGCGGTGGGGTCCGCAGCCAGGCCAATGGCCGGGGTTGGGCAACCCGCACGACGGTGAACCGGTCGCGCACCTCGCGTGCTGGCAAGTCAGGTCCGGTCCGGGCCACGACGGTCACCGTCCAGTCGGCCTCGGCCAGGCTTCGGGCCAGCTTCCACGAGCGGCTGTCGGCCACGAACGGGTTGTTGAGCAGCAGGACGAGCCGGCGCCCGGCCGGGGTCGGCTCCGGCTCGCTCATGCGCCCACGCTGGGTCGGTCGGCCAGGCCGCGATACAGCTCGACCAGACCGTCCCGCGTCGATTCCCAGCTGTACTTCTCGAGGGCCACCGTCCGACAGTGGGCCCGCAGCGCGTCGCGCTCGGCCGGCGGGGCGGCCAGGAGTTCGGCGACGGCGGCCGCAATCGAGGCCGGCGCATCGATGTCGCAACAGCGACCCACGCCTTCGGAGCTCGCCAGGCGGCAATGCTCGGTGCCCTCGCCGACGACGATCGGAACGCCGGCCATGATCGACTGGAAGAGCTTGTTTGGCAGGGTCAGGCGCTGGTTGAGCGTCCGTGGGGGCGCCCCCACGAAGGCCACGTCGGCGCCGGCGGTCCAGTCCAGGAGCTCGGCCTCGGGCACGGCCGCGAGGACGGCCATCCGCCCCGGCCGGCGGGCGGACTCCGCGCGCAGCCAGGCATCGAGTCGACCGAAGCCCAGGAACACGATCACCGCGCCAGTCGCGACGAGGACGGGATCGTCGACGGCGGCCACCAGCTCCTCGATCCCCTGGTCGACCCGGAAGGCTCCCTGGTAAAGCACGATCGGTGGTCGCTCGCCTCCCGACGGCAGTCCGATCGCGGCCGCGAGACGTTCCGACGCGATCGGCCCGGGTGTCTCGGGATGCCACGCCGGCGGGCAGTTGAGGAGCACGATCGGCGTCGGGACGTCGAAGCGGCGGGCGACCTCCACGGCCATCGCCGGGGTCGCCGCGAGGACACCCGCCGCCTGGCGAACCAAGCTCCGCTCACGCCGTCGGACGAGCGCGCGGAGAACGGTCGGCAGCTTGACCAAGCGGGCCGATTCGGTGTGCAGGTCGGCGATGTCGTAGACGAATCGGCCGCGTCGACCGGCCGTCCGCCGGACAGCGGCCCGGGCCACCGGCAGGGCCACGAGGGCCTTGGCATGGGCGACGTCGGCCTGCGGTGCCGCCGCGGCGACCGCGGCGGCCCACGACCCCCCCCGCCGGACCGTGGCCAGGATCTCGAGGCCGCGGCGGAGCGGCGCCCGCAGGCGGTCCCCGCCGCGGGCCGGCCCGGCCGGCAGCGCCTCCGCGTCCGCTGCGAGCCCGGTCATCCGGACGATGGCCGAGCGGAGCGTGGTGGGCAACGGCCGCAGTCCGCTGGCGATCCGGCGATCGAGGACGACCCGGCGAAGGTCGACGCCTTCGGCCAGCGTGGCGGCCGCGGGCAGCCCGGGAGCGGCAAAGGCCACGACCGTCACGGCGTGACCGTCGGCGGCCAGGGTCAAGGCCGTCTTGAGCAGCCGCGATTCGTACTCGAACGTGTTCGCGGCCACGATCGCGACCCGAAGCCGGCCCGGGACCGGCCGGGCGATCGTCATCGCGTGACGGAGGCCGATCGGACCGGGCTGCGGGCTGGAGCCCGGACGGGCTCCCTGACGTGGCGTCCGACCGCGGCCCGCACCGCCCCGACCACGCGCGCCTCCTCGTCGGGCTTTAGACCAGCGTAGATCGGCAGGCTCAACGAGCCTTCCGCGGTGGCGTCGGTCACCGGAAGATCGGCATGGATCCCTCGTTCCAGCACGTACGGCTGGCGGTGGACCGGGAGCGGCAGCTCAACTGCCGCCTCGACACCCTGCTCGGCCAGGTCGGCGACGATGGCGTCGCGGGCGGCCCCCACGCCGATCGTGTAGCGGTGGAAGACGTGACGCCGGCCGGCCGGCGCCTGCGGTCGGCGGATGGGCAGGCCGGCGAAGGCCCCGCCATAACGAGCGGCGATGGCGCGGCGCGCCTCGATCGCTGCGTCGATCCGGCCCAGCCCGATGAGCCCGATCGCGGCGGCGACGTCCGACAGGTGGAAGTCGAAGCCCAGGATCTCCGCCTGGCCGCCTCGCCGACCGTGGTCGCGGTAGCGCCGGATCCAGTCGGCCAGGCGATCGTCATCGGTGGTGATCAGTCCGCCCTGACCCACGCCGTAGAGGCCGAAGGCGCCGTGTCCCCACGAGCCCGCACGGCGGCCTCGGAACGTCGCCCCGTGGGCCGCCCCGCCGTCCTCGACGACCGCCAGCCCGTGTCGGTCGGCAATCGCCGTGATCATGTCCATGTCCGCGACGAGACCATGGAGATGGACCGGGAAGATGACCCGGGTCCGCGGGCTGATGGCGGTCTCGATCCGGGCCGCATCGATGAGGTAGGTGTCCGGCTCGATGTCCACGAAGACCGGGGTCGCCCCCGTGTACAGGATCGAGCTGATCGTGGCGTTGCCCGTGTGGCTGACGGTGATCACCTCATCGCCGGGACCGATCCCCAGGCCAGCCAGGATGCACATTCGGGCGGCGGTGCCATTGACCACCGCCACCGCGTGGCGGACTCCGACGTAGGCCGCCCAGCGGGCCTCGATCTCGGCGGCGCGTTCCCCGTCCGTCGAGGATCCCGACATGAGGACCTCGGCCACGGCCGCGGATTCCTCCGGCCCGACGTCGGGCCGCACCGCCGGGACCAGTGGCGCGCTCGCGCGGCGCGCGGAGGGATCGATCACGGTGCCTCCGGCTCGAGACAGGTCGGATTCCGCGAAACCAGCCCGGCGGTGACGGCCGACCGAACGACGATTATAGGTCGCCCGCCGGTCAGCGGAGCCGGCGGAGGACCATCCAGGCGAACCCCAGGACCGCACCGGCCGCCAGTCCGCCGCGCCAATCGAGCAGGATCCTGGCGTCGCCGTCGACTCGTGCCGCGATCACCACCGCGGCGCCGGAGCCCGGCCCGAAATGGACGTCGCGGGCGATGACCGATCGGACGACGGTCTGCTTGAAGCGCGCCTCGCGGGCGGCCACCGCACCGACCACGCCCTGGCTGACCCGCACCTTGCGGGCCGCCACCGCGCCGATCGCCCCGACCCGGACCGACACGCGGCGGGCACGGGCGGCGGCGATGGCCCCGACCGAGACGGCCACCTCGTCGGACTCGACGGCGCCGATCGCGCCATGTTGGGGGATGGCCCCCGGGCCGCCCTCCACGGGCTCGCCGGCAGGGTCCTTGGAGGCGGTCGGGGCCGGTGTCGGCGGTCCCTCGGCACGGCTCGGCGAGTGGCTCATTGGTCAGGCTCCGGCTGCGGACTGCGGACCGCCAGCCTACCCGCTCCGCGGCCGAATGTCGGAGACGAAGCCGGCCGCCCGGGCGCACGCCATGGTGCGCAATCGGATCCGAGTCGCGGGTCGGGTATCCTGCCCGGCGTCAGGTGCGTCCGCACCCGCCCCGAGGATCCCGAATGTCCGTCCCTGCTCCGACGTCGATGCGCGCCGTCACGTGCGCCCTGCTGGTCGGCCTGCTGGTCGGGGCGTGCGGGAGCAGCCCGCCGACTCAGCCGGCCAACGGGTCGCCCGTGGCGGCAGGGCCCAGCGCGGCGCCCAGCGGCAGCCTGCCGATTGCCAGCGCGTCACCGAGCGTCGAACCGAGCCCCACCCCCCAGCCGACAACGAACCTGGTTCCCGCGCCACTGACCGGGCTGCTCGTTACCCCAGCGCAGGCCCGCCGCCACCCGATCGCGGTGATGGTCGACGATCATTCGGCCGCGCGGCCCCAGTCCGGCTTCAGCGCGGCGTCGGTGGTCTGGCAGGCGCCGGCCGAGGGTGGCATCCCGCGTTACATGATGATCTTTGGCGAGAACCGGCCAGGCGACGTGGGTCCGGTTCGCAGCTCGCGGTATTACTACATCGCCTGGGCCGCCGAGTGGAAGGCGGTCTACGCCCATGCTGGTGGGTCGCCCCAGGCGCTGGACACGCTCAGGGCCCAGGGCAACGGCCAGCTCGTGTACAACGCCGACGAGTTCCGCTGGTCCGGATCATTCCGCCGGGTCAGCACCCGGTTCCCGCCTCACAACCTGTACACGACCGGACTCCAGCTCGACTCGCTGGCCCGGCGGTTGGGGGCGAAGGCGGGCGACTACAAGCCGGCCTGGCAGTTCGCGCCGGATGCGCCGCTCGAGGTGCGCCCCGTCGGCGGCACCATCAGCTTCGCCTATTCGACCAGCGCGATCCGCTACGACTACGACCGGACCACGAACACCTACCTCCGGACGGTCAGCGTCGAGGGCAAGCAGAAGGACGGCGCGACGAAGAAGCGGGTCGCGCCCAAGAACGTCGTGATCATGATCATGAGCTTCGGCCCGCTCAACGACGGCCACCCCAACAAGCACCGGCTCGAGGCCAAGGTCATCGGCAGCGGCGTGGCCTGGATCGCCACCAATGGCAAGACGATCAAGGGCAGCTGGCGCAAGAAGTCGCTGACCGCGCCGACGAAGTTCTACAACGCGGCCGGGGTGCAGGTCACGCTGACCGCCGGGCAGACCTTCGTCAACGTGATGCCACTCGGAACCGCGGTCAAGATCGTCAAGGGCGGACCGCCGCCGACCGCGGCGCCGTCACCGAGCGGTTCGCCGGCCCCATCCCCGAGCGGCGCCGGACCGACCCGCTGGCTGACGGTCTGAGGGTCAGCCCCGCTCGTCGGGGCGACGGTCAGCCGATCCGCGCCTGGCCGGCCCGCGACCGCGCAGCTCGTCCCAGCGCAGGGTGATCACGACGAGCAGCGCCTCGACGATGATCCGGCGCGACATCTTGGACTGACCGGCGCGCCGGTCGCGGAAGACGATCGGGATCTCCGCTAGCCGGGCATCCAGACGACTGGCCCGGTAGGTCATCTCGATCTGGAAGACGTAGCCGCCGGCGTGGACGCCCTCGAACGGGATGGCACCGAGCGTGCTCGAGCGCCAGGCCTTGAACCCGCCGGTCAGATCGTGCGGGGTGAGACCGAGAACCATCTTGGCGAAGAGGCTGCCGCCCCGCGAGATCAGACGCCGGACGAGACCCCAATCCTCCACCCCGCCACCGGTCATGTAGCGTGACCCGATGACCAGGTCGGCCCGATCCGCGGCGATCGGCTCGATCAGATCGGGCAGGACGGCCGGGTCGTGGCTGAAGTCGGCGTCCATCTGGATGATGACGCCGGCACCGCCGGCGATGGCCTGCCCGAAGCCGTCGAGATACGCCCGGCCCAGTCCCTGCTTGGCCGGTCGGTGCCGGACCTGGACCCGCGGATCGTCGGCGGCCAGCTCCTCGGCCAGCGCTCCGGTCCCGTCGGGCGAGCTGTCGTCGACCACGAGCAGCGTCGCACCCGGGAGCCGCTCGAGGATGGCTTGCGCGATCGGGCGCAGGTTCTCGGCCTCGTTGTAGGTCGGCAGGACCACCCAGGCGCCGGTCCCAACCGGCGGGCTCCCCTCGGATGCCGGCAGCGGTGAGATCGTCACGATAACCTCGGCGGCGGGCGCGACAGGTCCGGTTGGCTGGACGGCCATCGAGACCAGTGTACGGGACTCGATCGGCGCCGCGACCCACTCCTACTGGACGGTCACCCTCCGCGTCGTGGCGTTCGGGTGGCCGGCACTGTCACGAGCGCTGATCTTGACCGTGGCCGGTCCGCTGCCACCGGCCGCCACCATGAAGCTGATCGTGTAGCGGCCCGGTCCGACCAGCCGCGCGAAGCGCGTCTGCGGGGGACGGCCGGTCTGGTCGAACGTCACCACCGGGCGGGTGGACAGGCCCTCGACGGACCCGAAGGAGACGACCAGGGTCCGGCCCGGCTTGAGCCGGGTGGCCGACAGCGTGACCGCGAACGCGTCGACCACGACGGTCCGGCTGAGGCTGGTCGTCCCATAGGCACTGACCGCGGTCAGGACCAGGTTGTACGTCCCGGGGGCGACCATCCGCCCGCTGCCGTCGCGGCCGTCCCAGGTCCAGCGAACCGTGCCCGGTCGCTGCCGACGACCCGACCAGGCGGTCCGGACCGGATGCCCGCCGAGGTCGACGACCTGGAGCGAGGTGGTCGCCGCGCGGGTCAACCTGAACGAGGCTCGCGCGGTCCGGCCCAGCGAGTCCAGGTCCTGGGGGAAGAACGCGCCCGGCGCCCAGCGCAGCCAGCCGGCTGTCCGGTCGATCCTGATCGCGATGCTGCCCGTGCGCCGGTTGCCAGCCACGTCCTGGACGGTGATCCGGGCTTCGTACGTCCCGTCGCCAACCAGCGCCCCAGCCTTCGTCCGTCCGTTCCAGCGGATCGACCCGGCGGCCCGAGCGCCGACCAGCTTGAAGCTCCGGACGAGCCTGGTCCCGTGGTAGATCGCGACACTGGTGGCGGCCGGCTCGGTGGTCGTCCAGCCCACGACCGTCGCGTCAGCCACACCGTCACCGTCGGGCGAGAACGATGGCGGGCCCGCCTGCCCGCTGATGATCGGCGCGTTGCCGTCGACGACGACGTCCCAGGCGCGAGCCTTGAAGTTGCCGGCCGCGTCGAGGACGGCGATGGTCAGTCGGTAGCGGCCGTCGCGAGCCGGAAGCCCGGCGTCGGTCCGGCCATCCCACGAGGTGCGCGCGGCGCCGCCGGGGCCCTCGATGGTCCGCACCGGAGCGGCCGGCGCGCCGCCGGTCAAGGGTGCTGCCGTCAGTCGCCAGCGGCTGGCGCCGACCGAGTTCGCCGTGACCGGGATCCGGTCGCGGCGGCCGTCGCGGGGCGGTGACACCAAGCGGCCCGTGGCGGTCGCCCCGATCAGCCGCGGACCGACGGTGTCGATCGCAACGGCGTACAGGTCCACCTGGGCCGCAAGCATCGGTTGGACCGACGGCGCGCTGAACGTCCGAGACCCGGCTTTCCCGACGAGCTGGAGGACGTATCGCCCGTCGACGAGGCGGCGATCGTCGACGGCTCCGTCCCAGAACCACGCCTGGGAGCCCTGGCCGAGGCCAGGTATGCGCCGGGTCCCGACCGGCGATCCGTCCGCGCGGAGCACCTTGAGCGTCAGCGAATCGAGCGCCACGCCATTCGTCCAGCGCAGCAGCAGGCCATCCTCGGACCCGTCGCCGTTGGGCGAGAAGGCGCGGGCGGCGCGGGCGCTCGGGGTCGACCCGAGTGAGGCCCGGCCGCCGGGCCCAAACGAGAGCCCGGCGATGCCCGCATCGACGATCGTCGTGTTGGGCGGCGTGCGTCCAACCAGGTAGGCCACCGACCCACTCTTGCCGGCCACCCAGTTGCCTCTCCGGACGGGCTCGGTCGGTCCCCAGGTCCGCAACGGACCGCTGACCTGGTACCAGCTGTAGCCGTCGGCCTGGACCGGTCCACCGGTGATCGCCACGACGTCCCCCGCCTCGAGGCTGGTGACCGCTGCCGCCGCGGTGTCGGGCCGGCTGCGCACGCTCAAGGTGGCGGCCTTGACCGTCGCGAAGCCCCCCTTGCGCAGGTCCGGACGGGCGTTCGGCAGGCTGGCGATGTTCCAACGGCCGCGATTGCCCTTGCTGTCGGTCGCCCGCGCTCGGAAGGCGTAGCTGTGACCGTCACGGCCGAGCAGGATCGCCTCGGTCGCCCGCGTCCCGGTCCGCCACGACTTCCACGTGCCGCCGTCGACGGAGATCTGGACGTCGTAGCTCCGGATCGCGTTCATGTCCTGGGCCGACCAGGTGACCCTGAAGCCCTCGTCCCCCTGGCGCGGGGCCAGCAAGTCGATGCCGGTCTCCGGCGGGGTGGTGTCGTGGACGAACTTGGCCACGATCGCGCGGTTCAGCTCCGGGCGGGTCCCGTCGTAGCCGAGAGCCCAGATGCCGGCGCCGCGCAGCCCGTAGCGGTTGATCATGTCGTACTTCGCCTTGAGGCTCTGGGCGTCGTCGTAGTAGACCTCGCGCCAGGTGGCCACACAGCCGGATGCCGCGCTGCAGTTGCGCCGCTTGTAGGCGATCCAGGCCGAGGCATCGCGGCGGTCGTAGCGCCGGCCGTGCTGCTTGGCCAGGGCTGCCGCGGTGTCGTAGGTCACCGAGGTCGACCAGCCGTACTTCGATCCGGTCCGGGTCTTGGCGCGTGGCTTGTCCGACACGGTGGACCAGGCCCGCCCGTAGTAGGGCACGCCCAGGATCAGCTTGCGGGCAGACACCCGATCGGTGAAGGCCAGCACGGTATCGACCAGGTCGTAGGTCGGGCCGCCCAGGGGCGCGATCGAGCCGGCCGATCCCGACGAGGCGGTGCGGTAGTCGTAACCCATGATGAAGATCGCGTCGGCGGCGCCCGGGGCGGTGGCGGCCTCGATCGGATAGTTGCCGATCCAGCCGGTCGTGTCGAACGTCAGCTGGTAGCCCCGGGCGATCCGGTTCAGCTCCGTCCGGATGGTCCGGACGAGGGCCACGAACTCGTCGGCACGCCCCGCGGTGAGCGGCTCGAAGTCGAGGTTGACCCCATCGGCACCCCGGTCGCGGACGGCCGCCGCGATCTGGCGAGCGAGCTTGAGCCGGGCGGTCGCACTGCCCAGCAGCGCCGACTGGTCGTCCGCCTGCCGGGTGGTCCAGGCGAAGGCCTGGACCGTGAGCACGACCCGAGCATGGCGCCGGTGGGCCGCCTCGATGACCGACGTCATCCGGGCGCTGGTCCAGCCCGCCCAGCCGACCGACGTGGATCCGTCCTGGTTGCGCTTGATCAGATCGCCGTCGGCATCGGCCCCCACCCCGAAATAGGCGATCGTCGACAGGAGCCGGTAGTCCAGCCGGGTCGAGCCGTCCCCGAGCTCCCAATAGGGCAGGAATCCAAACACCTGGCGGCGGAGATCGGTCGCGCCCGGCGAGGCGACCAGCCGCTCAGCCGTGACCAGCGCCGACACCGGCTCGGCGCGAATGGCCGGCCCGGGAGCCGGCTCGTCGATCCGACCGGGACCCCATGGGAGCCCGGGAAGGCGCGCCTCGGGGGCCTTCGAGGACGGTGCCCAGACCGTGCCCTGGCGGCTGGCGGCCATCGCTCGCCCCGAGGCGGCACCCGCCGGCAGCCTCCTCGGCGCCAGCCCGTCGACGGTCCAGCCGTCGTCGGAGCGCGGGCTGAACGGAACGCCCACCTGGCCGCCGGGCACGAACGCGATCCGGTCGTGCTCATGCGCCGCGGCGTCCAGGGCGATGATCGACGGTTCCTGAGCGAGTGGCGGAGTGGCTTCCTCCAGACCCGGG
>JAXDKT010000015.1:0-8862 GCA_034666965.1 Chloroflexota bacterium | reverse complement strand
TTCTTCAAGAAGTCCCTCGTCCAGCAGGTCTGACATCCGTCCGCGTCGCCGGAGTCCGTGCCGGCTCTGGGGAGTTGGGGGCCCGCCGCCGGAGCGAGTCAGGCCCGAGGCATGTTGAGCGCAGGCGCCGGGCCCCCGACTCCCCTTTCGCCACGAGCCTTCGTCGACCTCCACTGTCATACCCGGGGCAGCTTCGATTCGCTGAGCGATCCGGCCGCCGTCGCGCGCGCCGCTCGGAGCCGCGGCCTGACCCACCTGGCGATCACCGACCACGACCGGATCGACGAGGCGCTGCGAGCTCGGGACCGTGCGCCGGCCGGGCTGACGATCATCGTCGGCTCGGAGGTCAGGACCCGTGAGGGCGACCTCATCTGCCTGTTCCTCGAGCGGCCCATCCCACCCGGCCTGCCCGCCGCCGCGGCCATTGCCGCGGTCCGCGATCAGGGCGGCCTGATCGGGATCCCACACCCCTTCGACCGCTACCGCAGCTCGCTGCTCAACGATCCGCATCTGGCGAGCCTGGCCGACCAGGTCGACTGGGTCGAGGCGTGGAACGCCCGGATCGTGGGCCGCTCGGGCAACGAGCGGGCCGCGGCATTCGCCCGCGATCAGGGGCTGCCCGGGGTCGCCGTGTCCGACGCCCACTCGATCCTGGAGGTGGGGCTGGCCTACACCGTCCTCGAGGGGGACCCGTCGACGGCCGCCGGCCTGCTCCGCGCGTTGCCGTCCGCCGCTCTCGTCCCGGGTCGGTCATCCTACGTGGCACGGCTGCTGACCCCGGTCGCCAAGCTGGTCCAGCGGACCCGCGGCAATGGCCGGGTGCCGTTGGGGCGGGCCGACGATCGACGGGCGGAAAGGGAGCCATGAACGACGATCGGACGAGACCGGCGCCGAACCACCGCCCTGATCTCCCGGACGACCGCCCGGAGCTTCCGGACGACGAGCAGATCACCGCCGATCAGCTCTCGCTCGTGCGCCGCCTTCGCCAGCCGCGCACGGTCGTGTCGATCGTGCTGCCCATCCTCCTGCTCGTGCTGTTCAGCCGGGCACTGCCGGGCTTCAAGCTCGACGAGCTGCCGGGCTACATCGGCGAGTCGAACAAGCTCCTCCTCCTGGCCGCGCTGGCGATCTTCTACCTGGGCTTCCCGCTGCGCGGACTCCGCTGGGCGATCCTCATCCGGGGCACGGGCTTCCGGCTGAGGATTCGTGACTCGACCGGGATCATCTTCATCTCGTGGCTGGTCAACTGTCTCGTCCCGGCCAAGCTCGGTGACGTCTACCGGGCGTACCTGCTCAAGATCAACAGCCCGGTCTCGCTCAGCCGGACGTTCGGAACGGTCTTCATCGAGCGAATCCTCGACCTGTTCGCGATCGTGGTCCTGGGGCTCGCGTCGGGCTTCATCAGCTTCCGCAGGGGCCTGCCACCGCAAGTCCAGCTCGTCTTTGCGATCGGCGTGGTGCTGGTCGTGATCCTCGTCGCCGGGTTGCTCACGATGCGCAACTTCGGGAGGCGGATCATCACCCGCCTGCCGCTGCCGCACCAGGTCGTGGAGCTGTACGACCGCTTCGAGGAGGGCGTCTTCTCGGCGGTCGGGTTGCGCTCGCTGCCCGGCCTGGTCGTCCTGACCGGGCTGATCTGGACGACGGAGGCCGTGCGACTCTATCTGGTCGTCCTCGCCCTGGGCTTCCCCGACGTCCAGGTCGGTCCCAGCGGCGCCTTCTTCGTGGCCCTCACGGGGTCGTTGCTGACCGCGGTCCCGTTGACGCCGGCCGGGATCGGGGTGGTCGAAGCCGGGATCGTCGCGGTCCTGACCCTGGTCTACAACGTGCCGCCGACTGAGGCGCTGGCGATCACCCTCGTCGACCGCGCGATCAGCGTCGTCTCGATCATCATCCTGGGCAGCATCGCCTACGCGATCTCGCCGCTGCGTCGCGGCCGGGGCATCACCGAGAGCGGCGCGCCGGGGGTTGGCTCAACCGCCTGACCGAAGCCAGGCGAATCCGCCAGCTCACGCACCAGTCGCCGGCGAGGAGCGTTTCGGGCCGGTGCCAGAACGCCCCGGTCGAGGCCCACCGGACCCCCTCCAACCGCACTCCACCCGCCACTGCCGCGCTCCGGTCGGCGCTCCGCGGCCGGTACGAACGGGTGATGGGGAGGCACCACCCGCGCGGCGGATAGTTGCTGCCTGACCCGGGGACGCCCCGGCCCCTCGCCAACGGAGCGACCAAGCAGCCGATGACGACCCAGAATGGCCGAGCGTTCAACGAATGGCTTCGGGCCCAACTCAAAGCCAAGAAGATGTCGCAGCGGCAGCTCGCCCAGCAGTCTGGCGTCGACCACTCGACGATTTCGCGGCTTATCCGTGGCGATCGGATGCCCTCCCTCGGCACGGCCACGAAGCTCGCTCGCGGGCTGCGGGAGCTGCGTGACGACGCCGACACGCCTCAGTACCTGGGGCTGATGTCCTCCGGCTCGGCCAATCCGACCGCTCGGGTCGAATACGCCCTGCGCTCCGACGACGTGCTCGGCGAGCCGCAGGTGCGCCAGATCATGGAGTACTACCTGGCCGTCCGGATGCGCCGCCTCGGGCGCACGTACGGCCCCGGCGTGGAACCCACCCGTCCGCTCCCCTCGCCGTACCTTCGCGGCGGCGGTGCCGCACCCAGTCCGGTCGGAGCCGGGACCTCCGGGTCGCCGGCCTCGATCAGCGGACAGACCCGCCTGGGAACCGTCCGTTCTTCCAGCCGACCACCGTCGGGCCGCCCGACCAGTCGCTACTGATCCAGCCTCTACCGTTTCCGGCCCGGATCCATCCCTCCGCATCCGGGTCTCGGGGATCGCGAACGCCGGCCCACTGGGGGGGCCGGCGTTCGCTCTTGTCTGCGGGTGTTCGCGAGGCTCCGGCGCGGCCCGTCAGGTGGCGGCTCCGCGGCGAGATCCTCGTCGACCGCGGGGTGCGTCCGCGATCGGCTGCCGGGCAGGTTCATCGCCTCGGCGGGTAGATCGGGCAGTGGCCGACCGGCGAGGAGATCCTGGACCCGGGCCGCGTTGACCGCGTCATAGCCCTCGTCCATGCCTGGCGTCTCGAGGTAGTAGGTGACACCGGCCAGTCCGGGATGGGTCAGGATCGCGCGCATTCCCGCTGCACCGATCGAACCGGCGCCGATGTGCTGATGGCGGTCCGCCCGCGAGCCGAGCTCCGAACGAGAGTCGTTGAGGTGGATCATCGGCAGGCGCTCCAGCCCGATCAGCCGGTCGAAGCTGGTCACCAGGCGATCGACCTCGGTCGGATCCGAGATGCTGTAACCGGCCGCCCACAGGTGGGCCGTGTCGAGGCAGACCGAGACGCGCGCCGGAGCCACGCCGCGGGCCGCGATGGCGTCCATGATCGCGGCGATTTCCTCGAGGGTGACACCCAGCCCGTCACCGCCGCCGGCCGAGTTCTCCAGGACCAGCGTCGCCGCCTCCGGACCCTCGTCGGCCTCGGCCAGGACCCTGGCGACGCCATCGGCCAGACGCCTCGTCCCCGTCGCCACGTCGGTTCCGCGGTGGGAGCCGATGTGGACGTTGACGTAGCGGGCTGCGAACGCGGGCGCAACCCGGAGCTCCGTCGCGAGGACGTCGATGGACCGCTCCACGAAGGCCTGGTCGGAACCGGCCAGATTGACGAGGTAGGCCGCGTGGATCGCGATTGGGCCAAGGCCCAGCTCCTCGATCCGAGCTCGGAACCGCGGTAGATCCTTGGGCGGTTCTCTTCGCCGGCGCCAAGCGGTCGGGTTGTCGCTGAACACCTGGAGCGTGTCGAGCCCGATGGCGTGGGCGCGCTCGACGGCGGGCACCATCCCCTGCCCGAGCGGCAGGTGGGCGCCGATCCGTCGACCATCGGGACTCATCCGGGCATCGTACGGTCTGGCACCCGAGCATGAACGCCCGCCGATCCCGATCGCGCGATGATCGCCCTCAGCCGGCTCGCGTCCGGCGATCGCGGTCCGTTCCATGTGGCCGCCCTGCTGGTGCATACGAACCGCCGATGACCGGCTCGATCAGTCCGAAGTCGCCGTCGGAACGGCGATACACGAGGGCCAGCCGCTCGTTCTCGGCATTGACGAATAGGAAGAAGCTGTGGCCCAGCTCCTCCATCTGGGCGATGGCGTCCTCCTCGAACATCGGCTCGATCGCAAAGCGCTTGGTCTTGACGATCCGGCGTGGCCGGTCCGCGTCGGACGTTCCATCAGCCAGACGACTGAGAATGTGCTTCTCCTCGATCGGGCGAGCGCGTACGCGCGGCTTCTGGCGCTGGTCGACCACCTGGCGCTCGAGCTTGTCGACGACCACATCGATGGCGGCTTCGTGGCTGATCGCGGCGGCCGTGCTGCGCACCGGACGGCCATCGATCACGAGGGTGACCGTGACGATCCGGGAATCATCCTGGCTGCGATGAGCCTCGACGGATAGCTCGACGAGGGCTTCGCTGCGATCGTCGAGGAGCCGCTCGAGACGGGCCAGCTTGCGCTCGGCGTGGCGTCGCAGCGGCTCGGGCACCTCGAGGTTCTTGCCCTTGACGATCGTCCTCACGGAAGCCTCCCCGACACGCTCCTGGCGCGTGGACGTCGCCGCTGTGGTGACGCCGAAGCCGCGTCCCGATGGGTCTGCTCGACGTTGATCGAGTATAGGCCGCCGATCGCTCCGGCCGGTCAGCGCTCGCGGGCGACGGTCAGTCCGGACACCGCCAGGGCACCGGCCGCCATGAG
Organism: Chloroflexota bacterium; assembly: GCA_034666965.1. Taxonomy (GTDB): domain Bacteria; phylum Chloroflexota; class Limnocylindria; order Limnocylindrales; family CSP1-4; genus Chersky-267. The sequence goes on along the minus strand of JAXDKT010000015.1, from coordinate 4,110 downwards.
CGACTCGGCGCAGGCGGCGAGCGTCGCGCCCGTGGTCGTGACATCGTCGATGAGGACCACCCAGCGGCCGCGCACCATGGACTGGCCGGCAACATCCGGGCGGAGCCTGAATGCGCCCGACACGTTGGCTCCGCGGTGGGCTCGATCGAGCTCGAACTGGGCCACGGTGCGGCGATGGCGCTCCAGCAGGGCGACCGCTGGCAACCCCAGGCGATCGCCCACGGCATCGGCCAGGAGCCCGGCTTGGTCATAGCCCCGTTGGCGCGCTCGTTCGGCGTGGACGGGGACCGGAACCACGATGTCTCCACCGACCCCGACGCGTCGCCAGCGCTCGGCAGCGGCATCGCCGAGCGGCCCGGCAAGGCGGCGCTCGCCCGAGTACTTGAGGGCGTGGAGTGCGGCCCGGACGGTCCCCGCGAAGGGGGCGGCCCATTCGAGCTGCACGAGTGGAGCCGGAAGCTGGGCCGGCAAGCCGATGGGGACGCCAGCCGGCCGGTCGAGCCGCACCCAGAGCGCCGGTCGGCAGGCCGAGCACAGTGGTTCGCCTTCACGATCGCAGCCCGGGCACGTGGCCGGCAGGGCCAGATCCAGCAGCCGGGAGAGACTGGGCATGGCCGGCATCCTGCCACGCGTCGCTCGCCCGCCGCTTGCTCGCCAGTTGTCCGCCCGTTGTCTGGCGCGTGCCCGGCGGTCCCGGACCCTGCTCCTCCTCAGCGCGGGTGGTCGGCTCGCTCGAGACGGATCCGGTCGCCGACGGCGGTTTCCGTCCGGTCGATCGTGCCGACCGGAAGCTCGAGGGTCCCGTGCGCGCCCCGGACGTACCACACCACGCCGCGCCAGGGCGGCAGGGCGCGCCGGATGGCGACCACCGCCCGGGTGCCGTCGACCGGCGACGGATCGCCGACGAAGACGCAGTCGATGGCGAACCGCATGAACATCATGTGGATGCCGTTGCCGCCTGGCAGCCACAGGCCGGCGTCGCCGGCCAGGCCCGAGCGGCCCATCAGGCCCAGGAACCTGGCCCACAGCGAGTCGGCTGACTCGAGCGAGGCGGCCAGGAGGCTGTGTCGGGTGAGGTTCGCGGCGCGCAGGGTCATCGATCCGCCGTTGAGGGCGTGGCCCGCGGCTGCCGGGCGTCTAGACCTTGAGGTTCTTGACGATCAGGATGATGGCTGGCCCGAGGATGACGATGAACAGCGACGGGAAGATGCAGCCGACGAGCGGGAAGAGCATCTTGATCGGTGCCTTGGCGGCCATCTCCTCGGCTCGCTGACGGCGCTCGATCCGGAGCTGCTCGGACTGGACCTGGAGGACCTTCGAGATCGACACACCCAGCTGCTCGGCCTGGATGATCGCGCCGATGAAGTTGGTCAGCGGCGCGACCTCGGTCCGCGGGACCATGTCGCGCAGGGCTTCCCGGCGCGACTTCCCGACGCGGACCTCGGCCAGACCCCGACGGAACTCGTCCGACAGGGGGCCCTTGAGCTTCTCGACCACCTTGGCCAGCGCGGCGTCGAAGCCGAGACCGGCCCGGACCGAGATCGTCAGCAGGTCGAGGGTATCGGGGATCATGATCAGGATCGCCTTCTGGCGCGCCCGGATCCGCCGTCCCAGCCAGAATTCCGGGGCGACGAAGCCGATCACGCCGCCGACCATCGCGCCCAGGATCCCCCCGATGATGCCCATGTTCAGGACTGCCAGGGCGAGCAGGAAGAAGACGATCGAGAAGATGATCGTAAAGATGCCCTTGATCCCGAGCCACTCGGTGACGCCCAGGTCGCCGGGGTTGCCGGCGAGGGCCAGCCGCTTCTGGGTCCGGTCGCCGAACGACTGACTCGTCACCCGGCCGACCGTGCCGGACATCCGGCTGGCCAGCGGACGCAGGGTCCGCTCGAGGAACGGCTGCTGGAGCTCGAGCTCCTCGAGGTTCTTGGCCTGCATCGTCCCGAGCTGGGTCAGCCGGGCCTGGACCGGGTCGACCGACCGACTGCCGGCGAGCCCGAACACGATCAGCAAGATCGCCGCCGCCGCGATGGCGGCCACAAAGAGGGGAAGGATCATGTCAGACCTCGATGTCGACGATCTTGCGGATGGCCATGAAGCCGAGGAACATCATGAACCCACCGAAGAACAGGATGATCACGCCGACCGGCAAGCCTCCAATGGCCACCGCAGGGTCGAACATCGGCTGCATGAAGCCCGGTGCGGCGATGAACAGGAACATTGCCAGGCCGATCGGCAGGAACCCGACCACGTAGCCCGACAGGCGCTGCTGGGCGGTCAGGGTCCGGATCTCGCCCTTGATCCTGACCCGCTCGCGAATGGTGAACGCGATCGAGTCGAGGATCTCGGCGAGGTTGCCGCCGACGGTGTGCTGGATGGAGATGGCCGTGGCCATCAGCTCGAGATCGTCCGACCGAACCCGGCGGACCATGTTCTCGAGCGCCTGGTCGAACGGCAGGCCAAGGTTGACCTCGCGGATCACTCGACCGAACTCGGTCGACACCGGGGGCCGGGATTCACGCACGACCATCTCGATGGCCTGCAGGAACGACGAGCCGGCGCGCAGCGCATTGGCGATCAGGGTGATCGTGTCGGGCAGCTGCTTGTTGAAGGCGTTCAGCCGTCCGCTCTTGCGTCGGCCCAGCCAGAAGCGTGGCAGCCAGAAGCCGACGAGCGCCCCGATGAGCAGGAACAGCGGGTTGCTCAACGCTGAGAAGACAACCGAGAGCAGGAGCATGATCACCGGCACGCCGATGATCGAGCCGCCCCAGATGAGGAGGAACTCACTGGGCTTGAGCTTGAGGTCGGCGCGGGCCAGGTCGCGCTGCAGGTTGGCCCCGAAGTCGCGCTGCTCGACCACCTTGTTGAGGCTGGCGAGCGCCTGGCTCTGGGCGATGAGGTCCGAGATTGCGCCCTGCCCGCTGGCGGTCGCCTTGACCTTGTCGGGCTTGCCGGCGGCGTACCGTTCGAGGCGCGCGCTGATCCCCGAGCTGCCGCCCGACGACGCCAGACCGAACGCGATCATCAGGATCGCGAGGGCGGTGATCCCGGCTACAACGAGCGTCAACTCCACGGCGTGGACCTCCTAGCTCTCGGCGATCAGTAGTTGAAGCCGAACAGGCCGGGGGGCAGGTGAATGCCCTGGATTTCGAACTTCTCGACGAACTTCGGGCGGATGCCGGTCGGCTTGAGCCGCCCCTGAATCTTGCCCTCGATCACGCCGGACTGCTCGAACACGAAGACGTCCTGCATGACGATGACGTCGCCTTCCATGCCCTGGACCTCGGTGATGTTGACGATCTTCCGGCTGCCGTCCTTGAGGCGGCTCTGCTGGACGATCAGATCGACCGCCGAGGCGACCTGCTCCCGGATCGCTCGGAGGGGCAGGTCCACGCCGGCCATCAGGACCATGGTCTCGAGCCGGGAAAGCATGTCGCGGGGCGAGTTGGCGTGGCCGGTGGACATCGAGCCGTCGTGGCCGGTGTTCATGGCCTGAAGCATATCGAGCGCCTCGCCCGAACGGCACTCGCCGACGATGATTCGATCGGGCCGCATCCGGAGCGAGTTTCGGACGAGGTCGCGGATCGCGATCGCGCCCTTGCCCTCGATGTTCGGCGGGCGGGATTCGAGGGTGACGACGTGCTCCTGGCGAAGCTGGAGCTCGGCCGCGTCCTCGATGGTGATGATCCGCTCATCGTTGGGGATGAAGGATGACAGAACGTTGAGCGTGGTGGTCTTGCCCGAGCCGGTCCCGCCCGACACGAAGATGTTCAGACGGGCCTCGACGCAGGCCTTGAGGAAGTCGAACATGTCGGCCGTCGCCGTCCCGAACCGGATGAGATCGTCCACCGTGAACGGTGAGGCGGAGAACTTCCGGATGGTGATGACCGGCCCGACGAGGGACAGGGGCGGGATGATTGCATTCACACGAGAGCCATCGGTCAGACGCGCGTCGACCATCGGCGACGACTCATCGACGCGTCGACCGATCGGGGCGATGATCCGATCGATGATCCGCATCACGTGGTCGTCGTTCTGGAAGACGACGTTGGTCAGCTCCAGCTTGCCCGAGCGCTCGATGTAGACCTGGCGCGGGCCGTTGACCAT
>JAXDKT010000014.1:0-12027 GCA_034666965.1 Chloroflexota bacterium | reverse complement strand
TGCTGAGCCTCACGGCCCCCGCGCTGAGTCAGGCCGCGCCCGTTACGTGCAACAGTGGGGGCGGGCACGTGACCTCGCTGGACAACGGCGGAGCCAGCCCGGGCGCCGGATCGCCGACGACCTCATTCACGTTCTCGGTCACGTTCACGGACAACCGCCGCGGACCGTACTCGATCGATGTGGTCATCGGCGGGACGGCATACGCGCTGAGCGGGCCGAGCACGGGCTTCCCGGGCGGCGTCGTCTTTCAGCGGACCATGACCATTCCGGCCGGCACCCACGGCTATCAATTCCACGCGGTCGCCAAGAACTCCAACGGTGACCCGCGCTGCTCGGTGGACTTCACGGCGGTCAGCCCAGCGACGATCGTCGTGACGGCGCCGACCCCCGTGCCGACACCGAAGCCGACGCCCAAACCGACCCCGAAGCCCACGCCGAAACCGACGGCCAACCCGACCGCCAGGGCGACCGCCAAGCCGACCCCAAAGCCCACCGCCAAGGCGACAGCCAAGCCGGCGCCGAAGCCGGTCGCCACCCCGACCGAGCAACCGTCAGATCCGGCCGCGGCGTCCCCGTCGCCGACCGGGGCGCCCCTGGCCGGTGTCGGGAGCGTGGGCGGCATCGACGGATCGAACGGGGGCGGACCGCTCGGGGGCAACGGCGGGCCGGGTGGCCTGGGGCTGTGGCTGACGGCCGCTCTGGTGGGCGGGCTCGGTCTGGTCTTCTTCGTCGTCAATCGGCGCCGTCGACGCGACCCAACCGTTGGGGCCAGCGCCAAGCTGGCCATCGCAAACGGTGCCCAGCCGCAGTCGATCCCACCGCCCCGCCGGCCGGTCGTCGCGCCGCCGCTGCCGGTCCGCCCGCCGCCCGCCGCGAGCGTCCAGCCGACGCCAGCGCCGATCGTCGCGGTCGCAGCGGTCGCCCCCGACGCGGAGGCTCACATCCCGCGCTGGCGGCGGCCATCGGTCCAATTGGCGCGCAAGGAACGGCGCGGCGGCGAGATCGCTCACATTCCTCTGGCCTTCACCGACGCCGAGAGTGAAGGTGAGCGACGGCGTGTCCGCTATCGGATCGTCCGCTTGTCGTCGGTTCCCGACGAGATGATGGGCGACGAGGTGGCCCTCCTCGACCGGGGTGACGAGGTCGAGCTGGTCCGCTCGAGCGGCGCCTACTGGCTCGTTCGGACGCCCCACGGGCACGAGGGCTGGGTCCACCAGATGACCCTCGAGTCGGGGCCGTGGGAGCCCGACGAGGCTCTGCCCGACGACGACCAGGCGGACAGCGTCCTGCCCTTCTAGGCCCCCCGGTTCAGGTCGCAGCCCGGGGATATGAGCCGAGCACGCGGATCATGGTCGTGACCGAGCGCAGGTCGAGCAGGGCTGCCGCGGCGGCCGGATCCGCGCGATCGGCGTCGAGGTCGATCCAGAAGACGTACTCCCAGGCTCGCTCGCGGCTGGGCCGTGACTCGATCGTGCTCATGTTGAGCGCATGCGCCGAGAACACCGTGAGGACCCGCACGAGCGCGCCGGGCTCGTTGCGCACCGCCACGACCAGGGTCGTCCGCATCGTCGATTCGGCGGGCGCACGCAACGGCGGCAGGGTCGCCCCCGGGCGGGCCACGATCAGGAAGCGGGTCCGGTTGTCGGGCACGTCCTCGATGGCGTCGGCCAGGATCTCCAGCCCGAACAACCGCGCCGCCCGGGGCGACAGTACCGCCGCCGAGCCACGTTCCTGGAGATCGACGATGAGCCGTCCGGCTCCCGCGGTGTTGTACGAGCTCAGCAAAGCCCAGGACCGGGTCCGCAGGAACGCCTCGGCCTGCCCGAGTGCCTGGACGTGCGAGTAGACCCGCTCGATGTCGTCGATCGCCTGGCCGGGCAGTGCCGCGAGGCACAGGCGGACCGGGACGACGACTTCGGCGACGACCTCCAGGTCATGCTCGAGCAGCAGGTCGTAGTTCTCGCGGACGGTCCCATGGACGCTGTTCTCGATCGGGACCACCCCAGCCACGGAGCGCCCGTTCGCGACCGAGTCGAACACCGGCCGGAAGCCCGGCAGGCCCTCCCGCTCGACGTCGCCGAACGCGACCTGCACGGCATCCTCGGCAAATGCGCCAGGCTCGCCAGAGAACGCGATGCGCTGGTTGGACCTGGGCGCCGGGGGCTCGCTCACCCCGGCGTCAGTGCTCGAACCAGGCGACGGTATCGTGTTCCGCGACGTCCTCGTCGAGCTCGGCTCGGCGGGGCGCCTTGGCCACCTCCTCGGCCTTCGCTCGGCGGCGATTGCCGGCAGCTTCGGTGGCGCCCTGCCAGTGGGCCTCGGCCAGCAGCTGGTCGATCGCGCCGATGTAGGCCTCGATCGAGGCCGCGATGATGTTCACGTCGCTCGAGCTGCCGGTGTACTTGCCGCTGGCCCGCTGCCCCTCGGCCGATGAGGGCGGGGCGATCCGGACGGTCACCAGGCCCTCGGCGTCGGGTCCCTCGGCCACGGCATGGACGTCGTAGGCGATCAACCGGGGATGGCCGGTGAGCACCCCCTCGAGGGCGGCGTCGACCGCCCGGAACAGGGCGTCGACGGGGCCGTTGCCCTCGGCCGCACCGTTCCACTGGTGATCGCCGGAGCCGACCACCACGGCGCCGCGGCTCTGGACATTTGAGCCGGACGAGACCGTCCAGCGTTCGAGGTGCAGGGTCGGGCCGGGCTCGGACATGGGGCTACCTCCCGGCGCTCACGTCGGCGACCGCAGCTTCCTGACGGGCCGTCGTGAAGTGCCGCTCATCTCGCCGGCGCAGCTCGCCGCCGGCCTTCCAGATCGCGTATTCGAGCGAATCGGCCAGGGCGCTGGCCGAGGCCGCGATGATGTTCGTGTCGCTGCCCATGGTCGACCAGGTGCGTTCCCCGTCGGCCGAGTCGATCACGACCCGGGTGCGGGCCGCGGTGGCGGCGCCGCCATCCAGGATGCGGACCTTGTAATCGACCAGGTGGACCCCGTCGAGCTGGGGGTAGAACGCGCCGAGGGCCTTGCGCAGGGCGGCGTCGAGCGCGTTGACCGGGCCGTTGCCATCGGCCGCGGTGTGGAGCACCTCGCCGTCGACCTCGACCTTGACCGTCGCCTCGGCCAGCAGCTCCCGGCCGTCGCGCTGCTCGACCAGGCAGGTGTAATCGACGATCCGGAAGGGGGCCACGTAGCCAACGCCGTGTCGCCGCACGAGCAGCTCGAAGCTGGCCTCGGCGCCCTCGAAGGCCAGGCCATCGGCCTCGAGCTGCTTGATCAGCCGGGACAGCTCGCGCGGATCGACGCCCTCGAGCCGGTGCCCGAGCTGCTCGGCCCGGAGCTTTGTGTTCGCCCGGCCACCGAGCTCGGAGACCACCAGGCGGCCTTCGTTGCCCACGCTCACCGGATCGACGTGCTGGTAGCTTCGCTCGACCTTGGCCACCGCCGCGCCATGGACGCCGCCCTTGTGGGCGAACGCCGACCGACCGACGTAGGGCTGGTAGTCGAGCGGGGCAACGTTGGCGATCTCGGCGACACGCCGCGACAGCGCGGTCAGCTCGGTCAGGTCGCCGCCACCTGCCGGGACGATGCCATTGGCCGTCTTGAGGGCGAGATTGGCCAGGATGCTGACCATGTTGGCGTTCCCGCAGCGCTCGCCGTAGCCGTTGATCGTCGCCTGGACATGGCGGATCCCGGCCGTCACGGCGGCCATCGAGTTGGCCACCGCCAGGTCCGCGTCGTTGTGCGTGTGGATGCCCCAGGCGACGACCGGCGCCCCTGGATCGGCGTCCACCGCCGCGCGCACATCGGTGACCGTCCGCAGCAGCTCATCGGTCATCGTCCCGCCGTTGGTGTCGCACAGGACGAGGGTCCGGGCGCCGGCCTGGCGGGCTGCCCGCAGGGTGGCCAGCGCATAGGCCGGATCGGCTCGGTATCCGTCGAAGAAGTGCTCCGCGTCGTAGATCGCCTCGCGACCCCGGTCGGCCACGAAGCCGATCGAGTCGGCGATCATGTCCAGGTTCTCGGCCGGGCTGGCGCCCAGGACCTCAACCACGTGGAGCAGCCAGCTCTTGCCAAAGATCGTCACGACCGGCGTCTCCGCGGCGATCAGCTCGCGCAGGTTGGGGTCGTCGGCGGGCCGATTCGAGCGGTGCCGCGTCGAGCCGAATGCCGCCAGGCGAGCGGTCTGCCAGCGCTGCTTGCGGGCCGCGGCGAAAAAGTCGATGTCCTTGGGGTTCGAGCCCGGCCAGCCACCCTCGACGTAGGGCATGCCGTACTCATCGAGCATGCGTGCGATCCGAAGCTTGTCGGCCAGTGACAGGATGATGTTCTCGCCCTGCGTTCCGTCGCGCAGGGTCGTGTCGTACAGGACGACCGGGCGGTCGTCGGTCGGGCCGCCGGGAGCGGCGCTGGGATTGGGCTGGGACACGGTGGTGGCTCCCTGGTCTGATGGCGGTGCGGGTCGGCTCACGAGGCTCGGGCGGCCACCGTTTCCGGCGCCGCCCGGAGGATCGCGATCCGATCCACGATCGCCTCCGCCATGGCCACGGTCCCGACCCGGGTCAGGCCGTGAGTACCACGGCCATCGACCGGCCACAGGTCGGCCGTGCGGTAGCCATCGTCGAGCGCACGGCTGACGGCGGCCTCGACCGCGTCAGCAGCAGTCGTCCGCCCCAACGACCAACGCAGGAGCATCGCCCCGGACAGGATCGTCCCGATCGGGTTGGCCACGTCTCGCCCGGCCAGATCCGGCGCCGAACCATGGATCGGTTCGTAGAGGCCATGCCGACCGAACGCCGTCTCGCGTGATCCGAGCGAGGCCGACGGAAGCATCCCCAGCGAGCCCGCCAGCACGGACGCCTCGTCGGACAGGATGTCGCCGAACAGGTTCTCCGTCACGACGACGTCGAAGGCGGCGGGCGAGCGGACGATCTGCATGGCGCAGGCGTCGACGAGGCGATGATCGAGCCCGATCTCGGGGAACTCGGCGCCGATCTCGGTCGCCACCCGGCGCCACAACCGCGAGGTCGCCAGCACGTTGGCCTTGTCGACGCTCGTGACCCGTCCCCGGCGTGTGCGGGCAAGCTCGAAGGCCAGGCGCACGACCCGGGCGATCTCTCCGTCGGTGTAGGGCAGCGTGTCGCTGGCCGATCGGTTCCCGGGTTCGCCCGCCGCTTCGGTGCGCGACCCGAAATAGATCCCGCCGGTCAGCTCTCTGACGATCAGCATGTCGACTCCGTCGAGCAGCTCCGGACGGAGCGGCGAGGAGCCGACCAGGGTCGGGTGGACGGTCACGGGCCGGAGATTGGCGAAGAGGCCCAGACCCCCGCGCAGGGCAAACAGTGCCTGCTCCGGGCGGACACTCGCGGTCGGATCGTCCCACTTGGGCCCGCCGACCGCACCGAGGTAGATCGCGTCCGCCGCGGCGCAGGCGTCCACGTCCTCGGGGCGGATGGCCACCCCGTAGGCATCGATCGCGGCCCCGCCGACGACCAGCTCGGTCCACCCGATGGTAAATCCGTCGGCCACAGCGACCGCCTCGAGGACCCGTCGCCCGGCGGCCAGGACGTCCGGCCCAACCCCGTCACCCGGGATCGCCGTCAGGCGATACCTCGGCGGGTCGGCGCCCACGCCGTCCCTCACGGCATGTCCTCCGTCCGCGCCCGGGTCACGAACGCCGCGTCGACCCCGTTGATCTCCGCCCCGTGAAGCTTGTTGGTCGCAACCAAGTAGGCCTCGAGGGACGCCTCGATGATGTTCGTCGACAGGCCGTGGCCACTCACGACCAGTGCGCCGGGGCCTTCGTCGGACGAGCGCCGGCAGCGGGCCAGGACCTGGCCCTGGGCATCCTCGCCAGCGGACACGGCCTTGATCTCGTACTCGGTCAGGACCGGACGCCAGCCCAGGACCGGCTGGATCGCCTTGTCGACCGCGCTGAAGAGGGCGTTGACCGGGCCGTTCCCGGTGGATTCGGCCGCCCGGACGTCGCCCCCGATCGAGAGCGAGACGGTGCCCGTGGCGTTGCCGCCGTGGGAGCTCGTGACGCTCCAGCCCTCGAGCGCGATCGAGGCCGGGACCTCGGCCGACCGTGACTCGACGATCGCCCGCAGATCGGCGTCGGTGACCTCCTTCTTGGCATCGGCCAGGGCGATCGCCTGGCGATAGACGCTGTCGAGCGCCTCGCCCTCCAGGTCGTGACCCAGCTCGCGGAGCTTGCCCTGGAGCCCACGCCGCCCAGACAGCTTGCCGATCGTCAGCTGACTGCCGCTGAGACCGACCGACTGGGGGGTCATGATCTCGTAGGTCAGGGGGTTCTTGATGACGCCGTCCTGGTGGATGCCCGACTCGTGGGCGAAGGCGTTGCCCCCGACGACGGCCTTGTTGGGCTGGATCGCGAAGCCGGTCAGGTAGCTGACCAGCCGGCTGGCGGCGGTGATCTGCTCGGTCTGGACCGCCGAGCCCAGATCCGGGAACTGGGTCGGCCGGGTCCGAAGAGCCATCACGACCTCCTCGAGGGAGGCGTTGCCGGCCCGCTCCCCGAGCCCGTTGATGGTGACCTCGACCTGGCGCGCCCCGGCCTGAACCGCGGCCAGGGTGTTGGCCGTCGCCAGACCCAGGTCGTTGTGGCAGTGGACGCTGACCGTAGCTTCGCTCCCGACCCGCTCGACGACCCGGGCGACCAGCGCACCGAACTCGGCCGGGATGGCGTAGCCGACGGTGTCGGGGATGTTGACCGTGCTCGCCCCGGCGGCGACGACGGCCTCGTACACGTCGAGCAGGTAGTCGACGTCGGTCCGGCTGGCGTCCTCCGCCGAGAACTCGACCTCGGCGTCGCCACCGAGCTGGGCCCGCCCATAGCGGACCCACTCGACGGCCTGCTTGAGCGCCTCGTCGCGAGTGATCCGGAGCTTGTGCTTGAGGTGGATGTCGCTGGTGGCGATGAACACGTGGAGGTGCGGCCGCTCGGCAACCCTGATCGCCTCGACGGCCCGCTGGGGATCGCCATCGCGACAGCGGGCCAACGCGGCGACCGCGACGCCCTTGGTCTCCCGCGCGATCCGGTGAACCGCCTCAAAGTCACCGGGGGAGGCGGCCGGGAAGCCGGCCTCGATGACGTCGACGTTGAGGCGGACGAGCTGGCGCGCGACTTCGAGCTTCTCCGCGGCCGTCAGCCCCGCGCCCGGCGCCTGCTCCCCGTCGCGCAGGGTGGTGTCGAAGATCCGGACCGACCCGGGCGTCATCGCGCCGACTCCGCGACCCGGCGCGGCTCGCTGGCGGCCGCCTGGGCCTGGCCGGCCTTGACCACGACCGGGTCCAGGAAGGCCATCTGGCCGCGGAGCTCTTCGCCAACCCGCTCGATGAGGTGATCGCGATCGGCGTTCCGGAGCCGCTCGAACTCCGATCGGCCGGACTCGTTCTCGGCGATCCAGTTGCGGGCGAAGGTGCCGTCCTGGATCTCGCCCAGGACCTGCTTCATCGTCGACCGGACGTGCTCGTCGATGATCCGCGGCCCGCTGACGTAGTCGCCGTACTCGGCGGTGTCGCTGACGCTGAAGCGCATGAAGTTGAGCCCACCGCGATACATCAAGTCGACGATCAGCTTGAGCTCGTGCATGGTCTCGAAGTAGGCCAGCTCGGGCTGGTAACCCGCCTCGACCAGCGTCTCGAAGGCCATCTTGACCAACGCGGCCGTCCCGCCGCACAAGACCGACTGCTCGCCGAACAGGTCCGTCTCGGTCTCCTCGGCAAAGGTCGTCTCGAGGACGCCCGCCCGGGTGTTGCCCAGGCCCCGCGCGTAGGCCAGGACCCGAGCCCGGGCCGTACCGCTCGGATCGCGGTGCACGGCGAAGAGGGCGGGTACGCCGCCACCGGCCTGGTAGACGCTCCGGACCAGGTGGCCGGGACCCTTGGGGGCGACCATCCCGACGTCGATGCCGGGCGGTGGGTCGATCCGCTCGAAGTGGATGTTGAACCCGTGCGCGAACATCAGCAGCTGGCCATCGCGCAGGTGCGGTTCGATCTCGGCGTCGTAGACCGCCTTCTGGGCCGTGTCGGGGACGAGGATCATGATCACGTCGGCCGCCTGGACGGCCTCGGGCACGGTCGCGACCCGCAGACCGGCATCCTGGACCAGCGAGCGGCTCTTGCTGCCCGGGGCGAGCCCCACGACCACGTCGACGCCCGATTCGTGGAGATTCAGAGCGTGCGCGTGACCCTGGCTGCCGTAGCCGATGATGGCCACGGTCTGGCCGGCCAGCGCGGCCGGATCGGCGTCGTTGTCGTAGTACATCCTGGCCGTCATCGTTTGAGTGCCTCCTCGATGGATGCCGAGCCGCGGGCCATGACCACGGTCCCGGTGCGAACGAGCTCTCGGATGCCATAGGCCCGCAGGAGTGCCACGAGGGCATCGACCTCGGCCTCAGTGCCCGTTGCCTCGACCACGATCGAGGCCTCGGAGATGTCGACGACTCGAGCCCGGTAGAGCTCGACGATCTTGACGATCTCGGCCCGGTTCGCGTCGGTCGCCCGGACCTTGATCAATGCCAGCTCGTGCTCGACCGTCGGCTCGGCGGTGAGATCCTGGACCTTGAGCACGTCGATGAGCCGGTAGAGCTGCTTGATCGCCTGCTCGACCAGGACGTCGTCGCCGTCAAGGGTGATGGTCATTCGGCTGATGTCCGGCTGATCGGTGTGGCTGACCGCCAGCGACTCGATGTTGAAGTTGCGCGCACGCATCAGGCTGGCCACCCGGTTGAGCACGCCCGGCTTGTCCAGGACGAGCACGACCAGGACGTGGCGGTGCTGCTCTCCCGTCCCGGGCAGCGCCCTCGGCGGCGGAACGGTCCGGGCCGGGGCGGCCCTGTCGGCCGTCATTCGTCGGCTCCGTCCCAGTGCTCGATGAGATCGGACAGGCCCTTGCCGGCGGGCATCATCGGGAACACGTTCTGCTCCTCGGCGATCTCGAACCAGACCAGGGCCGGCCCATCGACGGCCTGGGCGGCGCGGATGGCGTCGTCGACCTCGCCGGGCGTGCGGGCCTTGAAGCTGGGGATCCCGAAGGCCTCGGCCAGCTTGAGATAGTCCGGCCCGAGCAGCGTGGCCGAGTGGTAGTTGCCGCCGTAGATGATCTCCTGCCACTGGCGGATCATGCCCAGCTTCTTGTTGTCGAGCAGGGCGATCTTGACCGGGATCCGATCCTGGACCAGGGTCATGAGCTCCTGGAAGGTCATCTGGAACCCGCCGTCGCCGGTGATCGCCCAGGTCTGCCGGTCGGGCCGACCGAGTGCCGCGCCCATCGCCGCCGGCACGCTGAAGCCCATCGTCCCGAGCCCACCCGAGCTGACGTGGCTGTTGGGCTCACGGAAGCCGGTGTAGCGGGCCAGCCACATCTGGTTCTGACCGACGTCGGCGATGTAGGTCGCCCGGTGATCGGTCAGCTCGCCGATCCGCTCGACGACATAGTCGGCCGACAGCAGGCCGTCGCGCCAGGCACCCGAGCCGTGCCAGCTCGACCCCTCGGATTCCCGCTTCCAGTCGGCCAGCTGGGCCAGATACTCGCCCCGTTCGGCCGGCTCGGTCCGCTCGACCATCGGGGTCAGGGCGCGCAGGACGCGACCGGCATCGCCGACGATGGGCACCTCGACCGCGACGTTCTTGCCGATCTCGGCCGGATCGATGTCGACGTGGACGATCCGCGCATACGGCGCGTAGGTTCGGACGTTGCCGGTCACCCGATCGTCGAAGCGCATCCCGAAGGCGATCAGCAGGTCGGCCGACTGGATCGCCCGGTTGACGTGCTTCCAGCCGTGCATGCCCATGAACCCGTAGGCCAGAGGATGGGTCTCGTCCATGGCCCCGATCCCGAGCAGGGTCCAGGCCACCGGGATGCTGGTCTTCTCGGCGAAGGCCCGGAGGTCGTCCCAGGCCTGGGCATGGAGGACCCCGTGACCGGCCAAGATCACCGGCCGCTGGGCACGGGCAATCTCTGCGGCCGCGATCTTGAGCTGTTTGGGGTGACCCTCGAACGTGGGCCGGAAGCCGGGCAGGCCGGCCACGATCTCGGCCTCGGAAGGATGCTCGGCCGTGGTCTCCTGCTGGAGCGCGTCCTTGGTGATGTCGACGTGGACCGGGCCCGGTCGGCCGGTCCGGGCGATGTGGAACGCCTCGGCGATGACCCGGGGCAGGTCGTCGGCGTTGCGGACCAGGTAGTTGTGCTTGGTCATCGGCAGGGTGATCCCGGTGATGTCGATCTCCTGGAACGCATCCTTTCCGATCAGCGCCGAGGGGACGTTCCCGGTGATGGCCACCAGCGGGATCGAGTCGAGCATGGCCGTGCCGATCCCGGTCACGAGGTTGGTGGCGCCCGGGCCGGAGGTGCCCATGCACACGCCCACCCGTCCGGTCACCCGGGCATAGCCGTCGGCGGCGTGGGCGCCGCCCTGCTCGTGGCGGACGAGGATGTGCCGGATCTCGGGATAGTCACCCAGGATGTCGTAGAGGGGCAGGATGACGCCGCCCGGGTATGAGAACAGGACGTCGACGCCTTGGCGGAGCAGCGCCTCGCAGACCACGTCCGCGCCGATCCGGGTCCGCTTGCGCGGTTTGACCTCGTGGAGCATTGCGGTGCGGGCCTGCTCCACCGCGTTGGCGGTTGGCGAGCCGTCAGCAGGCACGTGGCTCCGGCGCGGCTCCGGGGCGACCGGATCGCCGACGGCGACGGTCGACCCATCGCTCGGCGAGCCGCTGCCGTCCGGCGTCCCTTTCGTCATCGTCATCGTGTCAAGCCTCCAGGCGTCCGTTCCGTCATCCGCGCGACTCGTCAACCGGGTCCAGGAACGACAAAACCCCTGCCTCCCGGCAGGGGTCCCGTTGGTTCCCGGCGGCGCTCCTCGCTACCTCCGCGATCCTCCGTTCTCCCGCCGGGAGCCGGTAATCAGCCCAAGAAGGCCGTCCAGCCCGAGAAGGAGCGAGCGAAGAAGGGCGAGGCGCGATACGAAGTCCGTACCAGAGTCGACCGGCAGGTGCACCCGGCGACCATCGCCCGTCACGACGACGGCGACGCGGCGGCGGTCCTGGCCGTTGAACAGACCCAAATCGGAACTCCGAGTTCGAGCGGTCGCGACAGCGTCGGATCGAGCGCTGTCCGGGCAGTCTACCAGCCTCGGCTGAAACCGCAACCACGTCGACCTCACCCAACTGTACCCCTCCAGGCCCGCCGGATGGGTACCGTTCGACGGAGCCGACCCAGGAGCTCTGCTGTGACAACCGAGATCCGCGTCGCCCCCGACAAATGGAACGACCGCCGGATGGTCCGGCGGTCGATTCCGAGTGCGGAGTGGAGGCCCGAGACGGGCCTCGGGTCCTGCCTAGACCCAGCGGATCCCTGCGCCAAGGCTGAGCGCCATGGTCGCCAGGATCGCGATGGCAGTGGTGAACCGGAGCAGGTTCGCCTTCACGGTGTCTACACCTCATGTTCGGGATGTCGGATGTCATCGGCCCTGCGGCCGGGCCGTCTCGAGCCGCTGCCCGAGCTCCCGGCTGTGCGTTCCCCCCTCTGACGGGATGCGCTGGGACCTTCGACGTCAGGCGTGGATCGCCCTGAACCGAACGCTAGGACCTTCTGCGTCGGGCACGAATGACCCATCGGTACGGGCGCCAGCGCGATTCCGGGGGAGGTTCCGCGGTGCACCGCCCGCCTCCCGGAAGGGCACCGGGTCCGGCTGAATCCGCGGCGGGCCGCGCCGGGTCGGTCCGTGCCGCCGGGGCCAGACCCGGGGGTCGGTGGGTCAGGCCGGGTTCAGCGACACCACGACGGGGCGCCGCCGCATGGCCACCGCGATCGCAGCGACGATCCCCAACCCGATGAGGACGTCGCCGACGCTGAAGACGTTGGCGAACGGCAGCCACGTCGGCAGGGCAAGGATGTCGGTCAACGGCCGGAGGGCCGGGTCGGTCAGGACCGCGCTGTTCGAGTAGCCGCTGGCCGGGATCTTGCCAGCGGCCACGAGGGCCGTCTCCGACGCCGGCATGTA
>JAXDKT010000013.1:0-17290 GCA_034666965.1 Chloroflexota bacterium | reverse complement strand
AATCGCTCGGCGTCCCGCCGAGCCCCGAGCTCATCGAGACCAACGGACTGCTCGACCTGGTCGAAGATCGGCCGGTCACCGTCCCGTCCTGCTGACCCCGGCCAGCGCCAATCGACGCTGCCGGCTTGCGCGAACCTGCAAAGCCGGCAGCGATGGTTTCCGATCGGCGGAGCCAATGATGGCGAGGTCTTTGTGTACAATCACGCGCGGTTGTATACATTCCAACCAGATCGACGCCTCGTCCGTCACCGAGGAACCAGATGGAACAACTGCTCGCGCTGGAGATGGTTCGCGTTACCGAGGTGGCGGCCATCGCCTCGGCCCGAGCGATGGGTCGCGGCGACCGCCACGGCGCCGACAAGCTCGCCACGGAGGCGATGCGTCGGACGATGGACGAGATCGACTTCGCCGGCCGCATCGTCATCGGCGAGGGCGAGCGCGATGAGGCGCCGATGCTCTACATCGGCGAGGAGGTCGGGCGCCGGGATGGCGGCCCGCCGAACGTCCCTGCGGTCGACATCGCCGTGGACCCGCTCGAGGGGACGAACCTCGTTGCGCACGGCCAAGCGGGGGCGATCACCGTCCTCGCCGCGTCCGAGGAGGGCGGCCTGACCCACGCCCCGGACACGTACATGGAGAAGCTGTGCGTGGGACCGGTCGCCGCTGGCAAGGTCGATATCCGCCGGTCTCCGACCGACAACCTGCACGCGATCGCCGAGGCCCTTGGCCGACGGGTCGGCGACATCACGGTCGTCATCCTGGAGCGACCGCGCCACGACGCACTGATCGCCGAGGTGCGCGCAGCGGGGGCGCGGATCAAGCTCATCGGCGACGGCGACCTGTCGGCCGCGATCTCGACGGCCGTATCGGGGACCGGCGTGCACGCGGTCATGGGCATCGGCGGCGCTCCCGAGGGCGTCATCACGGCGGCGGCGCTGCGCTGTCTGGGCGGCGAGATCCAGGCGCGGTTCCGCTACCGCTCGGCGGAGGAGCTCGAGCGCGGCGCGCGGATGGGCCATGGAGATGAGGATCGGGTCTACGGGACAGCGGACCTCGCCCCCGGCGAGAGCCTCGTCTTCGCTGCGACCGGGGTGACGGCCGGCGACCTCCTGCAGGGGGTGCGCTTCTTCGGTGGCGGGGCACGCACCCACTCGCTCGTGATGGCCTACCAGAGCAAGCAGGTCCGTTTCGTCGACACGGTCCACATGTTCGACCGCGATTCGCCCCCGCGGGTGCGGCTCTAGCCTCGGATCGGGGCCGACCGAGCCGCCCTCAGCCCAGCTTCAGGTTGGGGATGACCTCGCGACCGAAGGTCTCGATGAACTCGGCCTGGTTGCGCCCGACGTTGTGCAGGTGGACCTCGTCGAAGCCCATGTCGACGTAGTGCTGGATGTGCTTCGTGTGGGCCTCGAGATCGCTGCTCATGAGCACCCGGTTCGTGAAGTCGGACGGCTTGACCAGCTTGGCCATCGCGGCAAAGTCCTCGGGGTTCTTGACGTCCTGCTTGGGGAACGGCATGCCGCCGTTCGGCCACTCGCGGACGGCGTTCTCGGTGGCCTCCTCGTCCGTCGGCGCCCAGGAGACATGGATCTGCAGCAGCTTCGGCTTGCCGACCGGGTCCTTGCCGGCCTCGCGGGCACCTTCCGCGAACCTGTCCCAGAGCATGCCGATCTTCTCGTCGGCCGCCCCGACCGTGATCATCCCGTCCGCGAACTTGCCCGTGCGCTTGGCGTTGACCGGGCCAGCCGTGGCGACGTAGACAGGTACCGGCTCTTCGGGCCGGGTGTAGAGCTTGGCGCTCTCGAGCACGAAGTGCTCGCCCTTGTGCCTGACGACCGATCCGCTGAACAGCTTGGTGATGATCTCGATCGCCTCGAACATCATCGCGCTGCGGATGGCGATCTCCGGCCAGACGCCGCCGACGACGTGCTCGTTGAGCGCCTCGCCGGCGCCCAGCCCCAGCCAGAACCGGCCGGGGAACATGGCGCCCAGGGTGGCCGCGGCATGAGCGATCACGGCGGGGTGGTAGCGGAACCCGGGGCAGGTGACCGCGGTCCCGAACGGGAGCGAGGTCCGCGTCCCGAGGGCACCCATGAACGACCAGGCGAACGCGCTCTGGCCCTGCTGCGGGGTCCACGGGTGGAAGTGCTCGCTGACCATGAAGCCGGCCGAGAAGCCGGCCGCCTCCGCCTGGGCGCACCAGTCCAGCAGGTCGGTCGGGTGGAACTGTTCGAGCATCGCGGCGTAGCCGATCTTGGTCACGGACGTGACCCCCTCCCCGCTCCCGAAGTGAAGGCGACCCCGCCGTCTGTCGGTGCCACCCTCAGAGGGACCGTCGATTGGCCACGCTGGCCGCGATGTCCCGGTTCGGGTGCGCCTCCAACGACGTGCCCGCCGGACGGTCCTGGTTGCACAGGTCCATTGCGATCCGGGCGTAGGCGACCGCGGCGTCCGTGAGGTCCTTGACCCGGAACGACTTGCGAGCCGCGTGGGCGACCGACCGCGGCGCGTAGCTGATGGCCGGGATCCCAAGCTCGTTGAAGGCGTTCGTGTCGCGCCACATGCTCGTGACCGGCTCGCCGACGATGGCCGGCTTGGTGTCGAACACCTGGTCGTGGCAGCGTCGAACGGTCTCGATGAGGCGCTCAGCCCCCTTTGCCTCGAACCCGGGGCGGTAGAGGAAGAGCTCCACGGTTCCATCGACGCCGACTTCGCGAAGGATGCGTCGCAGCGCGTCGCGAAGGTCCAACGGATTCGCCCCGGGCAGGATCCGGGTGTCGACATAGAAGGAGCACAGCTGCGGCGCGCTGGTCAGATTGAAGGGGTACCCGGAGCGGATCGCGTTGATCGACGCCTTGGGCACGATCGTCCCGTTCGGACTCTCGTAGGTGTTCGCAAGCTGATACTCGTACGCCCAGGACTCGAAGGCCTCGATGACCGCTGCGGTTCGGATGATCGCGTTCGGGGCGTCGGCAAGGCCGGTCGGCCTCGGGAGGTACGGCGTGTAGAAGCGGGGCGTGTCGGTGAAGACCGTGACCTTGAAGTGCGCCTTACCGGGCTCGATGCCGACGATGCCGAAGCCGGTCCCCTCGGCGACCAGCGCGTAGTCCGCGACCGCCCCATGGGTCACCATGAACCGCGCGCCAAGGTCCTTGCTCAGATAGGCGGGACCCTGCCATTCGTCGATCGGCTCGCGCGAGATCTCCCCGGCTACGGCACTCACGATGAGATCGCCCTTCAGCGGGTAGCCCGACTGCAGGATCGCCTTGCCCGCCACAAGGAACGCGGCCATCGGCCCCTTGTCGTTGACGACGCCGTCGCCGAAGATCTCCTCGCCATCGACCCAGGCCGAATGGTAGAGCGGGTCTTTGGGGTCCTTCGCGGACCAGATCGCATCCGGGCGCAACGTCGTGTCCAGATGCGAGTTGTAGATCAGGCTGTAGCCGCCGCCGCTGCCATCGATCCAGGCCGCGACATTGATACGGTCCTCGGTGAGCGCAAAGGTCCGCGGACGGAAGCCCTGCTCGGTGAGCCAGTCGCGCACGAAGACGCCGGCGGCACCCTCGCTGCCGGTCGGGCTGTCGATGTTTCCCAGGGCGAGCGCGAGCTCGATGACCTCCTGGGGATCGATTCGGGCGACGACATCATCGGGCGTCAACGGATACCCCTCCAGCGCATGTGCCATGGAAATCTCGTGCGTCGAATGTACACAAGTCGAGCCATATTGTCCACATCCCGCGCAAGACGAGTTCAGATGGGCGTCCGAACGGCTAGCGTCGGAGCCATAGGATCCCGATGACCGCAACGTGGACAGCGGCGGCGGCGAGGAATGGGCTGGCGGTCCCAAGCGTCGCGAACATGACCCCCCAGACGGCTCCACCGAAGCCCGCGCCGATCTGATACCCCATCGAATAGGTCGCGACCGCGGCGCCGATCCGACTCGGGGGCGCGCGGTCGATGGTCAGTGCGAGGAGTGTCGGGCCGAGGATCGCGCCCGCTCCCGCCGCCAGGCACCCGGCGACCGCGAGGACCACGAAATGCGGGGCGAGGACACCAAGGATCAGTGCCACGAGGCCGAGTGCGATCCCGATGATCAGGGTCGTGTCGCGGCCCAACCGGTCGGCCAGCCGGGGGGCGAACAGGCGTCCGGTCACGGCGACGACGCCATAGGCCGGGTAGTACAGGGCCAGGGCCTGCACGGGGACGCCAGACGCCAGGACGAGTACCGGCATGAAGAAGGTGAAGATCGACTGTGTCGCCGCATGGACCGATTCGAGGATCATCGGGAGGACGGCGCTGCGCTCTGTCAGGCCGCGGTCGGACCGTGTCGACTCCACGCGATCGACCGGATCCGGGACCCGTGTGTGCCACATCACCGTGAGGGCGAGCAATGCGGTAATCGTGCCAACCAGCATCGCGAGCGGGTACCCCGCCAGCGTATACAGGCCGATGCCGAGGCCGGGCATGACCAGTTGCGCGATGGCGGGGGCCACCGAGTAGTAGCCGGACGCCTCGGCACGACGATCGGCTGGCGCCAGGCGACCGAGGAAGGCATAGCCGCCCGTGTTGAGGGCCGCCCAGCCGACGCCCTGGATCGCCCGGCCGACGAGGATGGCAAGGAGCGCGGGGATGGCGAACACGAGCGCCGTGACCGCGAGGATCACCTCGCCTGCCCCCACCACCAGCCGTGGTCCCCGACGATCGACGGCGCGACCCAGGATGGGCCGGAACAGGATGGACGGCAGGCTGAAGACCAACGCCGCGAGGCCGATGAGGGCAGCGTCGGCCCCGAGATCCACCAGGAGCAAGGGAACCAGGGGAACCAGCAGGTGGTACTGGGAGGTACCGAGAAAGATACTGACCCAGAGGGTCACGAATGGCCCACCGAGGATGCGCCCCGCGGCGTCGGGCCTCGACTTCATCGCGCGGCCAGCCTGGGGGCCACCGCGGTGATCGCCACTTCGTAACCAATCTTCCGCATCTTGTATACGATAGGCGCATGCCGGCCGGGTTGTCCGGGCAGCGCGACGGGAAGGACCGAAGGAGTCGAGTTGAGCCTCGTCGATCTCGACAAGGTACGGACCGATCACGAGCTCGAGATCGAGCGCCTGCGCGACGATGCGTCCGCTCACCACCTGCGCCCGAAGGTCACGACCCGGCTCGTCCGCGATCTGACGATGGAAACGTCCTTCTCGCAGTTCGGTGCGACGTTCGACCTGGTCGGGGTCCTGGCGGGGGCGCATGGCGGCCCTCCGGAAGGGCCAAGCCCCCTGCGCTATTTCCTGGCTGGCATCGCGTTCTGCGTGACCGGCTGGTGGGCCAAGGGCAGCGCCGTCCTCGGCCATGAGCTCGATTCACTCGAGCTGGATGTCCAGAGTTACGTCGATGCGCGAGGCGAGCATGGCTTCCCGGGCATCGAGACACATCCGAAATGGATCGCCCTCGAGGCGCGGATCTCCAGTGATGCGTCGCCGAGCGACATCCTTGCGTTGATCGACTGGGGCAATGACCGATGCCCGCTCGTGGGCTTCGCTCGACTGGCGGTCCCCGTGTATGAGCGGATCATCCACCAGGGAACGACCATCCGGGATACGGTACCGCCCGGTCTCTAGGCTCCGGCAGGACATCGCATCACGACAGCCAGCGTGCTGACAAGGAGTCGCCGATGACACAAGGCAGAACGGCCGGGGAGGCACCCGACCTGCTCAATCTGTCACCGACCGGGCGCCTCGAAGGGACGGTGCCGTTCTCCGTGGGCGGCCGCTGGCGGGAGGCCGCGAGCGGTGCGACCTTCGAGACGTACGCGCCCGGGACGGGGCGCTTGATCGGGCGGGTCGCGGATGCCGGCGAGGACGACCTCGAGCTGGCCGTCGAAGCGGCCCGCTCGGTGGCACCGGCATGGGCCGCGATGGCCGTCGCCGAGCGAGCCGAGCTGATCACTGAGCTTGGTCGGCGGGTCGCCGAGAACGCCGAGGCCTTGGGCATGATCGACGCCATCGACAATGGCAGCCCCCTCACGGCGATGACGGCCGATGCGGTGAAGGGCGCCAACTCCCTGAAGCTCGCCGGGCTGCTGGGCTATGAGCTCAAGGGCCACACCTATCCCATCTCCGGCCGGTCCCTGCACTACACGACGCTCGAGCCATGGGGGGTCGTCGCGCGGATCATCGCCTTCAACCACCCGACGCTCTTCGCATGCGCCCGCCTGGCGCCAGCGCTGGCTGCCGGGAACGTGGTCATCCTCAAGCCGTCGGAGCTCGCGCCGCTGGGGGCCCTGGCCATGGCCGGACTCGCGTCGGACATCTTCCCGCCCGGCGTCCTCTCGGTGCTCACCGGCGGCCCTGGGCTCGGCCGCGCCATCGCCGCGCACCCGGTCATCCGACGGCTGTCCTTCACCGGAAGCGTCGCTACCGGGCTGGCCGTGATGCGAGAGACGGCCGAGAGCGGCGTGATCAAGTCGGTGACCTACGAGCTCGGCGGCAAGAACCCCATCATCGTGTTCCCCGACGCCGACCTCGATGCCGCGGCCCGAGCGGTCGTCCGGGGCATGAACTTCACCCGCGTCCAGGGCCAGAGCTGCGGCTCGACGTCCCGGCTCCTCGTGCATCGCGACGTGCACCGCCAAGTCGTCGATCTGGTCGTGGAGCTGGCGGGCGCCATCCGGATCGGGCTCCCGACGGATCCCGCGACCGAGATGGGCTCGTTGATCAATATCGGATCGCAGGAGCGGTGCACGCGCATGGTCGGCGCCGCCGTCGGCGAAGGGGCCCGTCTCGTCCTCGGTGGGACGCCACCCGCCGATCCAGAGCTGGAAGGCGGAGCGTACTTCCTGCCGACCGTCCTGGACGACGTGCCGGTCGGCGCGGAGGTGAGCCGCGAGGAGGTCTTCGGGCCGGTCCTGTCGGTCACGCCGTGGTCGTCCGAGGATGAGGCCATCGACCAGGCGAACGCCCTGCGGTTCGGGTTGACCGCGAGCGTCTGGACCGCCGACATCGACGCGGCCCTCCGCTCGGTCCAGCGACTCGAGGCCGGGTACATCTGGGTCAACGATGTCGAGACGCGCTACCTGACGGTACCGTTCGGTGGCTGGAAGGACTCCGGCGCAGGGCTCGA
Source organism: Chloroflexota bacterium (assembly GCA_034666965.1). Lineage (GTDB taxonomy): Bacteria > Chloroflexota > Limnocylindria > Limnocylindrales > CSP1-4 > Chersky-267. The sequence continues at coordinate 10,177 of JAXDKT010000013.1, read as the reverse complement.
GCAGGGACTCGACGAGGTCCTCTCGTTCACGCGGATGAAGTCGGTCAACGTGACGATCGCGCCCCAGTGAGGTCGACGAACCGGGGCCGGTCAACGTCGACACGTAATCGAACGAAGCCCGGAGGCACCACTTGAACGACGGCGAATCCCTCGGAGACGCGCTCAGCGCGGCGCTGCAAGCAGCCGGCATCGACGTGATCGTGTCCGTTCCGGAATTCAACTTCGTCGGGTTGCTCAAGCTCGTCGACGAGAACCCGGCGTTCCAGCACGTGCCGGTCACCCGCGAGGAGGAGGGGGTCGGGGTGTGCGTCGGCGCGTACCTCGGCGGACGCAGCCCGGCGGTGCTCATGCAGAACGCCGGCTTGCTCAACAGCTGCAACGCCCTGACCACGACCGCCCTGCAGTTCGAGGTGCCCGTCGTCATGGTCATCTGGTACGCGGGCGACTTCGGGGACACGGCCTTCATGCGCCTGGGCGAAGTGACGGAAGGGGTACTGCGCGGGATGGGGATCCGCTACCTCGTGCCTCGCTCGATGCAGGAGCTGCGACGGGACGTCGGGCGGGCCAAGCGTCTGGCCGACCACGCCAAGCGCCCCGTCGCCGTGCTGGCGACCCGTTACGACCGACCGGAGGTGGCATAGGTGAAGCGGATCGATTGCATCCGCGTTCTCGGCGAGATGGCCAAGGACGTGCTCGTGGTCACGACCGCCGGTGGGGCGACCCACGAGTGGTGGGCGCTGGGCGACAACCGGGGCCAGTTGCCGGCTCGCACGCTCGGTCTGTGCTCTTCGATCGGACTGGGTCTCGCGATCGCCCTCCCCCACCGCCGGGTGCTCGTGCTCGACGGCGACGGCGGGCTGCTGATGAACCTGAACACGCTCGTGACGACGGCCGTCCACAAGCCGGCCAACCTGATCCACATCTGCTTCGACAACGGCGTCTATGAGTCGTCCGGCGGGACCCCCACGTTCACCGGCGCCGGGGTCAACCTGGCCGCCATCGCCACGGCCGCGGGAATCGCGGCGACCTACGACGTCTCGACGCCCCAGGCCTTCGCCGCCGCCGTAACCGAGACCCTCGACCAGCGCCGGCACACGTTCATCCTGGTTCGGGTCGAGCCGGGTCTCGGGGACGTCCCACCGATCCCGATCGACGAGGTCGAGAACAAGTACCGCTTCGCGCACTACATCGAGAGCCTGGAGGGTCGCAAGATCCTGGCCGGGCCGACCTCTCCGATCGCCAAGGCGGCCGGACCAGGCAACGCCCGGTAGGCCGACGGCGCCGCGCGGGGGTCACCCCGTGCGGCGCATGAGGTTGCGGGCGAGCCGCCAGCGCAGGACCTCCGTGGCACCCTCGGTGATCCGGATGCTGCGCAGCTGGCGGTACCACCACTCGAGCGGCAGGTCGCTGGACAGGCCGAGGGCGCCGTGGACCTGCATGGCCCGGTCGATCACGCGGCTGGCCATTTCCGTGGCGTTGATCTTGACCATGTACGACAGATCGCGAACGTCCTCGCCGCGGTCGTAGCGCCAGGCGCAGTCGTACACCATCAACCGTGCCGCGTGGAGCTCCATCGCCGAGTCCGCGACCATGAACTGGATGACCTGCCGCTCCGAGAGCGGCTGCCCGAAGGTGACCCGCTCCTTGGAGTAGGCGATCATCATCTCGAGGGCTCGCGACGCGATCCCGAGGCACCGTGCGCCGTGGCCACGGATCCGACCCTGCGTGATCCATTCCTGGGCGAGGCCGAAACCCTCGCCGGGCTTGCCGATGAGATCCGCGGCCGGGACCCGGACGTCGACGAAGTCGATCTTCGAAAGCCGGTCGTCGACGAGCATGGCGGGATGCGGCGCAACCGAGACGCCCGGGCTGCGCAGATCCACGATGAAGCAGCTGATCCCTGCGGGGGCCCCGTCACCCACGTCCGTGACGGCCATCACCTGTGCGTACTGCGCGCGGTCGGCGCCTCCGATGTAGTGCTTCGTCCCATTGAGAACGTAGGCGTCACCGTCGCGGACCGCCCGCGTGCGCATGCCCGCCGGGTCGCTGCCTGCCTCCGGTTCCGTCTGGGCGAAGCAGACCCGGATATCGCCCCTAAGCAACGGAAACAGGAACCGTTCCTTCTGCTCGTCATCGCAGTGGAACAGGATCGGGCGGACGTCCGGCCCGAAGATGCCGGCGTAGCGGAACGGGAGGGCGGCCGTCCGGGCGACCTCCTCCGTGACGACGCACTGGGTCAGGAAGTCCAGGCCCTGTCCGCCGTATTCGGTGGGCACATCGAGCTGCCACAGCCCGAGCTCCTTCGCCCTGGCGCGGAGCCCCTCGAGGGTCGACTCCGACAGCCCCCCGGCCCGCGTGCGGGCCGTGCGCTCCAGGGGCATCAACTCGAGGTCTACGAACCGTCGGACCGCCGCCTGCAGCGTCTTCAGGTCGTCAGGAAGGTTCAGGTCCACCACGGGCCTCCAGCTATCCGGCGGTCGATCGTTGTCGACGGGCTCGATCGAGCACGGGCGCCATCACCTGATGGGCGAACTCGACCATGGTCGCGCTGCGCGGCGCCCCGTCCACCCCATACGGGCGGATCGTGATCTCGTCGACCCCGGCCTGGAACAGACCCAGAGCCTGCTCGATGCACTCGTCGGCCGTGCCGGCGATCGCGAACTCGGGGATGACGTCGTCGGGGACGAGGCCGGCATGCGCCGCCGCCGGGTTCATGTGCTCGTACATGTCGTAGGCCGCGACGATGCGCTCCCTGGCCAGCGCGGCGGCGGGCGACAGCTCCCAATGGAGGCGGGCGCGCAGCGTCGACGCGACATGAGGCCGGACGGCCTGGAGCGCGGGGGTCCGGTCGGGGTGGACGGCGACGGACGCCGACAGGCAGGTCCGGAACGGACGCTCCCGCCGAACGCTCGCCTCGCGGCCCTCGCGGACGCAGCCGAGCATCGCCGATAGCGTCGCTCCGGCGCGCGCCTGGCGCGTGACGATGACGCCGTCGCCGATCCGGCCGGCCAGGCCGAGCATCTTCGGGCCCGACGCCGCAACGACGATCGGCGGGCATTTGGCCGGACCGCCGAAGACCAGCTGCAGGTCGACCTCGGACGCGCGAACCGCTTCCCCTTCGGCCAGTCCGCGGACGCCGGCGACGAACGCCTCAAGGGCGGCCATGCTCACCGGCCGCTGGCCGAGGACCGCCAGGGCGCTGTCACCGAGACCGACGCCGGCGAGCACCCGGCCGCCGGACAACTCCTGGAGCGTCACCAACGCACTGGCGGTGACGGCCATGTGCCGGGTAAAGGGGTTGGTGACGCCGGACCCGAGCGCCACCCGCTGCGTCGTGGCGGCGGCGGCGCCGAGGAGGACGTACATCTCGCGCCAGATGAGCTGGGAGTCGCCCAGCCAGACCGCATCGTACCCGAGCTCCTCCGCGAGGTGGACTTCGTCGAGGATCGAGGCCGGATCGAGATACTCGTGCAGCTCGACGCCGAACGACGGCCGGGCAGCGATACCGGTCATCCCGGAACCGCCGCACCGTGATCCGCGCCGCGGCGACGCTCCTCCGTCCGGCGCATGTCGACCCGCCGGGTGACCGGATCGACGACCACCGCGTAGGCCTCGGCGGCCTTCTCGAGGGAGACGAGGTCGGACTCGATGTCCGCCATCACGTCGTCGATCGGTCGCAGTCGTGGGTCGCCGTAGCCGCCACCGCCCGTGGAATAGACGTCGAGGACGTCGCCGGCGGCGGGTCGGACCAGGGTCGGCTCGTCGAACGTCATGACACCGCCGGCGGCGAGCTGCAGTTCCGCGGTCGCGACCGGGGCCGCCTCGCCGTCGTAGACCCCGAGCGGGGCTGTATCCGGCACGAAGCAGGACGGCCGGACGATGATCGCCGTCGAGTCGCTGGTGAACCGGACGCGGTAGTTGACGCCGTGCCCGCCACGCCAACGGCCGGCGCCCGCGCTGTCGCGGTGATACTCGAGACGCTCGATGAGGTGCGGGCTGCGGAGCTCGAACAGCTCGGGATCCGGTGTCCGGGAACCGCCCATCGAGGCGACCGAGCTGATGTGGTCCCAGCCATCGAAACCGGCGGTCGCGCCGGCGCCACCCTTGCCGAAGAAATGGATCACAGCGAACGGGGCGCCCGTGCGCGGGTTGGTCCCCGAGCTCGTGCCCGCAATGCCCTGCCGGTGCCACAGGCCCTGGGCGAGCGCGGGGACGGCGTCCCCGAGTGCCATCCAGGCTGCCTCGACGATCGCCGCGCACAGCACGGTCGTACACGACGTCGTCGCCGCCCCGACACTGGCGTTGACGAGCGTTCCCAGCGGCGCCTTCACGGTGATCGGTCGCGCCGACCCCGCGTTGAGCTTGATGTCCGGGTCGATCGTACTGAAGAACGCGTTGTAGCACGACGCGTAGGTGTTCGACAGGGAGCCGTTGTCGAACGTCGGGATCTGTGGATCGGTGCCCGTGAAGTCGAAGTGGATCGTGTCCCCGTCGACGGTGAGGCGCAGACGAACGGCCGGGTGTGGCTCCGCACCCCGACTGACGCGATCGAGACGCCGCTCGGCGCTGTACGTCCCATCGGGGATCGACCGGATCTGCGACCGCACCTGGGCCTCGCTGCGTTCCAGGGTCTGCTCTATGGCATCGGAAACGGTCGTGTCGCCGTAACGGTCCAGCAGGGTGTGCAGCGCCCGCTCACCGATCCGGGTGGCTCCGACCTGGCATTGCAGGTCGCCCTGGACGAGCGTCGGGAGCCGGACGTTGGCGAGGAGCATCGTCCAGAGCGGCTTGTTGTAGACCCCGGCCGCGAACAGCTTCGACGGCGTGATCCGGAGTCCTTCCTCCCAGACAGTCCGGGCATCGGGGTTGTAGCCGCCGGCCCCTCCACCGCCGATATCGGCATGGTGACCGCGGGTCACGACCCAGAACCGCAACCGGCCCCCGTGGAAGACGGGCCGGACCACCGTCACGTCCGGAAGGTGGTTGTTGCCCATGAACGGATCGTTGAAGACGATGACGTCGCCCTCGTCGATGTCGTCCCCGAAGTACCGGCTGATGGCCTCGACTGCGAACGGCGTCGAACCCAGCAGGATCGGGATGTAGGCCGTCTGGGCGACCATCCGGAGCTGATCGTCGAAGATCGCAGTCGCGAAGTCCCGGTTCTCGGCGAAGATCGAAGACCGCGCGCTGCGCAGCATCGCCCCGCCCATCTCGCGGCAGATCGAATCGAGCCGGTTGGCCAGGACCGTCGTCAGGATCACGTCCGTGCTGGTGGATGCGTCCGTCATGGCTTACTCCTGTCCTGTTGGGGTGGCGAGCCGATCGATGAGGGCGCGGACGTCGTCGCCCTGGCGGTACATCAGCCCGTTGCCGAACCGGTCGTTCAGGAGGTCGAAGCCCGGCGGGACGATCAGTGTGGTCGTCTCCTCGGCGACGATCGCCGGGCCCGTCACGGTCGTGTCCGGAGCCATCGCCGCCCGATCGTAGACGGGCACGGTGATGGTCCGACCATCCCAGTAGATCTCCCGCTGACGCTCCGCCGTCGCCGCCTCGACCGGACCGCCGGCGGCGAGCTCCGGCATCCTCGGCTTCGCCGTCGTCCCGGTGGCCACGACGCGGAGGTTGATCATCTCGATGGCGTGACTCGGATCCTGGTACCCGTTGACGACCTCGTGGCGGCGGTGGAATTCGGCCGCCAGTTCGGCGTTCGCCTCCGGCGAGAAGACGTCGCCGGCGAGCAGGACCTCGATCTCGTGGAACTGACCGCCGTAGCGCAGATCGACCAGGACCGCGAGCCTGCTGTCTTCGGGCGCGACGTTCTCGGCCTCGAGCGTCTCGAGCAGGCGCGCCCGGAGTCGCTGGAGGGTCGCGTTTGCGCTCGGCACATCGAGGGAGGCGAGCGGCTGGACGAAGCTGGCCGAGGCCTCGTAGCGAAGGTCGCTGAGGAGGCCCCCCAGCGCGCAGAAGACCGATGCCAGCCGCGGGATGAGGACGAGCGGGATCTCGAGCTCCTCGGCGAGCGCTCCGATGTGCAGGGGGCCGGCGCCGCCGGCGGCGACCAGGACGAACTGGCGCGGATCGAAGCCGCGACGGACGGAGACCTCGCGGATCGCGTCCACCATGTTCTCGTTCACGACCTGGTATGCGCCGTAGGCCGCGCGGACCACGTCGAGGCCGAGGGGCGTCGCGACGCGATCCTGCATCGCGCGCTCGGCCGCCTGGACGTCCACCGCGAGTCGCCCGCCCCAGAAGCGCTCGGGCGCGATGTACCCGAGGAGGAGGTTCGCGTCCGTGACCGTCGGCTCCGTGCCGCCCCGGCCGTAGCACGCCGGTCCGGGCACCGCTCCCGCACTCTGCGGACCGACGCTGAGCAGTCCCCGGCTGTCGACGCCGACGATGCTGCCCCCGCCGGCACCGATGGTGTGGATGTCGACCATCGGGAGCGCGATCCGGTGGCCGGCGAGCAATCCGTCGGACGTCACCCGGGGTTCGCCGTCGTCGATCAGGCAGACGTCGAAGCTCGTCCCGCCCATGTCGACGCTGATCGCGTTCCGGAGTCCATACAGCCCCGCCAGGCTCGCCGCCGCGATCGGTGCGGCCGCAGGCCCCGAGAGGACGCTGCGGACGCCGAAGCGCTTGCCGATCTCCGCCGAGGACACCCCGCCGTTCGATTGCATCAGGAGGAACCGACCGGCGAAACCATGCGCCTCGAGCCCATCGACCAGCGACCCGAGATAGTCGGACAGGAGCGGTGAGACGAATGCGTTGACGGCGGTCGTACTCACGCGTTCGTAGAGGCCGACGTGGGGCAGCACCTCGCTCGAGAGCGAAACGTGCGCGCCGGGGAGTCGCGCCGCGAGCAGCTCCCCGACCCGTTCCTCGTGGCTCGCATCGAGGAACGAGAACATGAAGCAGACCGCAACGCCCGCGACCGACCCGGGCTCCAGCGTCGCGATGGCCGCCGCGGCGGCCGCCTCATCGAGCGGCGTCGTCACCGCGCCGTCCGCGGCGATCCGTTCCCGGATCCCGATGATCCGCGACCGCGAAACGAGCGGCGGCGGCTGCGCCCGACGACTGTCCATCGGTCGATCGCGCATGCCACGGCGCATGTTCAGCACATCCCGGAACCCTTCGGTGGTGAGCAACGCCACGGACGCGCCGTTGCGAGTCAGCAGGGCGTTCGTCGCCACGGTGCAGCCATGGACGAGCCGGTCCGTCCGCGCCAGGAGCTCCTTGAGGGCGAGCCCCTCATCGGCAGCCGCCGCGGACAACCCCCTGATGACGGCGCCAGCGAGGTCGCCAGAGTCGGCCAGGGACTTGGTCAGGCTGAGCCGTCCATCCGGGGTGCTCAGGACCACGTCGACGAATGTCCCGCCCGTGTCGACACCGATGCGATAGGTCAAGGGATCCTCGGATGCAGCTGGAATGACAGCTTCGGATACTATTATCGCCAGATTGTATCCAACTTTGCAGACGACGGAGGCGATGCCCGGTGCCACCCCGGTTCGGTGTCAGCTTCCTGCCGCGGTCCGCGGACCGCGTCTCCGGCTGGGCCAGGCTTGCGGAAGAGCTCGGCTTTGCGAGGGTCGGGATCGGCGACTCGCCAGCCCTGTATCGAGACCCGTGGATGACCCTCGCGCTCGTCGCTCGTGCCACCGAGCGGATCCCCATCGGCATCTGGGTGACCAACCCAGCGACCCGCCATCCGGTCGTCACCGCGAGCGCCGCCGCGATGCTGGACGAGCTCGCGCCCGGGCGCGTCTGCATCGGCATCGCGACGGGCGACAGCGGCGTGAGCGGCGCCGGCCTGCGCCCGGGCGGTGTGGATGGGCTGGCCGCGTACGTCCGAGCCGTCCGGGCATTGCTCGAGAACGGCGAGGCATCGTACGAAGGGGCGACGGCCCGCCTCTCGTGGCCCGAACGGTCGCGACAGGTCCCGATCTATGTCGCGGCGCACGGGCAACGATCGATGCAGCTTGCCGGCGAGATCGCGGACGGCGCCATCATGGGTCTCGGGATCCTGCCCGCGATCATCGATCAGTCGCTCGAGTGGCTCCGGCAGGGCGCTGTCCGGGCGGGCCGACGTCATGACGACATCGACGTCTGGTGGACGGTTCGGTACCTCGTCGACGAGCGGGCCGATGTGGCCCGGACCGAGATGGCCGGGATCCTCGCGGAGGCGGCCCACATGCTCGCCCGGACGGCCTTCAAGGCGATGCCGGGTGGCTCCGAGCACCAGGCCGGCCTCGAGCGGCTCGCGTCGGAATATGACCCGGTCATGTACGGCCGCAGCGAACCCGACGTCAGGCGGCGGCACGCCCGACGCGCCGCCGAGCTGGGCGTGGCCGACTACCTGCTCGACCGGTACGCATTCGCCGGGACGCCCGAGGAGTGCGCTTCGCAGGTCGAGCGCGCCACGCGTGCCGGCGCGACCCAGTTCATGTACAGCATGCGCGGACCGGATCGCGAATCCCGCCTGCGCGACTGGCACCGGCTGGTCATGACCCGCGCGTCCGGCGAATCGCAGGCCGACCCGCCGGTCGGCGAACGATCGTCCGGCGCCCGAGGGGTCAGCGGATCTGGATAAGCGCATCCACGGCCATGGCGCCCTCGCCGGAGGCATACACGACGAGCGGGTTGATATCGATCGCCTCCACCCGGTCGCCTAGAGCCAGCGCCAGGTCGCCGAGGCCGACGATCGCCCGGATCAGGGCCTCCACGTCGGCCGGCGGGCGGCCGCGTGCGCCCTCGAGCAGGGCCCGGCCGCGGAGCCGCCCGATCATGGCCATCGATCCGGCGGCCGACAGCGGTGGCACGTCGACCGCGACATCCCCGAGGATCTCGACGAAGACGCCGCCCAGACCGCAGGCGATGATCGGGCCGAACACCGGATCGCGCTTCACGCCGAGGAGCATCTCCTGCCCCGGCGCCATCATCCGCTGGACCACCACACCATCGATCACGACCCCGGGCGCGCGGTCCGCCGGGCGGCGCATGACCGAGCGGTAGGCATCGCGGACGGCGTCGGGAGAGCGGAGGTCGAGCACCACGCCACCGACATCGCTCTTGTGCGTGATGACCGGCGAGTCGACCTTCAGGACGACCGGGTATCCCAGCCGCTGCGCCACCTCCACGGCCTCGTCCTCGGATCGTGCCCGCTCGAGCTGGGCGACCGGGATCCCGAAGCGCTCGAGGAGTCGAAAGCTCTCCACCTGGTCGAGGATCCCCGACGGCAGGTCGACTGGGACCACCGCGTCGGAGGCGCGCCCCGCTCCGGGCTCGGCGTCGGCGGCCTGGAACGCGCGATGACGCGCCAGGTTGCGGATGGCCGCCAGGGCCTCCTCGGTCCCGTCGAGCAAGGGCACGCCGACGGCGCGCAGGCTCGCGGCGATCGCCGGGTCGATCCCGCTGCCGGCTTTGGAGGTGAAGACGATCAGCGGCTTCTGGAGCGACGGCGCGAGTTCGACGATGGCCGGGACGAACCGCCGACGCGGCGTGTCCATCCCCTCCTTCGGAACGAAGGCGAAGTCGAGGTTCACGGCGGCGACGTCGATCCCCGGGTCCTCCAGGAGCGGTCGAAGGAGGCGGGGGAAGATTTCCGGGTCGTCGTAGATGGCACCTGTCCCGTCGAGCGGGTTGGTTGCGCCCGCGAAGTCGGGCAGAACCTCGGCGAGACGCCCCGCCGTCGTATCGGCCAGCGGAGGCAGCTGGACGCCGAGGTCAGCGGCGACATCGCCGATGTACCCGATCAGCCCACCGGTGCTCGTCAGGACCCCGACCCGCGTCTCGGGTGTCGCCCGCGCCCGGATCCCGTCGTGCGACAGGAGCGCGATCGTCTCCATGAACTCGTTGAGGCTTCGGACCTGGACGATCCCGGCGCGACGGAGGACCGCCTCGGCCGCCTCGGCGGCGCCGACCAGCGACCCAGTGTGGGCGAGTGCCGCGCGGCGAGCCACCTCGGATCGCCCGACCTTGAGGACGATGATGGGCTTGCCCAGCCGGCGCGCCTTGGCGGCGATGGCGAACAGGCGGTCGGGTCGCTTGAACCCTTCGACATAGACGGCGACGACTTCGGTCGCGGCGTCGTCGAGCAAGTGATCGACGTACTCCTCGATCGTGACGCCTGCCGGGTTGCCACACGACACGATCGTGCTGAATCCGATCCCGCGCATCTCCA
>JAXDKT010000012.1:0-15414 GCA_034666965.1 Chloroflexota bacterium | reverse complement strand
TGCCGGCGGCGTCAGGGCCGGGAGCGTCGGCGCCAGCGGCCTCTGGCGGCGGAGCCAGCGCCGTCTCGGCGACCCTGAAGGAGTGGCAGATCAGCCTCAGCTCGACGACGCTGGGGGCGGGCAAGATCACGTTCAGCATCACCAACAACGGTGACAAGGAGCACGAATTCGTGGTCCGCAAGACGGACCTGAAGTCGGACGCCCTGCCGCTGAACGCTGCCGGCGAGGTCTCCGAGGACGCACCCGAGCTGACCGAGGTCGGCGATCCCAGCGAAGTCGCCGAGATCGCCGCCGGCAGCAGCGACAAGAGCCTCACGGTGACGCTCCAGCCGGGTCACTACGTCATCTTCTGCAACCTCCACGTCGAGGAGCTCCTGCACTATCAGAAGGGCATGCACGTCGACTTCACGGTCAACTGATCGGGTGCGCTGGGGCATGACGTTGGGCGCGCACGTGGGCGGCGCCGCCGAGGGCAGTCACGGATCATGAGTCCGCGGCGCCACCTGCTGACGGCCGGCATCGCCTGGGTCGTCCTGTCCGTCCTCGGGGTGATCGTCGTGACGGGTTGGCAGATCATCCCGGTGATCGCCTCCCGGGAGGCCGAGATCGAGAACGGCGCCTTCGTGCTGCTCGCGGCGGCCTCCGTGCCGGTCCTGATGTTCGTGGTCGTCGGCCTGGTGTATTCGGCGCTTCGGTTTCGGGCCACCGACGACCTGGCCGAGGGGCCACCGGTCCACGGTCATACCCCCCTTCAGGCTGCCTGGGTCGCAAGCAGCCTCCTGCTGGTCCTCGGGTTGTTCGCCTATGGCACCGTGGGGCTGGTCGAGATCCGGGGCGCGCAGACCGCGGACTTCGAGGTCAACGTCAAGGGGGAGCAGTGGATCTGGCACTACAAGTATCCGGCCACCGGTGTCGTCTCGACAGAGCTGCACATCCCGGTTGGGCGACGGATCCACCTGAACATCACGTCGATCGACGTGATCCATTCGTTCTGGGTACCGGCGTTCGGGGTCAAGCAGGACGCCGTTCCCGGCCGCCCTACCCAGATCTACATGACCGCGACCGACATCGGCACCTATCCCGGCATGTGCGCAGAGCTGTGTGGGCTGGGCCATACCTCCATGACGACGACCGTGGTGGTCTCCGACCAGGCGGCCCTTGACGCCTGGCTGACTCAGCAGCTCCAGGCCCCGCCGTCATGATCGCCGCAGCTCGCCCATCGTTCGTGCCCGGGCCGGGGCTCCCGCGTGCCGTCCTGGGGGCCGTCATCGGATTTGCCGTGGGCGGCGGCGGGCTGGCGGCCGCCGGAGCCGCCGGAGCCGCCGGCCTGGCCCCGGACGCGGGTCAGATCCTGGGGCTCGGCTACCTCGTCGGCTTGCTCGGTTTCCTGCTGGGCATCGGTGCCTTCCGCTTCTGGCTGACCTGGGCCGCCGGTCGCGAGATCGATGCCGCGGAGGAGCACGCGGCCCATGGTCGCGCGGGGGACTGGCGGCGTTACTTCCGGTTCACGACCGACCACAAGGTCATCGGCGTGCAGTACCTCGTCACCGCCTTCGTCATGTTCTTCACCGCCGGCACGGCGGCAATGTTCATGCGCTTCGAGCTGGCTCAGCCGGGCGTGGCGACGAGCAAGGACCTCTACAACACGATCATGAGCACCCACGGCGCGATGATGATCACCGTGGCCCTGATCTCGATCGTCGGTGGCCTGGGCAACTACCTGGTGCCGATCATGGTCGGCGCTCGCGACATGGCCTTTCCCAAGGCCAACGCGCTCAGCTACTGGATGCTGCCGCTGGCGATCCTGCTGGTTGTCCTCAATCCGCTGCTCGGCGGCTTCGATACCGGCTGGACCGCGTATCCACCGCTCAGTCAGCAGGCGAATCTCGGTCAGCAGGCGTACCTGATGGCCTTCGTGACCGTTGGCGTCTCGTCGATCCTGAGCGCGATCAACTTCCTGGTCACCGTCTTCCGGATGCGGGCGCCGGGCATGTCACTGATGCGCATGCCGATCTTCGTCTGGGCCCTGACCGTGACCGCCGCGATCGCGCTGCTGGCGACGTCGGTGGTGGCGGCGGCGTTCACGATGCTGCTCCTGGACCGCCTGTTGGGGACATCGTTCTTCCGGGCCAGCCGGGGCGGGGACGTGATCCTCTTCCAGCATCTGTTCTGGTTCTACTCCCATCCCGCCGTGTACATCATGGGCCTGCCCGGCCTGGGCGCGATCCTCGAGGTCGTGCCGGTCTTCGCGCGCAAGCCGTTGTTCGCCTACCCGCTGGCCGTCCTGTCGTTCATCATGATCGGGGTGATGAGCTTCATGGTCTGGGCCCATCACATGTTCGTCAGCGGCATGGCCGAGTTCTTCCATATCCCGATCATGCTCACCACCGAGCTGATCTCGGTGCCGACCGGAATCGTCTTCCTGTCCGCCCTCGGGACGATCTGGATGGGGAGCCTGCGCTTCAAGGTACCCATGCTGTGGGTCTTCGGCTTCGTGTGGGCGTTCCTCATCGGCGGGATCACCGGGGTCTTTCTCGCCGACGTGCCGACTGACATCACCCTCAGTGACACCTACTTCGTGGTCGCCCACTTCCACTACACCATCGTGGGCGGAACGATCTTCGGCCTCTTCGCGGGTACCTACTACTGGTTCCCCAAGATCACCGGCAGGATGTACGACGAGCGCCTGGGTCGGCTCCACTTCTGGTGGTTCACGCTGGCCTTCAACCTGACCTTCCTGCCGATGTTCTGGCTCGGGATCGAGGGAATGCGCCGGCGAGTGGCCGATTACCCGGCCGAGTTCGGCCTGGTGAACCTGTTCGTCAGCATTGCCGCGGTCAACATCGCGCTGTCGGTGGCGGTCTTCCTCTTCAACATGGTCCGATCGTGGCGGACGGGCCCGCAGGCGGCCGCCAATCCATGGCGGGCGCAGACCCTGGAGTGGCAGATCTCGTCACCGCCACCGGTCGACAATTTCGACCGGATCCCGACCGTCACGGCCACGCCCTACCAGTACGGAGCCCCAGGACCGGGAAGCCCAGCGCCGGCGCCCGCAGAGGGAGGCCTGGCACCGTGAGCGCCCACGCCGCGACCGGGTCGCATGGCGGAGCAACGACCGCCCCGGGGAGCAACGTGCTGCTCGGGGTCAAGCTCGCGATCCTGTCCGAGGTGACCCTCTTCGGCGCCCTCTTCGCGGTCTATTTCGTGATCCGCGCGGAGAGCCCCGGTTGGCCGCCCCTGCCCGGCCTCGAGCGACCCGAGTTGCTGCTGCCGGGGCTCAACTCGCTGCTGCTCGTCTCCTCGAGCGGAACGATGCAGTGGGCCGTCCGCTCGGCTCGCGGCGGGAACCGGTCGCGCACCGTGCGCTGGCTCGGGCTGACCCTGCTCCTGGGCGGGATCTTCATCGTGGTCCAGGGCTACGAGTTTGCGACCAACGGGTTTGGCCTCAGCGCCGGGACGTTCGGATCGACGTTCTACGTCCTGACCGGATTCCACGGGGCTCACGTGCTCGCCGGCGTAGCCCTGATCGCGATCGTCGCCAACCGCGCGCGGCTCGGGCTGATCTCGGCCGATCGCCATACGGCGGTCGAGGCGGTCAGCTACTACTGGCACTTCGTGGACCTGGTCTGGATCTGCCTGTTCTCGACGCTCTACGTGCTCTAGTCGGGCGGGTCACTGGCCAGCGCGGCCCGCAGGCGGGCATCGGACCGGCGGCTGCGACGGTCATCGGCACGCATCCACGCGGCGACCAGCCCGGCGACGGCGACCAGGAGCAGCAGGTCGCCGGCGCCCCACATCAGCAGGCCCCCGATCTGCTGATCGACGAGGGCACTCGGGCCCCATGCGCGCGCAGTCGTCGCGTAATGCGGGTAGAGGACGGCGGGAGCGAAGTAGATCGCCAACCCGACCGCCGCGTTGACGGGCATCTGGAGCGCGAGATAGGCCAGACGTCCTCCGTATCCCAGGCGTCGCGGGATCGGATCCGCGGCCACCACCGGCCACCAGAAGAGGAGACCGGCGGCGAGGTAGACCAGGTGCTCGGCGACGTGCAACGCCGGATCGTCCAGCGCTGCGTCATAGAGCGGGCTGAAGTGGGTCAGCCACATGACGATCGAGAAGAGCGGCCAGGCGACGATCGGAGCAGCGATCAGGCGCACGAGCTTTGAGTGGAGCACAGGCAGGATCAGGCCATGGCGGACCCGCGGACTGGCAATCCGCAGGAGGAGGGTGATCGGGGCCCCGAGGGCCAGCAGCGGCGGTGCCACCATCGTGAGCAGCAGGTGCTGGACCATGTGCACGGTCAGGAGGTCCTCGGCGTAGACGTCGACGGCGGACACCAGGGCGATGGCGATGGCCACGACCCCGGCCAGCCAGGCGACCACCCGCCAGCGCGGTAGCGGTACCCGCGGATGCGCTCCATTCAGGTGCCGGACGGCGATCAGGTAGCCGCCGGCCGCCGCCAATGCCCCGATCCAGGGCAGCGGATCGAACGACCAGGCGGTCAGTGCGCTCAACGGGGTTGGCTCCGGTGCCACGATTCCGTGCGCCAGCGCCGCCGAGGTCGTCATCGTCATCAGGACGCCCACGCCCAGGCCGCGTGCGGCGAGGCGCAAGATCGGGCCCATAGTCAGGCATGGTAGGCCGTACCAAGCTCGTCGACCCAGCGGTGATGCCCGGGTGGCTCGCCGTGCTGGCCCGGCACGCTAGACTGCCGTGACGCTCGTTCCGCCACGGACGGCTCGTACCGTCACCGGCAGCTCGCCCCAACCTGGCTCGCACTGAGGTCCAATGCGCCCGTCCCCCGAGCGTCGCCTGGTCATCCTGACCGAGGGACAGTTCCGCATCCACGATGCCAAGACGGCGCTGGGCGTGATGCGCTACGGGCGCGACACGGTCCTGGCCCTGCTCGACTCGACGATCGCCGGGCGTCGCGCGTCGGAGATCGCCGGTGACGACCCCCACTTCGACGTCCCGGCCGTGGCCACCCTCGAGGAGGCCCTCGCGCTCGGTCCGACCGCCGTGCTGATCGGGATCGCCCCGACTGGCGGCAAGCTGCCACCGGACTGGCGCCCGACCATCATGGCCGCCCTGGAGGCCGGCCTCGACGTCCTGAGCGGCCTGCACACGTTCATCGGCGATGACCCCGAGTTCGCCGCGGCCGCCCGCGCATCCGGCGCGCAGATCGTCGACTACCGTCGGCCGCCGGAGCGGATGGAAACCGCGGTGGGCCGGCGCCACGACGCCGGCAAGCACGTGATCCTGACCGTGGGCACGGACTGCGCCATTGGCAAGATGTCGGTCGCGCTGGAGCTCCGTCGGTCGGCCGCCGAGGCCGGCCTGCGTGGCGTCATGGTGCCGACCGGCCAGACCGGGATGATGATCGAGGGCTGGGGCGTGGCCGTCGACCGGCTGGTCGCCGACTTCGTGCAGGGCACCTGCGAGTGGCTGGTCGAGGAGGCCGAGACGCTCGGCGACTGGATCTTCGTCGAGGGCCAGGGCTCCCTCGACCACCCGGCCTACTCGAGCGTGACCCTGGGTCTGATCCACGGGACCACCCCCGAGGCGATGGTCATGGTCCACAAACCCGGCCTGAGCGATCACGACTTCGACCATCTCCCGGATCGCGACTTTCCGCTGGCCCCGCTGCCCGAGTTCATCCGTCTCCACGAGCAGGTCGCCGGGCTGGTCGCGCCGTCCCGGGTCGTGGCGGTGGCCCTCAACACCTCGCTCTACCCCGACGAGACCGATGCGCTGCGCGTGATCGCCGAGACCGCCGAGCTGACCGGCCTGCCCACCGACGATCCGTTCCGGTTCGGCGGGACGAGGCTGTTCGCCGCGATCCGCGCGGCGCTCGACCCGGGACGATGACCTTCGCTCTGACCCACGAGGTTCACCGGATCGCCTTCCGCGATCCCTTCCGGATCGCTCGGGCGCTCGACCCGGACGTGTCGGAGGGCATGACCACCGTCATCGTCGAGCTGGTCAGCGACCGGGCGCCGGAGATCGCGGCCCTGGGCGAGGGCTATCCCGATCCCTACTACGGTGAGACCGAGGCGACCATGGCGGCCGTCCTGCCCCGGCTGCTGGCGGCGATCGCCCCGTTCGAGGACCGCCTGGCCGGCCCCGCCGCGACGCTCGCCGACGGGCGCCTGGCGCTGGTCGAGGCGGCCGCCGCGATGGACGACGCGTTGGGCCACAACGGCGCGGCCAAATGCGCGCTCGACATCGCCCTGCACGATCTCCTGGGGCGACGGCTGGGGCTGCCGGTGCACCGCCTGCTTGGCCTGGCAGCGGAGATTCCGCCGACCGACTTCACGATCGGCATCGATGAGCCCGACATGGTCGCCCGGCGGGCGGCCCGGGCGGGGCACTTCCCGGCGCTCAAGATCAAGCTCGGCGGCCCACGCGACCTTGACACGCTGGCCGCGGTCCGGGCGGTCTACGACGGGCCGATCCGGGTCGACGCCAACACCGGCTGGTCGCTCGACGAGGCCCAGCGGCTGGTGCCCGACCTGGTCCGCTTTGGCGTCGAGCTGATCGAGCAGCCGTTCCCGGCGCAGCGCCTGGACCAGCTCGCGGCCCTCCAGGCCATGTCGCCCCTGCCGATCGTGGCCGACGAAAGCGCGGTCACGATCACCGACCTCGACGGCCTGGTCGGGGTCGTCGCGGGGGTCAACGTCAAGCTGGCCAAGTGTGGCGGAGTGGGGCCGGCGGCGCGCATGCTCGCCCGGGCTCGCGAGCTCGGCTTCCGGACGTTCCTCGGATGCATGGAGGAGACATCGGTCGGCATTGCCGCCTCGGCCGCGGTCGCGTCGCTGGCCGACTGGGTCGACCTGGACGGCAATCTGCTCCTGGCCGCCGACCCGTTCGAGGGCCTCGAGCTCGATGAAGGCAGTCGCTGGCAACTGTCGCCGGAGCCCGGTCTGGGAGTCCGCCGGCGGGCCTGAGCGCGAGACCGAACGCCTGTCCGCCGAACGTGCGTTCGTGTGGATAAGTTGGTGGACGAGATGGTGGACAAACCCTCTACCGCCGGCCCGGCCCGGCTCGTAGGATGTGACTCCCACGGCGTCGGACCCTCCGGGAGGGTCGCCGGGCCTCCCGTGACACGCGGTCGGACCGCCCGCTTTCGCGGTCGAACGCGCCCAAGGACAGAGGAGAGGAGGGCGAAGTATCTGATGGATTCCAGCAGATCCGCTGAGGCGCCGGGGATGACATCGGACGCGACCGAGTTCGTCCGTTTCTGCTACCGGCGGCGCCGGGTCGGTTGGCCGGAGCTATACGACGAGATGTGCGCGGTCGCTGGCCGTGGGCTGTATCGGGGCTGGCGCTTCGCCGAGCTCGAAGAGCGTGGCATCGGCTTCAGCCTGCACCAGACCCTCGAGTTGGCCCGCATCGCCGCGCAGGTGGCGGTCGAGGAGGGCGATCGCCGCGGGAGGGTCGATCGGTCGGCTCAGGCCGAGGGAACCGGGGCCGATGCCGGCATCCCGATCGTCAGCTCCGAACCGGTGGCCGTCGCAATGGACATCCGGGTCGAGCCGGTCATCGAGGTTCGGATCGTGGCCGCCACCGCGACTTCGGCGCTGGCGACGGAACCGGCCGATGTCCCGACCCCGATCGCGTCATCACCGTCCCGGCCGGCCCTCGGGGCCTCGTTGATGAGGAGCGCCGCCGGCGCCAGCTGAGCCTGTCGCCGGGTGGGCGGCGTCGATCGGACTCATTCAGGACCCCCGTCCCAACGGTCGGGGGTCCGGTCTGTCCGGGTGGGTTAGGCGCGGATCCGTCGACGGGCCATCTCGCCCTCGATCTGGCGCTCGGCCTCGACGTAGCGGTCGATCTGGTCACGCAGCTGGTTCGCCTCGGGCGCGTACAGGTGGACCTGCTGCTGGAGGATGTAGCTCAATCGCCGGCTGGTCATTCGGACGTGGTCGAGGTTCTTCATCAGGACGAGGGGGTCCATCGCCGCCAGCTCGAGCGGGTCGTACATCTGCTGCATGCGCGAATTCTAGACGGCGCGCAGGCGGCGAGGCGGCCACTCCCAGTCGACCGGCAGGGCGGCTCCGTTGACGGCCCGGCGGCGGCCGGCCTCGGAGGCGCCGAGGACGAGGATCCGGTCGAGCTTGGTCGCCCGACCGGCTTCGTCGCCCCATAGCTTGGTCATCTTCCGGTTGGCATGGACATCGTCCAGGGCGATCCCGGCCAGGCGATAGCCGGCCGGCGCGGCTGCGGACTCCCAGACGGCCTCGGCCAGGCCGACCCCATTCGAGATCCGGCGCCCGCGATCGGCTTCGACGTCGCCGATGACCAGGACCACGACAGCATCGTCGGCCAGCGCCGGCCGGAGGCCCTCGAGCACGTCGCCCAGAAAGCCGACATACGCGGTCTTGTGGTGGGCATCGTCGAGGGCCGCGTCGATCGCCGCCGAGTCGAAGCCGAGGAACCAGGTCCGCAGCCAGTTGTAATAGCCGTACTTGACCACGCGCAGGTACGGCGGCGAGGTCACCACCAGGCGGGCCCGCTCGGGCAGGCCCCGCTCGCGAAGGGCAGCCCGGCCACGCTCGCCCGCGTCACGAGCGTCGCCCAGCAGCGCGATCCCGCGGACCCGCGGCAATGGCTCCCGGTAGAGCCGCCCGAGCTTGGCATCGAGACAGGCGAAGACGTCGCGGTCGGGCGAATGGAACCCGGTTCGGGCGACGAAGTCCCGGACATAGCGCGGGGCCATGCTGAACGTGTTGGGCATGACCTCCGACAGGTACGTGGCGCTCTTGCCGTGGAGGATGCCCGTGATCGCCGCGGCCAGGAAGCGATCGACTCGATCGTCGAGACGGAGCGCCGATCGGACGTACAGCAGCTGGGCGAACGTCCGAGGATGGAAGCTGAGGACCACCTCGACGGGTACGGGTGCCGCTCCTGGACCGATCTCCCCGGGACCGCGGCCGCTGCCGGCTGCCGGGACAGGCACTCCGTCCGGGCCCGCCGATCGGAGGACCTCCAGGGCGAGCCGGGTCCAGCCGTCGGCCTGGCCCGCCCAGCTCACCCGCAGCGACGCCAGTCGCGTTCGGGTTTCGGCTTCCGAAGCCGGCTCGACCTTGGCGGCGGTGAGCAGGTGGGCGAACGGGTTGAGGTCGTTGCCGACACCGACGCGGCCCTCGGCGCAGGCCTGCAGCGGGGTCGTCCCGCGCCCGCTGAACGGATCGAGGACGACGTCGCCGGGGCGCGAGTAGCGGGCGATGAATGCGTGCGTGAGAGCCGCCGGAAAGCTCGCCAGGTACGAGCACATGGGGTGCAGACGATGGCCCCACAGACGCTGCTGGTCCTTCCATTCGGGCGCGATCGGCAGGGCTGGCAGGGGAGCCGGGACGAGGCCCGGAAGCTCGAGGGCGAGCTGGGCCGTGTTGGGCGCGACCGCTGGGGATACGGCGCGGCTCGAGACCACCGACGCGCGTCGGGCCGAATGGGCGGGCAACAGTCGATCCGGTCCTTCTGAATCCGCGCGCCGATCCCGGTCGGCCCGACGGGTCGCGGAGCATAGCATGCGTCGCGGTCGATTCAAGCCGTCCGATCGGGCTATGCCCTGGGCTGGTACGGGGGCCCGGCGCGGCGTACGCTAGGCCCGAGTCCGAGGCTGTGTGCGGAACCGCGTGGCCTGTAAGCGGGTTCCCGGAGGACGGCGTCCGCCGCCCTACGGGGCTGCCGGCAGCCGCGAGGGCCCGTCCCCACCGTCCGGCCCTGCCGGCGAAGAGGCCACCCGGGCTACCGGGCCGCCGCTGTTCGATCAGTGACCGCGGCGGCCCGCCGCTCCGTACCGCGATTCGCCAGAGTGGCTAGGTAACGCGGTCCAGGACGATCACCGGGATCACCCGCGAGGTCTTCGCGGGGTAGTCCCGTAGCTCCGCGCGCTCGGCTGCGTGCTGGTTCCACAGCCTCGAGCGCTCCTCGCCCTCGATCACCGTCGCTCGGGCGGCGAAGCGCTCGCCGCCGGCCTCGACGGTCACGTTTGGATCGGCGAGCAGGTTGAGATACCAGGCGGGGTGGGTCGGGTCGCCGCTCTTGGTCCCGGCGATGACGTAGCGATCGCCGTCGCGGGTGTAGGTCACGATCGCCGTCCGTGGCCGGCCGGTCTTGGCGCCGGTCGTCGTCAGGACCATCAGGGGTCGTCCGACCATCCGCCCTGTGGTCGCCTTGCCGTGCTCGCGCAGGTCCGCGATGAGGTCTCGCGTGAACGGATCCACCTCGTCGTCGGGCATCGGAACCTCTGGAGTGTGCCGCACGGTTGTGTCGTTGTGCCCGCAACTATCTCATGAACCCGGCGCGATCGCCGGCGGCGACGCGCCCAACGTCTGGCGCTGGTCGGGTTCGCGCTCTACCGTCTCTACACACGTCGCATGGAGCGAGAAGAACGTGAGCAGCCGCTCGAGCGCGGGGATCGTGCTCTATCGCCGACGCCCGGCCGGTCCGGAGGTCCTGCTGGCTCACCCTGGGGGACCGCTCTTCCGGAGTCGCGACGCCGGTCATTGGTCCATCCCGAAGGGCGAGCCCGCCGCCGACGAACCGCTGCTCGAGGCGGCCCGGCGCGAGTTCGCGGAGGAGACCGGTCAACCCACCCCGGCCGGGCCGCTGCATCCGCTCGGGTCGATCGTCCAGAAGGGCGGCAAAGTCGTCCATGCCTGGGCCGTCGAAGGCGACCTTGACCCCGCGTCGGCCCGGTCGGTCGAGTTCGAGATCGAATGGCCGCCGCGCTCGGGCGCGATCGAGGCCTTTCCGGAGATCGACCGGGTCGCGTGGTTCGATCGTGACGAGGCCCGTCGCCGGATCAAGCCGGCTCAGGCGGCTCTGCTCGACCGGCTCGACGAGATCCTCAACGACCTGCCTCGCGGCGGTGAGTGATGCGCCGCATAACGCCGCGGAGCCGGCGCAGCCCCGGGCGGATCGCCCCGTGGCAGCTCGCGCAGATCCCCTCGTAGCAGGCTGCGAATCCGCCGGGCACGCGTGCGTCTGAAACCTGCGTGCCCACCGTGCCGAAGCAGCCTCGGGCTGGTCGCGTCCGGATCGGCCGCGCGGACGGGCAGCGACGGCTGACCGTCCGACAGGCGCTTGCAATGGTGTCCGGCGGCCCGAGCATGGTCTCGCCTGGACTCGCGGGTCATCGTCGGGAGGCTCCGGGCAGGTGCCCCGTCCGTCCGAGGAGAACGACATGACCCCAACCGAGCGCCCCGTCGACCGACCCGACCCCGTGGACGACCCGCTGGCCAAGCCCGCGGATCCTGGTGCGTACATCGGGCGCAAGCCGGAACGAGTCGCCGAGACGATCCCCGGCGGCGTGCAACCCGGCGACGAGCGGATCGCGGCGAACTCGACCAGCTCCGAGCCGGCCATCCCGGGCGGCGACGGCGAACGGTGATCTCCAGCCACGCTGACGCCGCGGGATGGCCACGATCACGGCCAAGTCCCCGGCGTCGGGCCCGAAGTGGAGGTGATCCATGAACGACGATGCGGAGAATCAGAACATCCTGCAACTCCTCGACCCGGGCGAGCGAATCCATCACAGGGCGCGGGCCGTAGAGGGCCTCGTGGCGATTACCGATCGCCGCCTGCTGGTGAGCGACGCCAACCGGATCGCCCTCAACGTCGCCATCGATCAGCTCCGCCGGATCCAGTTCGACATCGAGCGCCAACGGCCGGCCACCCTGGTGATCGTGCCCGAGCATCCAAGTCATTTGCCGCAGGTCCTCTCGATCCCGCCCGAGCAGTTCGCCGCCGCCGGTGAGGCTCTGGCGATGATCGGTCAACGGCTCGCGGAGGAAGACCCGGGCTGAGCGATCGAGACGCAGGTAGGGACATCGGGATTCGCCTATGACCACTGGGCCGGCGCGTTCTATCCGGACCGCCTGGCGAGCGCGCGGCGCCTCGAGTTCTATGCCCGCCACTTCTCCACGGTCGAGCTCAACGTGACCTTCTATCGCACGCCGGCTGCAAAGACGTTCAGCCGCTGGCGCGATGCGGTCCCCGACGATTTCCGTTTCGCGGTCAAGGCCAGCCGCTACCTGACCCACGTTCGGCGCCTGCAGTCGCCTCGTGAACCGGTCGAGTTCCTGATGGATCGAGCCAGCCGCCTGGGCGATCGGCTGGGACCGATCCTGCTCCAGCTGCCGCCCGACATGCCGGTCGCACTCGACCGGCTCGATCGCACCCTGGCGGCGTTCGGCCCGGATGTGGCGTTGACCGTGGAGCCGCGCCATTCGAGCTGGTTCGTCGACGGACTACGTGAGCTCCTGATCCGCCACGGAGCCGCTCTCTGCCTGGCCGATCGACGTGGCCCCCGAACGCCGATCTGGCGGACGGCTCCGTGGCTTTATGTGCGCCTCCACGAGGGCCGGGCGACACCCCAGTCCTGTTACGGACGGGAGGCGCTGACGACCTGGGCAGCGCGTCTCGTCGAGGTCTTCGGGCCGCGGCCGGAGGGTTATGTCTACTTCAACAACGACGGGCATGCCTGCGCCCCACGCAATGCACGGTCCTTCAGGCGGCTCCTGGTCCAGCGGATTACCGAGACGACATGAGCGCGATCCTGACCGACGCAGCGTCGCGCCCGGGCGCCGGGCGTCCGTTGGCCGCGACCCGGCTTGCTATCTGACCCTCTTCGGGCGACACTCGCAGCCCCGTCGCCATGGAGTCGAATGTGGTCGTGACCGAGCCCGGCGTCATGTGGCTGTTCCGATTCCGGCCGGTGCCCGTCGCGTTCGACGTGACCCTCCGGGAGACGCTGGTCCCGACCTTGCTGGGACTCCCCGGGCTGATCGACCTGTACGTCGGCCGGCAGGGCCCCGACGAGCACGGACAGCGCCTCATCGCGACGATATGGGCGACCGGGGACGCGGTGGCGACGGTGCTGGGGGACGCGCCGGAGCGCTCGCGCCTCCTGTCCGACCACCTCAGCGCGACGGCGGAGCCTGAGCTCGATTGTCTGCCGCTCGGCTTCGGCTACCGGTTCGACCGCCCGGAACGACCCGGTCTTCTTCGACTGGTCCACGGCGAAGTGTCGGCTGGCGGTCTGGAGCGATACGTCGAGCAAGCCAACGCCGGGACCCTGGCCGATGCTGCGGAGGGACACGGGCCGCTGGCGCTCTACCTCGCCCGACGCTCACCCGACCGCTTCGTCACGTTGTCGGTCTGGAGCGATTGGGCGACCCTCCAGGAGGCCACCGGCGGCAACGTCGACCAACCGATCGCGACCCGCCATGCCCGCATGCTCACGGACTGGCGGGCGGGCCACTACGAGGCGATCCCCGAGCTGTGGGCGTCGAGCCGGACGATCGAGATCGCCCCTCGGTCGCCTGAGGGCGCCCAGGCCTAGCGACCGGCCGCGCCGGTGGCGGTTCTACGGACACTCGGGCAACGAGACCCGCCGGAACGGCCCTGTAATGCACCGCCGACGAAGTCGCGTCGAGAAGCAACGGACCCGGTCCTAGGCTGCTCCAGCACGCCACCGGGAGGACCGCATGCCGAAGCTCGGGTTCGCGCTCTCTTCAGAGGAACACTCGGCCACCAAGCTGGTGGAGCTGGCGGTCGCGGCCGAGGACGCGGGCTTCGAGTTCGCGATGATCTCGGATCATTTCCACCCCTGGATCCCCGAGCAGGGACACAGCCCGTTCGTCTGGAGCGTCCTCGGCGCGATCGCCGCCCGAACCACCACGCTCCGCCTGGGCACCGGCGTCACGTGCCCGATCATCCGGACCCATCCCACGGTCATTGCCCAAGCGGCGGCGACCACCGCCGAATTGCTGCCCGACCGCTTCTGGCTTGGCCTGGGCACCGGCGAACGGCTCAACGAGCACGTCACCGGTGCGCCGTGGCCGCCGGCGGACGTTCGAACCGAGATGCTCGAAGAGGCGATCGAGGTGATCCGCGCGCTCTGGCGGGGCGCCGAGGTCGATCATCGCGGACGACACTTCACGGTCGAGAACGCCACGCTGTTCAGCCGACCCGACACCCCGCCGCCGATCCTGATGGCGGCCGGTGGCCCGCGAGCGGCGCGCTCCGCCGGCAAGACCGGTGACGGGCTCATCGCGACCGCGCCCGACGCCGACCTGGTCAAGACGTACCGGGACGCCGCCGAGCCGGAGGTCGGGCCGCGAGTCGGCCAGATGACCGTGTGCTGGGCGGAGGACGAGGCGGACGCCCGCGCGACCGCACACCGCTGGTGGCCCAACGCGGCGCTGCACGGCGCGGTGTCGCAAGAGCTGGCTCGCCCCGACGACTACGCCGCGCTGGCCAAGGGCGTGACCGTGGACCAGGTCGCCAAGGAGGTCATCTGCGGCCCGGACCCGGCGCCGTACCGAGCCGCCATCGACAAGTTTGCGGAGGCTGGCTTCGATCACGTCTACCTGCACCAGGTCGGACCGGACCAAGCCGGATTCCTGGACTTCGCGCAGCGCGAGATCCTGGGCGTCCTGGCGGCGCGCTGACGATCGAGGCGGGCCGGCCACGAGGTCGGCCGCGGGTCGTCGAGCCGCCGAGCACTCTGGTCACGGCTCGATCCCGGGCCGGTGCGGGTATCCTCGGGTTCCCGTCCACCGGCGCTGCGGACGAAGCAACGGGGACCGCTCCGTGAAGTTCCAACGGCTCCTTGCGCTGGCCCGTCGCGGGCGGGCAGGCGCGGCGATCTTTCTGGTTGGCCTGGTTGCGTATCTCGCCACGGACCTCTGGCACTCCGCCGGGCGGCCGGACTTCTATTACCTCGCCGACGCCTTGCTTCACGGCCGGTTGTGGCTCGAATCGCCGCTGTTCCCGATCGACAGCGTGGTGATCGGAGACCGAACCTACCTCCCGTTCGGGCCGCTCGTGTCGATCGTGCTCCTGCCGATGGTGGCCGTGCTGGGCCCCGCGGGTGCGGCCACGTACGAGCCGGTGGTCAACGCGCTTTTGGCCGCCGGCTCGCTCCTTCTCGTCGACGTCCTCGTGCGCCGGATCGCGCGACTGACCTCGACCGAGAGATTCTGGCTGGTGGTTTTCTTCGGCTTCAGCACCCCGCTGTGGTGGCTGGTCCTCAACGGGGGTGTCTGGCACGAAGCCCAGCTCCTGGCCACGCTGATCAGCCTGGCCTTCCTCGTCGAAGCATTTGGGCGGCGCCGCCCGCTCCTGCTCGGCGCGTTGCTCGGCGCCGCCTTCCTGTGCCGGCCGCCGGTGCTGCTGGCCCTGCCCCTTGGCGCATGGGTGGTGGCTCGTGACGTCGCCGACCCAGCCCTCAGGCTCAGAAGGATCGCCGCGGTCGCAGTCGCCGCGGCTCCGGCCCTGGTCATCGCGTTGTGGTACAACGCCGCGCGATTTGGCTCGCCATGGGAATCCGGCTACGGACTCGCGGCCATCCCGGATCTTCTCGCAAATCAGCGGGCCCAGGGTCTGTTCTCGCTCGTGAAC
>JAXDKT010000011.1:0-4926 GCA_034666965.1 Chloroflexota bacterium | reverse complement strand
CTGCACGCCCTCTACGTCGTCTGCGACGGGACCTGCGCCAAGACCTTCCTGCGCTGACACGGCGCATGGGCGAGGCGTCGTTGGACCTGGCCGCGTCCCGGCGCCGGCTGTGGCAGGAGTCGGCCGGGATCGCCGTGTCGGCCGGGGGATTCGGCTTCGTCTACGGGCTGGCGGCGCGGGGCGCGGGGTTCAGCCCCATCGAGGCGATGGCCATGAGCGTGCTCGTCTTTGCCGGGGCGGCCCAGTTCGCGGCGGTCGGCTACGTCGCGAGCGGTCTGGCCTGGCCCGGGGTGATCCTGCTGACGGCCCTGCTCAACGCCCGCCACGTGCTCTATTCGGCGGCCCTTGCGCCGTGGCTCCGGGATCGTCCGGCGTGGAAGCGGGCGATCATGGCCCATCTCCTGACCGACGAGGCGTTCGCCCTGTCGATCGCCCACTTCCAGCGCGTCGGCCGGGCCGACGATCGCGGTTACTGGATCGGCGCGATCGTGTCGACGTTCATTCCCTGGAACCTGGCCACCCTCGCCGGGGTGACGCTCGGTGGCCAGATCGCCGCCCCGACCACGTTCGGCCTCGATGTCGTCTTCCCGGCGGCCATGGCCGGGCTGTGCGTCGGGCTGGTGACCGGCCGCCGCGAGCTCGTCGCGGCCGCGGTTGGCGCGACCGTGGGGGTGCTGGCGAGCCTGGCCGTGGGCACCGGCGTGGGGATCGTGGCCGGCGGGGTGCTCGGCCCGTTGGCCGGCCTGCTGGTGCCCGCGGCACGAGCCTACGAGCAGGCGCCCCTGGGCAGCGCCGCGTCGGCGGAGCGCTATGCGATGCCCCACGCGCCACGCGCGCCAGAACCCGGGGAACTGGACGAATGAGCACCGGGCTCGTCCTGCTGGCGGTCCTCATGGCCGCGGTGACCTACCCGTCCCGGGCGCTGCCGCTCCTCACCCCGGGCATCGACCGGCTGCCGCGTCGGGCGCTCGACTACCTCCAGCTGGTCGGTCCGGCCGTCCTCGCGGCGCTGGCCGCGGTCAACGTGATGGTCGCGCTCCAGGATGGGCGGCCGGTCTTCCACGTGGGGGTCGAGTGGCTGGCCGTAATCGTCTCGATCGCGCTGATGGCCTGGCGCCGGAACCTGTTCTTCGGCCTGGCCGCCGGGGTCGTCCTGGTGGCCGTGGCGCGCCAGCTGGGCTGGACCTGATCCCGATCAGTGCCGGGCGTCGGCCTCGATCTCGACCAGCAGGGACGGCTCGATCAGCGCGGCCACGACCACGATCGATGCGGCCGGACGGACGGCGGCGAAACGCTCGCCGTGCGCGGCGAGGACGGCCGGGATCGAGGCCGGGTCGGTCACGTAGAGCCGCGTCCGGACGACATCGCCCAGGGCGAAGCCACCGTCCGCCAGGGCTCGCTCGATGACGTCGAGCGTGGAACGGGTCTGCGCGCCGGGATCGCCCGGATGGCGCGATCGGCCATCGGGACCGGCGTCGGTCGTGCCGGCCACCCAGCAGCCATCGCCCGAGACCACCGCCCGGCTGTAGCCGGCGCTCGCCTCCCACGGCCCGCCGCTCGAGATCAGCCGCCGGCCGCCGCGGATCGGGTCAGGCACGATGCGGTCGCCAGCTGGCCACGACCGGGTCGCGGGCGATCGCCAGGAGGAGCGCCGCCAGGAGCGTGGTCCGGGGCACGATCGAGTCGACCTGCAGGTACTCGGCCGGCGAGTGATCACTGCCGCCGATCGGACCCAGCCCGTCGATCGTGGGCACGCCCAGCCCGGCCGTCGTGTTGGCGTCCGAGGCGCCGCCGGTGGCGCAGTCGGCGAGGGCGAACTCGAGCCGCCCGGCGAGGGCCACCGCGTGCTCCACCAGTCGTCCCGACCGCTCCAGCTTCTCCATCGGCCAGTGGCGGCCGGTCTCCTCGACGGTCACCGTCGTGTCGGGCACGGTGGTGGAGGCAGCCACCGCCCGGACCGC
Organism: Chloroflexota bacterium; assembly: GCA_034666965.1. GTDB lineage: Bacteria > Chloroflexota > Limnocylindria > Limnocylindrales > CSP1-4 > Chersky-267. The sequence continues at coordinate 2,965 of JAXDKT010000011.1, read as the reverse complement.
CGCCTCGACGGCCTCGAGATCCGCGCGGGTCGTCGCCCGCAGGTCGACCTCCAGGACCGCCTCCTCGGCGACGACGTTGGGCCGGATCCCGCCCTTCAGGACCCCGACGTTGCAGGTCACCCCCGGCCAGCGGCCGTTGAGCGCCTGCAGGGCGATGGTCTGGTGGGCCGCCTCGAGGACCGCGGAGCGCCCCTTCTCCGGCTCGACCCCGGCGTGGGCCGCCCGCCCATGGATTGTCAGGCGCAGGTCGACCGTGCCCTTGCGAGCGGAGACGATGTCACCGTTGGCCCGGGCGCACTCGAGCACCAGGCAGACGTCCGACTCGAGGGCCAGCTCACGGATGTGGGGGCTCGAGCTGGGCGAGCCGATCTCCTCGTCGGGGTTGGCCACGAACACGAGCCGCTCGAACGGCAGGTCGGCGGCCTCGTCGTCGTCATCGGAGCCCAGGCCGCGAAGCGCCAGCAGTGCGTACAGCCCGGCCAGCAGGCCGGACTTCATATCGGTCACGCCCGGTCCGTGAGCCACCCCGGCTTCGATCCGAAACGGTCGTGCCCGGGCCGTGCCCTCGGGAAAGACCGTGTCGAGATGGCCCATGAGCAGGATCCGAGGGGCGCCCGGCGTGCCCTGAAACGTGCCCACGACGGTGTCCCCCAGGGCCTCGTCGGGGCGGACCTCGACCGACGCCCCGAGCCGCTCGAGAAAGCGAGCCGTCCAGCGCCCCACCTGGTCCACCCCGGCCTTGGTGTAGCTGCCGCAGTCGACGTTGACCAGGCTGGCGAGGTCCTCGAGATACGCCGGCAGCTCCTCGTCGAGGATTTCCTCGAGCTCGGCCAGCTCAGCGATGCTGACGGCCGCGCCGGGAGCGTGCAGGGATGCCACCCCGGGAGTCTATCGGGCCGCGAACGGCCATGCCGCGGCTCACTCTGGCGAGCTATCCTGCGCGGACCGTGCGCGTCGTGGAGATCCGGCTGCTCGAGGGACCGTCCGTCTACCGGCTCGAGCCGGTGGCCAAGATCGAGCTCGCCATCGGCCGCCGCCGGACCTGGTATGGGCAGCGAGAGCCGGGGCGCCACGCCCTGGTCCAGCTGGGGCGTGCAGTGCCGGCGAAGGACTGGCCGGATGGCATCGCCGCGCTGGCGGCCTGGCTGCGCCGGTTACGCTCGGAGCACAGTGAGGGCCGCGGCGGCCTCGCCGCCCATCGCTCGTCGGATCCGGGGCACTGGATCGTCACCTTCCCCTGGTCGGGCGAGGAGCGCACTCGGGCGATCATCGACGCCGCGCTGGCGCTGACCGAGCGGAACGTCTCGCCGGCGCCGACCGCGCGGCTGACGGGCTCGCAGACGAGGCTCCTGGAGCGCTGGGCTGCGCGGATCGACGCGGCCAGCACCAACCCTCCGCCCTGGCTCCGTGACGCCGACCGGAGGGTCCCGATCGTGTCGATCAGCGGGACCAACGGCAAGAGCACGGTGACCCGGCTGATCAGCCACATCCTGATCCTCGCCGGGCGCCATGTCGGGACGACCACCTCCGACGGGGTCCTCGTCAACGAGCGGATGGTCACGCCCGGCGACTGGACCGGTCCTGGTGGGGCCCAACAGATCCTGGCCCGATCCGACATCGAGATCGCCGTGCTCGAGACGGCCCGCGGCGGGATCGTCCTGCGCGGGGTCGGCTATGAATCGAACGACGCCAGCATCCTGACCAACGTCAGCGCCGACCACCTCGACCTGCAGGGCATCCACACCCTGCCCGAGCTGGCCGAGGTCAAGGCGACCATCGCCCGGATCACCCGGCCCGACGGCTGGGCCGTCCTGAACGGCGACGACCCACTGGTCGCGGCCGTGGCCCGCCGGACCCGGGCCAACGTGGCGCTGTTCTCCATCGACGAGGCGCACTCGCCCGCGGTCCGCCGGCACCTCGCCCGGGGCGGCCGGGCGTACCTCGTCCGACGGGGCGTCCTGGTCGAGGTCAAGGGCACCCGGGCGACCTCGATCGTCCCGGTGGCCGAGGTGCCGATCACGATTGGCGGGATCGCCCGCCATAACGTGGCCAACGCACTGGCCGCGGCCGGTGGGGCCCGCGCGCTGGGGGCCACGATCGAGCAGGTCGCCGACGGCCTGCGCGACTTCCGGCCGACCTCCGATCGCTCGCCCGGCCGGCTCAACCTGTATCGGCTCGGTCAGCGCGTCGTCATCGTCGACTTCGCCCACAACGAGGCGGGCATCGCCGCCGTCCTCGACGTCGCCGAGGGCATCGCCGGCGGTGCGGCCGGGCGAGCGGCCCCGATCACGATCGTCATCGGCACCGCCGGCGACCGCCCGGACGACACCCTCCGCGGGATCGGCCGGATCGCCGCCCAACGCGCGCAACGAGTCGCGATCAAGGAGACGCTCGGGTACCTCCGCGGGCGCACCCGCGAATCGATCGTGGGCGAGCTCCTGGCCGGTGTCGCCGCCGGTGGCCGATCTCCCGACGAGGTGCCGGTCTACGAGTCAGAAACGGCGGCTCTGCGGGCCGAGCTCAACGGCGCCGGCGCGCACGCCGAAGGGCGAGGCGCTCGACCGGACTCCGCCCGGGTCGTGGTCCTGATGTGCCACGAGGAGCGCGAGGCGGTGTTCGCCCTGCTCGACCAGCTCGGTGCCCGGCCGATCGACGTCGCCTCGGAGCTGACCGAGCTGCTGCCGCGCCTCCAGGAGCGGCCCCGGCGGTAGCCTGCAAAGCTCAAGCCGTTCGCGTCCGCCTCTGGCTAGGCGGCCTGCGCCAGCCGGGCGAGATCGCGCCCCATCAGCACGATGAAGTTCGGGTACTAGGCCCTGAGGCGTCCTCCGACCCGTGGTTGGCTGTAGGCTCGCCTTGGAGTCACGCGGCCTCACGACCGACGTCGATGCGCAGCGTCCACGCACGCAGGGCCTCCAGGAGCCCGACCAGCAAATCGCGCAGGGCGGGGTCCGTCAGATTGCCATGG
>JAXDKT010000010.1:0-2519 GCA_034666965.1 Chloroflexota bacterium | reverse complement strand
CGCCGGGTCGGTGGCGCGACCTACCAGGTCCCGGTCGAGATCCGGGGCGATCGCCGCCTGTCGCTGGGCGTCCGCTGGCTCGTCCAGGCGGCCCGGAAGCGGAGCGGCAAGAGCATGGGTGAGAAGCTCGCCGCAGAGTTCGTCGATGCGGCCAACGGCCTCGGGGCCGCGGTCAAGCGGCGCGAGGACACCCACAAGATGGCCGAGGCGAACAAGGCCTTCAGCCACTTCAAGTGGTAGCACAAGCAACCCAGGAGCGTAGACACACCGTGGCACGACAGGTTCCGCTTGCCAAGACGCGGAACATCGGCATCATCGCGCATATCGACGCCGGAAAGACCACCGTCACCGAGCGGATCCTCTTCTACACGAAGAAGATCTACAAGATCGGCGAGGTCCATGAGGGCGCGGCCACGATGGACTGGATGCCCCAGGAGCAGGAGCGGGGGATCACCATCACGGCCGCGGCGACGACCGCGTTCTGGGGCGACCATCGTATCAACATCATCGATACGCCCGGGCACGTGGACTTCACCGTGGAGGTCGAGCGAAGCCTGCGCGTGCTCGACGGCGCGGTGGTCGTGTTCGACGGCGTGGCCGGCGTCGAGCCCCAGTCCGAGACGGTCTGGCGCCAGGCCGATCGCTACGGCGTGCCCCGTTTCTGCTTCATCAACAAGCTCGACCGCACCGGCGCCGACTTCTGGCGCGGCGTCGAGAGCATCCGCGAGCGCCTCGGCGCGAACGCCGTGCCGGTCCAGATCCCGATCGGCAGCGAGGACAAGTTCCTGGGCGTGATCGACCTGGTCGAGATGAAGGCGATCTACTACCGCGACGACCTGGGCAATCAGATCGACGTGGTCGAGATCCCCGACGAGCTCCGGGCCGAGGCCGACAAGCATCGGCACGCCCTGATCGAGGCCGTCGCCGACATGGACGACGAGCTGACCCACAAGTACCTCGAGGGCGAGGAGCTGACGGTCGCCGAGATCAAGCGCGGGCTGCGACTGGGCACGCTGACCACCAAGATCGTGCCGGTCCTGACCGGATCGGCGCTGCGCAACAAGGGCATCCAGAAGATGCTCGACGCGGTCGTCGACTACCTGCCCTCGCCGCTCGACGTCCCGCCCATGATCGGGATCGACCCGCGCACCGGCGAGGAGATCGTCCGGACGCCCAGCGACAGCGAGCCGTTCAGCGCCCTCGCCTTCAAGATCGCCGCCGACCCGTTCGTCGGCAAGCTGGCCTTCTTCCGGGTCTACTCGGGCACGCTCAAGGCGGGCTCGTACGTGATGAACCCGACCAAGGGCAAGCGCGAGCGGATCGGCCGGATCCTCCAGATGCACGCCAATCACCGCGAGGAGATCGACGAGGTCTACGCCGGCGACATCGCCGCCGCGGTCGGTCTCAAGGACACCTTCACCGGGGACACCCTGTCCGACCCGGATCACCCCGTCGTGCTCGAGTCGATGACCTTCCCCGAGCCGGTCATCGAGGTCAAGATCGAGCCAAAGACCAAGGCCGACCAGGACAAGCTGGCGATCGCCCTGCAGCGCCTGGCCGAGGAGGATCCGACCTTCCGGGTCAAGACCGACCCGGAGACGTCCGAGACGCTCATCGCCGGGATGGGCGAGCTCCACCTCGACGTGCTCGTCGACCGGATGATCCGCGAGTTCAAGGTCGCGGCCAACATCGGCAAGCCCCAGGTCTCCTATCGCGAGACGATCCGGCGCACGGCCGAGGGCAACGGCCGGTTCGTCCGGCAGACCGGTGGCAAGGGCCAGTACGGCCACGCGGTCATCAAGCTCGAGCCCCAGGAGAAGGGCGCCGGCTACGAGTTCGTCGTCAAGATCGTCGGCGGGACCCTCCCGCGCGAGTTCATGGAGTCGGTCGACGCGGGCATCCGCGAGGCGCTCGAGACGGGCATCTACGCCGGCTTCCCGGTGGTCGACGTCAAGGTGACCCTGTTCGATGGCTCCTACCATGAGGTCGACTCGTCGGAGATGGCCTTCAAGATCGCCGGCTCGATGGCGGTCAAGGAGGCCTTCGGCAAGGCCGACCCGGCGATCCTCGAACCGATCATGAAGGTCGAGGCGCTGATGCCCGCCGAGTTCATGGGCGACGTGATCGGCGACCTCAACAGCCGCCGCGGCCAGATCGAGGGCCTCGAATCGCGCAGCGGGACCGAGGTCGTCCGGGCCTTCGTGCCGCTGGCCGAGATGTTCGGGTATGTCACCGATCTGCGCTCGATGAGCCAGGGTCGGGCGACCAGCTCGATGGAATTCAGCCACTACGCCGAGGTCCCCGCGAGTCTCGCGGCGGAGCTCGTCCAGAAGTCGAAAGTCTAAGTCGGCGGTCGGCCCGACCGATCACAGGAACCAGGAGCAGACAGCGATGGCCAAGAAGAAGTTCGAGCGGACCAAGCCGCACGTCAACATCGGCACGATCGGTCACATCGACCACGGCAAGACCAGCCTCACCGCGGCGATCACCAAGTACCTCGCCCTGAAGGGCGGTTCGGA
>JAXDKT010000009.1:0-3125 GCA_034666965.1 Chloroflexota bacterium | reverse complement strand
GGAAGAGCCGCGCGGCGTCGTCCTCACTCGCCAGTTCGCGGGACGTGCCGGGCGCTCGCGCCGATTCCAGCAGACGATCGACCCGGGGGGGAGCCGACCGTCCGCCGCCGGGGTAACCCCCGCGGCGGCGTGCTCGATGCTGCTTCCACGCGCTCATCTCACTCCTTCAGCGCCCGAAGCCAGCCGAACGTCACGTTCGTCAGGCAAAGTCTCGCTGCGGCTGTCCAGCAGACGCGCCAGGCCCTTCAGTCCCCGACTGGCCGACGACCGGACGGCACCGGGCCGGGTTCCCATCACGCCCGCCGTGGTCCGGACGTCGAGACCCATCACCACACGGAGCCAGACCGCCTCGGCCTGCTGGGTGGGCAGCGTGCCGATCAGCGCCACGGCACCCGCCGTACCGAACGCCTCCACGACCGTCGCCTCGACGTCGCAGGGATCGACGAGATCGATGCCGGTCAGGTCCTGGTCGGCGCGTACCCGCCGACCGCGTCGGCGCATCAGGTCGAGCGCCCGGTGCCGACCGATCGTGGTGACCCAGCCCCGGAAGCCGTCGGCGTCGCCGGTGAAACGATCCAGGTCGCGGCACGCCTGGGCCCAGGTCTCCGAGGCCACGTCCTCTGCCTCGTCGGCGCCGACCAGGACCGAGAGATACCTCAGCAGTGGCGGGTGCACCTTCCGGTAGACCTCACGAAAGGCATCGCCATCGCCGGCGCACATGCGCTGGACGGTCTCCTCGAAGGTCCCTGGGGCGGACACCCGAACATGGTGGCACGCCGGAGGTCCGGTGTCGGCGGGCTTGCCGGATCCGGTGCCGTCGAGGGGTCGATCGGCGCGGCTACTGGTCCTCGTCGTCGCCACGCCGCCGGAGCTGCTCGTCGAGCCAGCCCTTGGCGGTGCCGAGCCAGCCGGCGGCGTCGTGCACGAGCCGGCCGAGCACGTCCTGGCTCTCGCGGAAGGCATCGCTGTAGCTGCGGGCCGCGGCCTGCGCCGCCTCGCTGAGCTGGGCGTCAGCGTCCTCGTCGCGGCGCGGGTAGGTTCCGGCCAGGATCGTCGTGTAGGCGCCCGAGTCGACCCAGTTGCGCAGCTCGGCCGCTCGCGAGACGGCGAACGGATGCGTGCGCCGCTCGATCAGGAGCAGCTTGAGGACGGAGTCGCGGATGTCGCTCGAGCCGGCGTACTCCGCCCCCTGCGCGAAGAACGAGGTCTGGTCGAGCTCGTCGAGATGCCCACCGCTGGCGAGCTTCATGTGCGCGCGGAACGCGGCGGCGGGATCCTGGGTGGCCAGCAGGCCGGCCCGGTCGGCGGAAAGCTCCGACTTGCGCGACCACTCCATCAGGGCAGCGACGATGACCCGGATGCCGACCCCGCCCAGCGGGATGGCGGCCAGCAGGCCGGTCAGGCTGAGCATCCGGAGCAGCAGGGTGCGATAGACGGCGTGACCGCTCAACGCGTGGCCGAGCTCGTGCCCGATCACGAACCGGAGCTCCTCCTCGTCGAGCAGCCCGACCAGCCCGGAGTCGAGCACGATCACGGGTTTGTCCATGCCGATCGTCTCGGCGTTGAAGGTCGGCGTGGCCCGCACGTAGAGCTCGGGGAGCTCGCTGGCATCGAGGGTGGCGCCCACCTCGGTGAGCAGCCGATGCAGGACCGGGAACTGGCGCTCGTCGACCCGCACCGCGGACCCGAGCAGCTCCAGACGCACGGCCCGCTCGTTGATCAGGCCCGACATCATCCGGATCAGCTTGTCGAAACCCTTGAGCTTGCGCAGGGCGACGAGGGCGCCCTGGTCGGCCGGGTGCTCCCACGCACGGGAGGAGATATCGGTCAGGTTGACCCGGCGTTTCGCCGGCCGCGGGCTCATGACTGGCCATTCTGCGCCACGTCCGCAAGTCCCGGGGGGATCCGGACGATCTGCGGTTGGTTGCGGGCGGTGTTGTCGACCACGAGGTCGGAGAGCCATCCGCCGTTCCGGGTCGAGTGCTGGAGTGGTCGCCCAGGCGACCGCCGGGGCACTCGACCGGTCAGGGACGCATGGGGACGCGGACCCCGCGCTCCGCGGCGACCTCGACGGCCCGCTCGTAGCCGGCGTCGACGTGGCGGATCACGCCCATGCCCGGGTCGTTGGTGAGCACCCGCTCGATCTTCGCTGCGGCGAGGTCGGTGCCGTCGGCGACGCAGACCTGGCCGGCGTGCAGCGATCGGCCCATGCCGACCCCACCACCGTGGTGGAAGGACACCCAGGTCGCGCCGGACGCGGTGTTGACCAGGGCGTTGAGGATCGCCCAGTCCGCGATCGCGTCCGAGCCGTCGAGCATGCCCTCGGTCTCGCGGTACGGCGAGGCGACCGAGCCGCAGTCGAGGTGGTCGCGACCGATCACGATCGGCGCCTTGAGCTCACCGCTGGCCACCATCTGGTTGAACTTCAGGCCGGCCAGGTGCCGCTCGCCGTACCCCAACCAGCAGATCCGGGCGGGCAGGCCCTGGAACTGCACCCGCTCCTGGGCCATGGTGATCCACTTGTGGAGCCGGGCATTGTCGGGGAAGAGCTCCAGGATCGCGCGGTCGGTCGCCGCGATGTCCGCCGGGTCGCCGGACAGGGCAGCCCAGCGGAACGGGCCCTTGCCCTCGCAGAACAGCGGCCGGATGTAGGCCGGCACGAAGCCCGGGAACTCGAACGCCCGGTCGTAGCCGCCCTTGCGGGCCTCGTCACGGATCGAGTTGCCGTAGTCGAAGACCTCGGCGCCGGCGTCCTGGAACTCCACCATCGCCCGGACGTGCACGGCCATCGAGGCCTGCGCGTCCTTGGTGAACCCGGCCGGGTCGCGCTCGGCGGCGTCGTGCCAGTCCGCGAACGCGACGCCGACCGGCAGGTAGGACAGAGGATCGTGCGCGGAGGTCTGGTCGGTGACGACGTCGATCGGCGCCTTCATCTCCAGCAGCTGCGGCAGCAGCTCGGCGGCGTTGCCGAGCACGCCGATGGAGAGCGGCCGCTTGGCGTCGCGCGCCTCGACGGCACGGCGTACGGCGTCCTCCAGCGAGTCGGCCTGCTCGTCGAGGTAGCGGTGCTCGATCCGCCGGGTGATCCGCGACTGGTCGACGTCGATGCAGATCGCGACCCCGTC
>JAXDKT010000008.1:0-15962 GCA_034666965.1 Chloroflexota bacterium | reverse complement strand
CGCCGGGCCTCCCGCTCCGCGACCACCGGCCGCGCCTTGGCTGGGCCGGTCGAAGGCGATCCCCCGGTCGCGCAGCGAGACATAGGCATCGTGGCCGATGACCAGGTGGTCGAGCAGGTCGATGTCCAGCAGCCGCCCGGCCGCCAGCGCCTCGGCCGTGAGGTGGAGGTCGTCCGGGCTTGGCGTGGGATCGCCGGAGGGATGGTTGTGGACGAGGATCAGCCCGCTGGCGCTGAGACGGACCGCGTCGCGGAAGAGCTCGCCGACCCGCACGAGGCTTGACGACACATTGCCCTGGTAGACGGTTGCCACGCGGAGCACGACGTTCTTGGTGTTGAGCAGGACGATGCGCAACTCCTCGCGTTCGAGCCGGCCCATCTGGAGGATGAGCCGGTCGGCCACGTCTGCCGGGGAGCGGATCGTCCAGCGTCCAGCGGGCCAGTCCGCGAGGAGGCGCCGACCGAGCTCGAAGGCGGCGGCCAGCTGGGCCGCCTTGGCCACGCCCACGCCGGGGATGGCCTCGAGCTCGAGGTCGGTCGCCCGGGCCAGGCCGGTCAACCCTTCGTGCCGGGCGAGCGCCTCCGCGGCCAGGTCGACCGCGCCCATGCCCCGTGACCCGGAGCCCCAGATCAGGGCGATCAGCTCAGCCGCCGTGAGACCGCCCGGTCCGCGCAGGGCCAGCCTCTCGCGTGGCCGCTCGGTGGCCGGGAGCTCCCGGATCGCGCGCCCTCGGCGAGGGTCGTGGCCAGAGCCGGGCGGGCCGGGCGCATCGTCCACCATCGTCGATCTCCTGGCGAGCGGCTGGGGCGTCCCCGGGCCCGGGCGACGGGAGCCCGCCGATCTCCCCCGCCATCCGAACCCGGGAACGCTGCGCAGCCTAGCGTCGAGCGCTCACCTGAGGCTCAGTCCAGCCTGCATCGTGGCTTTGTGGACGGTGCGGGGACAACCCGGGCGGGCCGCCCCCAGGAAGACACGATCAGGTTGACGCGGCCACCGCCAGGGCGGACAGCACCACCAGCGCTCCGTTGAACGTGGCATGCAGGCCAATCGAGGCCGCCAGCGAGCGCCGCCGGACGAAGACCCAGCCCAGGGCGAGGGCCACCGGGAGCCGCGCCACGAAGGCGACCAGCGCCACCCGGACGGCGTGATCGAAGTCCGGACCGCCCAGGGTCAGGACGTGGGCGACGGCGAAGAACAACCCGCCCTGAACGATCGCTCGAGTCGGGCCGTAGGAACGCAGCCAGGCCGTGGTGGCATACCCGCGATAGAACAGCTCCTCGCTGATCGGAGCAATCAGCGCGGCGGCCAGCAGGCTCATCACCAGCGAGGGTCCGTCCCGCGGCGGGGCGATCGGACCTTCCGGCGCGACGCCGATCAACGCGATCAGGATCGAGCTCAGGATCGCGGTCGCCAGGATGACGGGGACGGCCGCGGCGGCGCCGGCCAGAACGTCGCCGGAGATCCGGCGCAGGGACGCGCCGGCGACCCCTGGCGCGACGTCGCGCCAGGTCAGCGCCCCGGGACCGACCACGGTCATCGCAACCAGGATCAGCCAGATCGCCCCGGTTGCGATGACCGACAGGAGGACGGCCGGGCCGGAGGTCACCGACAAGCCGGCGGCGGCGATCGGGAGGGTCGCCAGGATCAGCAGCGGCAGGCTGGCAGCCAGGAGCAGGAACGGGGACGGGCCGCGATATGCCAGGTCCGACCGGTCGCGACGCTCGATCGCCTGGGCGCCGGCCGCCGCCACGAGTCCGGGTCCCACCAGGACGCAGCCGAGGAGGAGGCCGCCCAGCCCGCCCGCACCGAACAGGAGCGCCCCCAGGAGGAACGGCGCGCCAAGCAGGGTCGCGAGCCAGGCCACCAGGTACAGGCCCGGCACCCGACGACCTTCGAGCGAGAACGTCTTGAGGCGCGGCGAGGCCGCGGGCCGGTCGATCGGGGGAGGTGGCTGCCCTGGTCCGGCGGGCGTGTCGCCCCCGGGCGGCTCGCGTGGGTCGGTCAACGCTCCGGGAGCGGACCCGACGCCTTGCGCCCAGGCGCGCGCAGACTGCTCTTGCGGCCCGTCGACGGGGCCGAGCCCTGACCCGAGGCAGCCGCGGCGACCTGGGCCGGGGCCTGGGGTACCGCGGTGGGCAGTTGCGTCGGCGCGGCCAGGGACGGCACATCGGCGCGCTGGACCATGACCGCCGGTCGGGGGACGTTGAATGCGGCGGCGACCTCGCGCCGCTCGAAGTCCTTGCCGCACCACGCGCACAGCGACCAGTCGAGTCCGACCAGCCGGCTGCAGTTGGGGCAGACGCGGTTGAGGCGCGTCCGGCAGGACGGGCAGATCAGCCACTCGTCGTTGATCCGGCGATGGCAGGCCGGACAGTGCGGGACAGACTCGACCTCGTTGAGGAGCGCCTCCTCGGCCAGTGCCCGTTCGTTGACGTCCCCGATCCGCTCGTGCGGCCGGACGATCCGGTAGACCACGATTGCGAGCAGGAAGAAGACGGGCGTGAAGAGGATGACGAGGCTGGCCGCAAGATATGGCGCGACGGGATTGTCCGTCCGGCCCTGCAGGTCGCGGAACGCCCAGTAACCGGAGGCCAGCCACAGACCGACGACATAGATCGCCGCCAGTTGGAGGGCGAACTGCACGGCTGGGTTGCCGAAGAATCCGGAGATGGTCGATCCGAGCTGCCCGATGATGTCCATCCGCCTGGTGCTTGCCTCCACGGCGATGTTCGTCAAGCGTCGACCCGGCGGGCGCAGCCGGTGCGTCCGGCGCAGTGTAGCAGGGGCGAACGCGACGGCTAGACGGTCGAGGCGTCCGTCGCGTTGCGTCCGGGACGGCTGGCCAGGAGACCGCCGACCAGGAGGAGGACCGCACCGGCCAGCAGGACCGCCACGCCGGTGCCGCCGCCAAAGGGCCGCGCGTAGTAGGCAAACGCGAGGCCCGCCAGAAGTCCGCCGATCGCCAGGGGCAGCACGCCCGAGCGGATCCAGCCGGGTAGCGGCGTGGACGCGACATGGAGCACCAGGAGGACCGCCGCCGCGGCGATCAGCGCGACGTACCCTCCGTTGGCCAAGCCCCACTGGGCGGTGTAGCCAATTCCGTTCGAGCCCAGCACCCCGTCGGTCGCCCACGGCAGGACGAAGCTGACGATGGCGAGGGTGGAGCCGCCGAGGATCAACCAATCGGGCAGCGGCCGCCCGGTGTCCTCCGTTGAGACGTCGGCGGCGCGCGGCCCGGCGATCGAACCGATCCGGGTTGCCCCCGGGCTCCAAGCGGGCGCCTTCCAGGTCGGGGCCGCTGAGGAGGGCACGGGAGCCGGGCTGGTCGGCAGCGGTGGATTTGCCAGGTCCGGCGGGCGGGCGGTCAACGGAGCGACATAGGTTGCCGAGGGCGCAAGGTAGGCGCCCGGCATGCCCGGCTGGCGGTCCGATCCGGCCTCGGCGGTCGATGCGTTGGCCCGCTCCAGCTCACCGGTCAATCCGCTGAGCGGCTCGGCAGTCGGCGTTCGAGTGGCCACGGCAGCCTGGACGCTCGGCGGGGTAACGGTCGGCGGCGCTCCGAAGATCGTCGTCTGCTCAGGCACCACTGCGTTGGCCTGCGCTCCGGAGGCGCTGCCCTCCGGGGCTGGCTGGGCTGCGGGCTTCGAGCGCAGCAGTCGCCGCGGACCGCGTCTGGCCGCCGGGGCCGGCGCAGCGACCACGGGCGCCAACGGCGGCGGACTGAACGAAGCGAGCGGCTGGTCCTCGTCGACGTCGGGCAGCGCCGCGGTCCCCAGACCGATCGGCGGATGGCGGTCGGCCCCGACCACGTTGGCGAGCACGGTGCCGCACGACTGGCACGACAGTCGACCCGGGGCGACCGGGCTCCTGCAGTCTGGGCAGACGACCAGGGTCGTCGTCATCCTCGATCCTCCAGCCATGCTGGACGGGCGCTTCCGGCACCGAACGGGCTACAGACTGCCACCCGAGCGGTACGGTGGACCACCCCCCCGATGGTCCTCCATGACCACCAGACTCCAGGCGGCACTGCGCCACGTCGCCGCCACGCCGGCGAGGACCAGCCCGACCATCCAGCAGGCGACGAACAGGACGGCCGATCCGAGCGCGGCTCGGGATTCGAATTGGCCCAGGAGCACGCTCCGGGCACTGGCCCAAGCCACCGCACCACCGATCAGGCCTGGCCCGATCACGACGACCGTCCCGGCCGTCGTGGCGATCAGGACCATGAGACAGCGCATGGGTCGGCGGACGATCCACACCACGGCTCCGCCGAGGGCCCCCGACAGGCCGCGATGGTCGAGGATGGCCAGGCGTACCGCGACCGCGCCGATGAGCTCGCTGACGAGTCCGGCCGCCACCAGAGCGGCGACCACCTCGGGCGCCGCCAGCAGGACCCTGGCGACGAAGGGGGCGGTCGAATGCGATGGCAGGATCAGCTCCTGGTATCCGACCTGCGCCAGGCGGGCTCCCCCGACGGCGATCGCCAGACCCAGTGGCACCAGGGCCACCAGCCGGATGGCGACCAACCGCGCCAGCGGCGAGCCGGCCGCGCCGCCATCCGGGTTGGGATCGTCGGCGTGCTCCTCGACGATCGCCCGCACGAGGGCCCGCTCCGCGGCGGCACCGACCAGCGTCCCCAGCAGGACCGCGGCCGCCATGCCGACCACCACCACGGCGATCAGGGCCACGAAGCTCGGGTCGAGGCCGGCCGCCGTGACCGAGCCCGGCCCGATGAACGTGGTCAGCCCGACGATGCTGGGCAGGACCAGGATCGGCAGGCCGAACAGCACGATCCCGCCCCGGGCGAGGAAGCCGGCCAGGCCGATCGCCCACAGTCGAGGCGCGCCCAGGGCATCGTGCGTGGCCGTTGTCAGGGGGCCGCGGGTCACCGACGCCTGGTCACGGGGCCGGGCTCAGCTTGACCAGGGCATCGAGCTGTCGGAGCGCGTCCTGAACCTTGGCGATCTCCTGGCCGTAGGTGGCGAAATCGCCCGCGCGCAGGGCGGCCTGGGCCAGCTCGAAATGCTCGTTCGCATACGCGACCAGGGCGGCCACGTCGCCCGCCGGCGGACTGGCGCCGGGGCCGCTCGACGGCGTCGGACTCGGGCCGGTGGACGGTGTGGGACTGGGAGTCGGGCCGGGGCTCGGCGACGGACCCGGGCCGCCGGCCAGCAGGAGCCCGAGGGCCTCCGTCAGCGAGCGGCCCCAGACGATCTTCTGCGAGGTCGCCACCACGATCCGCTGGAACTCGGGGAACGCGCTGTTGGCCGACTGGAGGTAGACCGGCTGGAGGTAGATCAACGAGTCCTGAACCGGCATCACGATGAGGTTGCCCCGGATGACCTTGCTCCCGGACTGGTCCCACAACGTGGTCTGGGCGGCGATGATCGGATCGGCGTCGATCTTCGCCTCGATCTGGTTCGGTCCCAGAACCGAGGTGTTCTGGGGGAACTGGTACACGCGAACGGCACCGTAGTTGGGCTGGTCCATTCTGGCGGCCACCCACGCGATCATGTTCGGGCGAGTGCTGGGAACCATCGGCTGGAGGAGCAGGAACTCGGGATCCGTCTCGCCCGGCATCCGCATCACCACGTAGTAAGCCTCGTTTGCCAGGGCCTGGGCGCTGGTCGTGGCGGACGGCACGGTCCACAGGTCCTCATTGTTGTAGAACGCCGCCGGGTCCTGGACGTGATAGCGGGCGAACGTCCGGGTCTGGACGTTGAACATCTCCTCGGGCACCCTCAGATGCGATCGGAGATCGGCCGGGATGGCCTCGAGCGGCTTGAACAGCGTCGGGAAGATGCGCTCATAGGTCCGGATGATCGGGTCGTCCGGGTCGGACACGTAGAAGCTCATCTCGCCGGTGTAGGCGTCCTCGACGATCTTGACGCTGTTCCGGATGTAGTTGAACGGATCCGAGCCGAGCTTGGTGTCGCCCAGGGTGGCCGGGTCGAACCATTGGGCGTTGGGGAACCGGTCGCTCGTGGTGTAGGCATCCTGGACGTAGACCAGCCGACCGTCATCGGTCACGACCAGGTAGGGGTCCTTGTCGAAGCGCAGGAAGGGTGCGATCCGGGGCAACCGGTCGGCCAGCGAGCGATGGAACAGGAGCTGGCTGTCCGCGGTCACCTGGTCGCTGATGAGCAGGTTGAGGTCACGGAACCGCAGGGCGAAGAGGAGCCGCGACAAGGTCGTGTCGAGACGGACGCCGGTGGTGCCCGTCCAACGGGTCGTCTGGCCCGACTCGGCGCTGCCGTCGGTCGCGCTCGAACCGACCGGGTAGTCGAACTCGCTCTGGCGGGCTCCGGTGACGATCCAGTCGCTGGGGCGCTCTCCGAAGTAGATCCGGGGCTGCTTGATCTCCGGCGCGCCGGCGCTGGAGACGGGCGGCAGGTCGCGAATGATGAGCTGCGGCTGGCCGCCCTCGGTGGCCGCATTGACCGGCACCATGGCCACGCCGATCCCGTGGGTGAAGGTGATCCGCTGGTTGACCCAGGTGCCGCCTCGGGTGTTCTTCTCGGGCGCGAGCTCCCGAGCCGAGAGCATGACCTGGCGGGGAATGTCCGCAAGCCGGTAGCGATCGGTGTCCACGTCGGTGAAGTCGTAGTACTGGCGGACGGTCTGGAGCTGGTCGAGCGTGTCACGCAGCGGCCGGTAGTCCCACAGTCGGGCGTTCTGGAAGGTGGCGTCCTCCTTCTCGACGGCGTCCGGGGTGAGCGGAGCCTCGCCCGAGTAGTCGCGTCGCTCCCAGTCGGCCACGTCGAAGCCGATCCGGGTCATCCGGATGTTGTTGGCGATGTAGGGCGCCTCCCGGTTGAGCTCGTCGGGCCCGACCTGGAGCCGCTGGACGAGGCCCGGATAGATCGTGCCCAGCATCAGCGACGCGCTCAACCAGACGACGATCACCGCACCGAGCGGCCACATCGCCCGGGTGAATGCGCCGATGACCAGGAACGCGCCGGCGAACGCCGAGATCGCGGTGAGCACGTCGAAGGCCAGGAACCGGGCGCTCTGGTCGGTGAAGCTGACCCCGGTCGCGACGCCCTGGGTGCTGTACACCAGCTCGAGCTTGTCGAGCTGGTAGCCGACCGCCACCGAGAGCAGGTAGAGGCCACCCAGGATCGCCAGGTGGAGTCGCATCGGCGTCGTGAACACCAGTCCGCCGCGGACGCCGGCCAGGATGTAGCGCCCGATGCTCAGGACCAGGGCCGCGATCAGCAGTCCGTTGACCAGCGCCTGCGCGGCCCGCAGGAACGGCAGCTCGAAGAGGTAGTAGCCGACGTCTCGACCGAAGACCGGATCGACGACGGCCGGGCCGCTCGGGGCGAATGGGACCTGGTTCCGCCACAGCAGGACCGTCTCCCAATGGCCGGCCGCCGAGGCCGCGGTCGCGATCGCGATGAAGACGGCCAGCGCCACGAGGACCCAGCGCGCGAGAGGCACGAGATCGGGCATCTCCTCGGCCTCGAAGGTGATGGTGCGGGCCGGACCGCCCCCGAACCCGCCACCGCCCGGGCCCGGCCGACCACCCACAGGCCGACCCGTCGGCCCGGTTTCCATGCCGAGGGCCTCGCCGAGCCGGGTTGCCCACCCGCCAACCGAGCGAGCCCGCTCCGGGTCGGGCGGTGGTGCAAGACGACCGGCCAGCCAGACGTTCAAGGCGAGGAACAGGAGGACGGCCAGCAGCACGCCGATGAACAGGACCGCCTGCGTGCCCAGGCGCGTGAAGAAGACCGCGTCGAACCCGACGCTCCGGTACCAGATCGCATCGGTGACCAGGTCGAGCACGACGCCGGCAACCGTGATGACGACGAGGATCCCCAGGATCCCGACGGCCAGGCCGATGCCGCGGAGCCGATCGCGCAGGCGGGGTGCACCGTCGTCGGGACCGCCGGCCCGACCTGATCCGGGGCGACCCGGCCCTCCGGGGCCGCGACCGCCGGGGCCACGCCCGCCGGGGCCACGCCCGCGTCGGGACCGGACGTGGATGGGCTGGGGTTCGGCGGCATCGCGATCCTCGCGATCGTCGGACGAAGACCGTTCGTCCTCGGCGGCGGCGCCATCCTCGTCCTCGGGCGCAGTCTCGCCCTCGGCTTCGAGGTCGTCGTCGGTCGCCTCCGGACGATCCGCCGGTTCGTCCGCCCGCCGGCCCGCTGGGCGAGCGTTCGGCTCGTCGCCGGAGGCCTGCGCCGCCTGGCGACGACGGAGCTCTTCCATGAACTCGTCGAAGAGATTCTTCACGTAGCGCGGAGTCTAACCCGGGCGCTCGCTGCGGGCGGGCGACGACGCTCCTTCAGCCGCCGACGAGCCTGGCGCGCGGCGATCAGGGCCGGGCCAGACCCTCGACCGCTCGCCGGAACCCGGCCAGGACGGTGTCGGCCAGCTCGTTTGGACGCATCGAAGCGGCCCGCATGGGCTCCCATCGGAAGGCCGCCCGGATGGCCAGCGGCGACCTCCAGGGCTGGAGCGGGTCGCTCGGGGGTGCCACCTGGGCCAGCCGGATCGACAATCGGCCGCCATCCTCGAGGATGAGCCCGGACAGGGCGCCGGACCAGGCCGGACCGAGACGGGCCAGGGGCGGTCCCGGCGGCGGGCCGGCTCGCGGGGCGACGTCTCGGAAGCTGACCACGCCTTCATCGTCGGCGACCCACACGATGGCCAGCCACCATCCGTCATCGAGCGTCGTGGGGCGGCTCATCCCGGCACGCAGGCGACGATCCCCGACCTGGACGGCATGCTCCCGTACGAACGACGGGCCGGGCGGACTCAGTCGGGCTGGCATCCCCGGAGGATAGCCGCCGGCTTGGTCGAGACGACGGTCAGCGCCGGAACCGCCGGCGGGGCTTGTCCTGCGCCGGCGCTGCGCCGAGATCCTGCGCCGGTGCCGCACCAAGGGCCAGGGGTTCGGTACCTGCCGGGCGATCGGCGGGGCCGGTCGGGCTCGAGCCAGCGGCGGGGGTGGCGTCGACCGCGACCTCGGTCGCCTGGGCCCGCGCCGCGATGTCGAGCTGGGCCTGGATGGCCGCGGCGGCAGCGGCTGGATCGGCCTCGCCGAGGGCCAGGGCATCATCGCTGGCCAGGACCCCGGCCTGGGCCGCCAGGTCGGCGATAAGGGCGGCCGCTTCGAGTCGGATCATCTCCCGCCGGACCTCGGCCGGAGGCGGCGCGAGCGATCCGGGCGCGGCAACCGGCTCGGTTGCGTCCTCGTAGTCGGAATCGCCGCTGATCCACGACAGGAGACGGCTCTTCTTGGGGGTGGTCGAGCGCCGGAAGGCCAGTCGCTCGAGGTCCAGCGCGGTCAACCCGGGAACCTGTGGCTCGGGGCCGCCGGCCAGGTTGGCCTTGCACGACGGGCACGTCGTCGCGTCCGGATCCAGCAGCTGCGCAGAGCACCAGGGACAGGTCGACGTCGCGGGCGGGCTCGAGACGGTACTGTCGATTGGATCGGCCATGGCCGAATGCTACCGTCTCGGACGATCGAGTGGACCCCCCGATGGTCCTACCGGGCCTGTCACCCCGACGTTGCGCTCACTCCCACTCGATCGTCGCCGGCGGCTTCGAGCTGATGTCGTAGACGACCCGGTTGACCCCGGGCACCTCGTTGACGATCCGGGACGAGATCTTGCCCAGAACCTCGTAGGGCAGGCGAGCCCAGTCCGCGGTCATGCCGTCGTCGCTGGTCACCGCCCGAATGGCGACCACGTTGGCGTACGTCCGGCCATCGCCCATCACGCCGACGGAGCGGACCGGGGTGAGGATGGCGAACGACTGCCAGACGCTGCGATACAGGCCGGCGGCCTTGATCTCGTCGATCACGATCCAGTCCGCGTCGCGCAGGGTGTCGAGCCGTTCGGCGGTGACCTCGCCGATGATCCGGATCGCGAGGCCGGGGCCCGGGAAGGGCTGGCGCTGGACCATGGCGTCGGGCAGCCCCAGCTCGATCCCGACCGCTCGGACCTCGTCCTTGAACAGGTAGCGGAGCGGCTCGATCAGCTCGAAGCGCAGGTCGGCCGGCAGCCCGCCGACGTTGTGATGGGTCTTGATCTTCTGGGCGGCCTTGGTGTCGGACGTGGCGCTCTCGATGACGTCGGGGTAGAGCGTGCCCTGGGTCAGGAAGTCGATCCGACCGAGATGTACGGCCTCTTCCTCGAAGACGCGGATGAACTCGTCGCCGATGATCTTGCGTTTCTGCTCGGGGTCGATCACCCCGGCCAGTCGGGCCAGGAACCGCTGTCGGGCGTCGACCATGACCAGGCGCATCCCGAGGTTCTGCTCGAAGGTTGCGCGCAGCAGCTCGGACTCCTTCTTGCGCATCAGGCCGTGGTCGACGTAGATGCAGGTCAGGCGATCGCCGACGGCGCGGTGAACGAGGGCGGCGGCCACCGCCGAGTCGACCCCACCACTCAACGCGCAGATGACGAGTCCGTCCGAGCCGACCTCGGCCGCGTGCGCGTCGACCCGGGCCCGGATCTCGGCCACCGTCGACTCGATGAAGTTGGCCGGGGTCCAGGTCGGCTTCGCTCCGGCGATTCCCAGGACGAAGTTGCGCAGGACATCGCGGCCGCGTGGGGTGTGGGCGACCTCCGGGTGAAACTGGATCCCGTAGAGCTGCCGGTCGGGGTCGACCAGACCCGCGAACGGGGTCGAGTCCGTCTGGGCGGTGGACCGAAACCCCTCCGGCAGGCGGGTGATCGAGTCGCCGTGGCTCATCCACACGGGTTGATCGCGATCCAGCCCCGCGAACAGCCGGTCGTCGTCGGTGAACGTGACCGTGGCCGGGCCGTACTCTCGCCGGGTCGCCGCCACCACGTCCCCGCCCAGCTCGTGGGCCATCAGGTGAGCGCCGTAGCAGATGCCCAGGACGGGGACCCGGCCGTTCCAGATCCGCGCGTCCGGGCGCGGTGCGTCCTCATCGTAGACCGAGCTCGGGCCGCCGGACAGGATGATGGCGGCCGGATTGCGCCGCTCGATGTCGGCCCACGGCGTGTCGTGGGGCAGCAGCTCCGAGTACACGTTCAGCTCGCGGACCCGGCGGGCGATCAGCTGAGCGAACTGGCTTCCGAAGTCGAGGACGATCACCGTGTCCGGCTCGGCCGTCGCAATCGTCCCCGGGCCCACGGCACTCGGTCGGTCGGCCGGTGAGCGCTCGGGGGAGGGCGCCTTGAGCGCGGTTTCGAGGTAGGCCTCGACCTCCGCGTCGTCCGGGGCGATGACCCGGTGACCGGCGTTGGCCACCTCGCCGTGGACGGTCTTGCCGCGGTCCTTGGGAGGCGGAGGATCCCCTGGCTCCGGGACCACTCCGGGATCACCGTCTGGATCGGCCTCGTCGAGCGTCTCCGCGTCGATGGCTGCCGCGTCGCTCAATCGCTACCCTCCTGCCCCGTGGTCGTCAAGTCTACCCGGGCAGGCTGCCCCGGCGAGCCGGGCGGCGACCATCCAGTTCCCTTTCACCAGGGCCACCTCGCGGGAATCCGACCGGCCGACCCGGTGCCAGCACCGTTCCCGTGGGACGGCCGGGCTGCCACGATCGGCACATGACCGGGCTGTCGATCCTGATCGTCGATGACCACGGGCCCTTCCGCGCACAGGCGCGGGAGATGCTCGCGGCGGCGGGATTCGATGTCGTCGGTGAGGCGGTCGATGGTCAGGGCGCCCTGACCGCGGTCGGTCGCCACCATCCTGCCCTGGTCCTGCTGGATGTCCAGCTGCCCGACCTCGATGGTTTCGAGGTCACTCGGCGGTTGCTGGCTCAGCCTCAGCCGCCTGTCGTGATCCTGGTCTCGACGCGAGAGGCCTCGGATTACGGTCGTCGAATCCACGGCAGTGGCGCGCTGGGATTCATCACCAAATCACGACTATCGGGAGATACGCTGCGTGCGGTACTCCCGGAAAGGAATGAGGGAGTTCGATGATCCGGTACCTCAAGTCACTCCTCGGGCTGGTCGTTGCTGGCGCGATCGCGGTCGGCTGCACCAGCGCAGCGGGTCCGTCGGGCCAACCAGGCAAGCCCACCGGCGCGGCCAGCCCGGCGCCGAGCGCCGCGGCAGCGAGCCTTCCGATCCCGTCAGACTTTCCGCTGGGTTCGTGGACATCGACCATCACGGCGGAGCAGCTCCGGGCGGGCGGCGTCCCCGAGGACTTGCTCAAGGAAAACGCCGGCACGTTCACCCAGACGTTCAACCCAGACGGAACATGGATCTCCTCCCAGGTATCCACGGACCAGGTCAACCTGCCCGTGTTCCGCGGAACATTTCGGATCACCGGCGACCACCAGTTCGAGCAGACCACGACGTTCCCGCCCGAGTACGCGGGCGACATCGTCCGCTTCACCTGGCAGCTGGACAAGGGTGCGCTGAGCCTGCGTGTGCCGAATCCTCCCGACCCCATGCTCAAGGTCATCACCGAGAGCAATCTCTGGCAAGCGAAGTAGCCAACCGAACGCCTTGAAGGTTCACGTTCCGCGCCTGGCGCGACTCGGGCTTCTCCCGTTGGGGGTCGCCTTCGCGCTGGGCGCGGAATGGGTGCGCCTTGACGGAAACTGGCCCTGGATCTGGGTCCTGGCAGACCTGCTGCCGGGCCTGGCGTTCCTGGCGGCAGGCCAGATCGCCTGGGCCCGCCGTCCTGACAATCGGATCGGACCGCTGCTGGTCCTGACTGGCTTCGCATGGTATGTCGGCACGTACCAGGCCTCGGCCGACGAGACCGTCGGCCGACTCGCCTATGCCTTCCAGGGCTACTACGACGGCCTGCTGGCGTGGCTGGTCCTGGCCTATCCGAGCGGACGACTGCGCTGGCGATCGTCTCGGCTCGTCGTCGGGGCGTTCCTTGGGGCCTTGGTCGCGCGAACCACCTTCCGCCTTGCGCTGTACCACCCCCTCGCCAGCTATGGCGACCTCTCTGATCCGGCGACCGCGCTACGGTACGTCGCCGACACGTCGCTGCGGAACGACGTCGACTCCTTCTTCCGGCTCGCGATCGCGACCATTGCCGTCGTCGTGTTGGTCCTCGTCCTGGTCCGATTCCGGTCGGAGACGGCGGCCGGACGACGGATCACTGGCCCGATCCTGATTGGTGGGCTGGCCGTGGCCGCGGGGATCGTCGCGGAGTTCGGGTCGGGGTTGCTGGTCGGGGCCACCTCGGCTGATCGCCTGGCCTGGCGCTACCTGGGCGAGTTCGTGACCGTCGTCACGGCCACGCTCGTCCCGGTCGGCTTCCTGGTCGGGCTCATTCGCGGCCGGCTTGCGCGCGGATCGGTCGCCGAGCTCGTCGTCCAGCTCGGGGAGGCTCCCGAGGCGCCGAGGCTGCGTGAGATCCTGTCTCGCGCGTTGGGCGATCCGTCCCTGGAGGTGGCCTATGTGGTGGCGGGAACGTCGACGTACGTGGACGCGGCCGGGCGACCGATGCTTCTTCCGGCGACTGACTCGCTGGACCGGGCCGTCACCCGACTCGAGAGCGATGGACAACCGCTGGCTGCGCTCATCCACGATCCCGCGATCGGCGAGCGGCCGGAGCTCGTGACCTCGGTAGCGGCTGCCGCTCGGCTTGCCCTCGAGAATGAGCGGCTGCAGGCAGCGGTACGGGCCCAACTCGAGGACGTTCGGGCGTCACGGGCCCGGATCGTCGAGGCCGGAGACGCGGAACGGCGACGGGTCGAGCGCGATCTGCACGACGGAGCCCAGCAGCGACTGGTCACCCTGGCCCTGGCGCTGCAAATGGCGCGGGCGAAGGCAACGACGGCCGACTCGTCGCTGCTGGGTGCGCTCGAGCGGGCCAGCGCGGAGCTTGACGCAGCCCTTGGCGAGCTGCGCGAGCTCGCTCGTGGCCTGCACCCGGCGATCCTGGTCGAGGAGGGTCTCGCGGCGGCCATCGAGTCGCTCGCCGAGCGAACGCCGGTGCCGGTGCAGCTCCAGATCGCCGAGGACCGGCTCCCCGCCCCGGTCGAGGCCACGGCATATTTCGTCGTCGCGGAGGCGCTCGCGAACGTCGTCAAGTACGCCAGGGCGACCCAGGTGCGAATCACCGTGGACCACCGCGACGGTGTCCTGACGGTCGAGGCGACAGACGATGGGATGGGCGGTGCGGACGCCGCCAAGGGCTCCGGCCTGCGCGGGCTCGATGACCGGGTCGCGGCTGCCGGCGGTCGGTTCTCGGTGACCAGCCCCCCTGGTGGCGGCACAACGCTCCGGGCTGAGATCCCGTGCGGATAGTCCTGGCCGACGATTCCACGCTCTTCCGCGAGGCTCTCGCCGCGGCCCTCGCGATGGCGGGATTCGACGTGGTCGGACAGGCGAGCGACGCGGACAGCCTCCGGGACGTCGTCCGATCGACCGAGCCGGACCTCCTCATCGTCGATGTCCGGATGCCGCCGACGCACACAACGGAAGGGCTCGATGCCGCCGTGCAGATCCGCATCGAGCGCCCGTCCCTCGCGATCATGATCCTGTCGCAGTTCGTGGAGACGCGCCATGTCCTCCGGCTCTTGCGGGATGCGCCCGAGGGCGTGGGCTACCTGCTGAAGGACCGGGTCGGCAACCTGGCCGAGTTCGTCGAGGCGGTCCGACGGGTGAGCGGCGGCGGGTCCGCGGTGGATCCCGAGGTGGTCGCACGGCTGTTGGGGCGTGCCCGGGTCCGCGGTCCGCTCGACGAGCTGACACCGCGGGAGACCCAGGTCCTCGAGCTCATGGCGGAAGGCCGCTCGAACGCAGCGATCGGCGAGCGGCTCGGGCTTACCGAGAAGACCATCGAGGGCCACATCCGGGTCATCCTCTCCAAGCTCGAGCTCGGGCCAGAGGCCGGCGACCACCGCCGCGTGCTGGCGGTCCTTACCTGGCTTCGCGCGAGCTAGAAACCTCGGTCGCGCCACGTGTACCGAATGCGGTGCGGCGATGCGCCCGAACGGTTTCAGCGCCTGAGATTGACCGCCTGGCCTCGGAACGTGCCCCGGACCGACTTCACGCCGTTGGCGTCGTCGAGATAGGTCAGCCGGTTCGGCCCGAGCAGCCGGATCGTCAGGCGGAAGGTCCCGGCGTCGTCGTTGATCTTGCCCGAGCCGGTCATGGGCGCGCCACGGGTGAAGGTGCAGCGCTCGAGGGTGAGCTGCGTCCCGTCCTTGACGGGCCGGTAGGTGAGCGTCCCCCCAAAGTTGCAGCCCATCTTGATCGGGTCTGCGTCGAGCCGATAGGTGTAGTCGTCGGAGGCCGTGATCTGCGCCTCCATCGAGGACATCAGGGTCAGGGCGTCGCGGTAGTCGGCCGAGCGGGCTCGGGCGTTGGGCACGTACGGATCGACGACGTCATTGGGACAGGCCGTCACGCGGGTGGCCGGCAGGCTGCCTGCCACGAGGTAGTCGGTGATGATCCGGTCGGGGCATTCGTCTCCCCGCCCGAAGATGACGTGGTCGCCGCCGATCGCCTCCAGGAGGTAGGCGTCCTTGAGGCGGCCGAACAGGCGCATCGCGTTGGCGATCGGGGTGGCGACGTCCGCCGTGGCGGTCATGATGAACGTGGGATAGGGCGGGTCGACGATCGGCTTTGGGCGCGGATCGGTCTTCGGCTGGGCGGGCCAGAAGACGCACGGGATGTCGCCGTAGAACGTCGAGCCGAGCCGGAGCTTGTTGACGCCGAGCTTCTCGCCCGCGTCGAGCCAGGCGTTCAGCCGCGCATCGGGACTGCCCGCGCCGAGGTAGAAGGCGTAGTCCTGGCACTCGGTCGCGAAATACATCGCGTCGCTGTAGGTCGGGTCCGGGATCGCCTCGAGCGTCTCGGGGTCGACCACGATGCTGTCGTACGCCGCGCGGGCCATCGGCACGTAGTCGCCCTGCGTGGCCGCCGCCAGGTCGCGCAGGAACTGGGCCCGATCGTCGGGGCCGTAGGCGTACGCGTAGGCCAGGTTCTGCAGATCGGTCAGGGTCAGGTGGCGCGCGACGAAGGTGCCCCTGGCGGTCGGGAAGCGATAGGTCAGCG
>JAXDKT010000007.1:0-19584 GCA_034666965.1 Chloroflexota bacterium | reverse complement strand
CCAGAAGCTCGCCGCGACGACGGTGGCGGGCACCCTCCTGCTGGTGATCGTGGGCGTCATCGTGCGCGCCACGGATTCCGGCCTTGGCTGTCCGGACTGGCCATTCTGCTACGGCCAACTGCTGCCCGCGCTCGACGACCCGAAGGCCTGGATCGAATGGCTCCACCGGTCGATCGCCGCCGTCCTCGGGCTGGTCATCCTGGCCCAGGCGGTGGTCGCGTTCATCGACCACCGCGACCGTCGATCGCTCCTGTGGCCGTCGATCGGGGCGCTGCTGCTGGTCGGGTTCCAGGCCTATCTGGGGCGCCAGACGGTCCTGCTCGGGAACACCGGCGAATCGGTCACCGCCCACCTGGCCACGTCGCAGGCGCTCCTTGGCCTGCTGATCTACATCCTCGTCCGGTCGTTCTTCCCGGCGCGCATCGGGGGTCGGGGTGGGAGCCAGCGGTTCACCCTGCTCGCCGCCTTCGGTGCGGCCGCGACCTACGCCCTCCTCCTGTTCGGTGCACGGGTGACCGCCACCGACGCCGGCCTCGTGTTCCCGGATTGGCCGCTGATGGGCGGGACGCTCCTGCCGCCACTCACCGAGGTGACGGCCACCCACGTGCTCCACCGCTGGGTGGCGATCGTCGTCGGGCTGATCGTGTTGGCGATCGTGGTCGCCGCGCTGCGGACCCAGCGCCAGCATCGGGTCGTGGTCCGCCTGGCCGTCGCCGCCGGCGTCGTCTACGTCGCCCAGGCGATCGTCGGCGGGCTGCAGGTCCTGACCCAGCTGGCGGCCTGGACCCAGACCCTCCACGTCGCCCTGGGCGCTCTGGTCTGGGCGCTGATGTGCGCCCTGGCGGTCAGCGCCTACTACACCGCCCGGGTGTCGGCGACCGCTGGATCCGGGCTCGCCTCGGGTCGGGACGTCCCCAGCGCCGATGGCAGCGCGACCGGTGGCGCGACGATCCGGGCCTACATCGCCCTGACCAAGCCCCGGATCATCGAGCTGCTCCTGGTGACGACGATCCCGGCGATGGTCCTCGCCGCCCGCGACGTGCCCGGTCTGGGGCTCGGCGAATGGACCTGGCTTGCGCTCTGGACGATGGTCGGCGGATCGCTGGCGGCCGGCAGCGCCAATGCCATCAACTGCTACCTCGATCGGGACATCGACGAGCTGATGGTTCGGACCCGACGCCGACCGCTGCCCGCCCATCAGGTCGAGCCCGAGCGGGCGGTCGTGTTCGGACTTCTGCTGGGAGCCATCTCGCTGGTCGTGATGGCCTGGTTCGTCAACCTCGTCGCCGCGTTCCTGACCCTCCTCGCGATCGCCTTCTACGTGGTCGTCTACACGATCATGCTCAAGCGGACGACGACCCAGAACATCGTCATCGGCGGCGCGGCCGGAGCCCTGCCGCCGGTCATCGGCTGGGCCGCCGTGACCGGCTCGGTGGCCCTCCCCGCGGTGATCCTGTTCGCGCTCGTGTTCTATTGGACCCCACCCCACTTCTGGGCCCTGTCGCTGCGCATCCGCGACGACTACGCGGCGGCCCACGTGCCGATGCTGCCCGTCGTCCGCGGCGTCCCCGAGACCACGCGTCAGATCGGCCTGTACACGATCCTGCTGGTGGCGATCTCGCTGGTCCTGTTCGCCGTGGCGCGGATGGGCGCGATCTATCTGGGCTCGGCGCTGATCCTTGGGGCGATCTTCATCTGGCAGGCCTACCGGCTGTGGCGAGTCGGCACGTCGGAGGAGCGCTCGACGGCGGGTGCCATCCGGCTGTATCGCTACTCGATCACCTACCTGACCCTGCTCTTCGCGGCAGTCGCGGTCGACGCCCTGGTGGCGATCCCGCTCGCCTAGGACTTCTCAGGCGGCCGGAGCGGCGTCGGCCTGCAGGACCCACTCGCAGGTCCCCGCGACGCCGCCCAGCTCGGCGCAGATGCCGCGCGCGCCGCTGCGCATCACGAAGTCGTGGTTCGACTTGAAGATGCCCGCCGCGAGCGGCGCCAGGAGGTTCATCCACCAGCGCGTGGTCCGGACGTTCCAGTCGTACCGGGCGAAGGTCACGCCGGCGTCCTCGCGAAGGGTCCAGACCCCGGTCCCAACGAGCTCGCCGGCGGCCTCGCCGGCAAGGATCCGCGGTGGCTCGAGGCGGGTCACCCGCAGGTCGAAGGCCAGGCTGTAGGGCAGCTTGCCCTTGAACGTGTAGCGCCGGACGTTGCCCAGCCCGGTCGCGTCGCCCGCGGCGCGCTCCTCGACCCGGCTGACCGCCGGCCACCACTCGGGCCAGCGGAGCGAGTCGCGGATGAGCTCGTAGACCCGGTCGATCGGAGCCTCCAGCCGCCAGATGGTCACGAACGAATAGTCGGCCATGGTCCTCGGCGCTCCCTGTGCGATGCGGGACCGATTCCCGTCCTCGTCGATGATGCGTCATCGACCGGGCGCCGGATGACGTTGCGCCGGCAGGTCCGCGCGGGCGGTGTCAAACTCCGCTCGATGCACCTTCAATTCCTCGGGGCGGCCACGACCGTGACCGGCTCCCAATTCCTCCTGACCACCGAGCGTGCCCGGGTGCTCATCGATTGCGGCATGTTCCAGGGCAGCCCGAACGAGGCGATCCGCAACCGCATCCCGCTGGCCTATGAGCCCGACAAGCTCGATGCGATCCTTCTGACGCACGCTCATCTCGACCACTGCGGGCTGATCCCGCACGTCGTCAAGGAGGGCTTCCGCGGGTCGATCTGGGCCACCCGCGGCACCGTCGAGCTGGCCGGCCTGGTGCTCCTCGACTCGGGCAAGCTCCAGGAGGAGTTCGCCAAGCGCGGCGCACGCTGGGAGAAGCGCAACCCGGAACGGGCGGCGGACGAGGATCGCCGCGACCAGGCGGCGTACGAGGCGGCCGTCGCGCTGGCTCAACAAGGTGACCTCGGCGGCGCGGTGGAGCAGGGCGTCGGCAGCATCGCCTCCGGGGAGCACGTCCCGACGAGCGTCGAGCCAACCGGTCGTCCGCCCGCCGCGCCCGACCGTCGGGTTGGGCCCGACCCGCGGCCCGACCCGGCGCACTTCGGTCGCCGTCGCTACGACGCCGCGCTGCTGATTCCCCAGGAGGGTGGCGGCGCCGAGGACCCCGTCGTCGCCCCGACCACATCCGTCTCGTCCGCGGTGCTGCCCGCCGAGCCCGACGTCCCCCCGGGCTTCGTCATCGCCCCGGATCCGGAGACGGCCCTGCGCGCCCAGCCGCCCCGGATCGAGCTCGACCTGGACGAGCCGCTGTATGACGAGCGCGACGCGCGGGCGTCACTGGGTCTCTTCCGCGGGCTCGACTACGACCAGGAGATCGAGGTGGCCCCCGGCGTTCACGCCACGTTCGTCGACGCGGGCCACATCCTGGGCTCGGCGATCATTCGCCTGCGAGTATCCGAGCGCGACGGCGGGCCCGAGCGGCGGATCGTCTTCTCGGGCGATCTGGGCCGGCCGGGGACCCCGATCCTGCGCGATCCGACGGTCGTCACGGATGCCGATTACGTGCTGGTCGAGTCGACCTACGGCGGTCGCGAGCACGAACCCGAAGGCGAGGCCATCCGGATCCTGGCCGAGACCGTCCGCCTGGTGGCGGAGCACAACGGGGTGTTGCTGGTGCCGTCCTTCGCCATCGGCCGAACCCAGGAGGTCGTCTGGGAGCTCGATCGGCTGATCAGCGCCGGCGAGATTCCGCTCCTGCCGCTGTACCTCGACTCACCGATGGCCTCCAAGGCCTCGGACATCTATCGCGCTCATCCCGACTACTACGACGAGGAGACGCGTGAGCTGCTGGCCAGGGATGAGTCGCCGCTCGACTACCCCAACCAGATCATCACCAACGACGTTCGCCAGTCGCAGGCGATCCAGCACGCAAAGCGGCCGTACATGATCGTGGCCTCGAACGGCATGCTGACCGGCGGCCGGGTCGTGGGTCACCTGCGCAACCTCATCGACGATCCGGCCGCGGTCCTGCTGTTCGTCGGCTACCAGGGCCAGGGCACCCTCGGCGCGCACCTCCAGGCGGGCGCCACGACGGTCAAGATCGACGGGCAGGTCCGCCAGGTCCGCTGCCAGATCCGCTCGATCAGCGGCTTCTCCGCCCACGCCGACGAGTCCGAGCTGCTCGACTGGCTGGGCAACTTCGCCCGCGGCAAGCGGCCCGGTGACGCAGGGTTCCCGCGCACCGTCTTTCTGGTCCACGGCGATCCAGATGCGCAGCAGGCGTTGCTGGCCAAGGTCCGCGGTCTGGGGTTCGAGGCGAACATCCCGAGCTGGCACCAGGTGGTTGAGCTCGACTAGTTCCGGGCTGGGACGGGCCCGGCGGCGCGCCGGGTCCGCCGAACCGCCGGGTCCGCTCTTTCGTGCTTTCGGCCTGATGTCGCTGCGCCCGCGGGCCACCGGGTCACCGGACCCTTGCCGCCACGGGGCGAGGCTCTGGCAAGGTGCGCGGACGTACCCGGGACGGGGCGTCGTGCATGGGGTGTGCCAACGGGCGAAGGAGTGGCCACTTGGGTCGGACACGCTTCGGAATTCATCCCGGCGTGAGCGTGGCCCGGGATGAATCTGGCCGCGAAGGCGCCCGGCAGGCGGGGTCAAGCACCGCTCAGCCTGCGGTTGGCTCCTGGGGTGAGCGACGGCAGCGCGACCGGGCCGAGGCCCTGGGGCGAGGGGCCGGTGGATGGGCGAGGACCGGTGGATGGGCGAGGGGCCGGTGGATCAGTCCCCGGGCGAGAGCGACGGCAGGGCGCCACCGGCCGAGGCCCTGGGCGGTCCGTCCTGGGGCGAGGGGCCGGTGGATGGGCGAGGTCCGGTGGATGGGCGAGGGGCCGGTGGATGGGCGAGGGGCCGGTGGATCAGTCCCCGGGCGACGGGTCGAGGGCCAGGGCGGCGGAGTTGATGCAGTAGCGCAGGCCGGTGGGGTTGGGGCCGTCGTCGAAGACGTGGCCGAGATGGCCCCCGCAGGTCGCGCACAGCGCCTCGGTCCGAGTCATGAACAGGGCGCGGTCCGTCTCGGTCGCGACCGCGTTCTCGTCGGCCGGAGCGTAGAAGCTCGGCCAACCGG
The DNA here is from genome assembly GCA_034666965.1 of Chloroflexota bacterium. Lineage (GTDB taxonomy): Bacteria > Chloroflexota > Limnocylindria > Limnocylindrales > CSP1-4 > Chersky-267. The sequence continues at coordinate 14,515 of JAXDKT010000007.1, read as the reverse complement.
TGCCCGACTCGAACTTCGTGTCCGACGAGAACAGCTCGCTGCCGCAGCCGGCACACCGGTACGTGCCCGGGCGGTGCTCGTCCCAGAGCGCGCCGGTGAAGGCTCGTTCGGTGCCCTTCTCGCGGAGCACACGGTACTGCTCCGGAGTGAGCTCGGCCCGCCACTCGGCGTCCGACTTGTCGATCCGGGTCGCGTTCTTCGTATCGCTCATGCCAACCATCCTACGGCCCGACTGTGGCGAGCCGATGACAAACCGGGGGATCGTGAACGTCATTGGCCCGGCTGTTCGCCGCGCAGCGACGTCAGGCCGGAGGCATGGAACGAGCGAAGGGGGCGGACGGCCCGGCCTTCTGACCCCTCCGGGCGGTTGGGCCCCGGATCACGGGGCGCGGACGTCGCGGGCGGCCGCGTCGGCGGCGGCGGCCATGAAGCCGTAGTCGGTGCCGAGGGTGGCCCAGCGGAAGCCCTGCTCGCGACGGAGGCGGGCCTGCGCCACGGAGGCGGTCCAGATGCCGGCCGGGATCTCGTGGGCCTGGGCTCGTTCGAGCACGGTCGCGACGGCGGCCTCGACCTCGGGATGGCCGAGGTCACCGATGTGGCCCAATGCGGCGGACAGGTCGTTTGGCCCGATCAGGATCGTGTCGACGCCGGGGACGGCCAGGATGGCGTCGAGATCGGCGAGCGCCTCCTGGGTCTCGATCTGGATGCAGCACACCACCCGGTCGTCGGCCGAGCGCAGGTACTCGGTCGTGGAGCGTCCGTACTCAGAAGCGCGCCGCGGGGCGATGCCGCGCAACCCGACCGGTGGGTAGCGGCACCAGGCAACGGCACGCTCGGCGTCGGCCACCGTGCGGATCTGGGGGACGACGACTCCCGCAGCCCCGGCGTCGAGCGCGTGCATGATCCGGACCGGCTCGTTGGCGGCGACCCGATACAGCAGCGGCACGCCTGCGGCGCGGATGGCGATGAGCATCTGGACGAGATCGGCGGTGGCCACCGAGCCGTGCTCACCGTCGGCGACGAGCAGATCGAAACCGGCCCCCGCCATCAGCTCGGGCACCGTCGGGTCCAGGATCGTCAGCCACGAGCCGAGGAGGAACGGTTCGGAGCGCAACTTGGCGCTCAGGTCGGGGACCATGACCGGTCGATCGGGCGCGCTCATCCGCCGGAGTGTACGGCGAGCGGCTGGACGAGACCGGCCGTCACCGTATTGTGTGCGGATGTCGACCCACCCCCACACCCAGATCGGTGCCGCCGTCCTGGGCGCGGGTCGGATGGGCCAGACCCATCTGCGCACGCTGGCCGGTATCCCCAGCGTGCGGGTGGTCGTCGTCGCCGACCCGGATCCGGCTTCCGCGGAACAGGGACGCGCCGTCGTCCAGGCCGAGCGGGCGATCGCCGACCCGCTCGAGGCCATCCGGGATCCTTCGGTCGAGGCGGTGGTGATCGTCAGCCCGACATCAACCCACGCGAAGCTGATCGAGGCGGCGGTGACGGCGGGCAAGGCGGTCTGGAGCGAGAAGCCAATCGCGCTCGGCCTGGCCGAGACCGAGCACGTGGTCGAGCTGGTGGAGCGGACCGGCATTCCGGTCCAGATCGGGTTCATGCGCCGGTTCGACCCCGGCTACCTTCGGGCCAAGGAGCGCATCGAGAGCGGTGCCCTCGGACGGCTCGAGACGTTCCGGGCGCTGTCCCGCGACACCTACCCGCCACCGCTCGAGTTCCTCCGGACGAGCGGCGGCCTGTTCCTCGACATGGCCGTCCACGACTTCGACCTGGCCCGTTTCCTGGTCGGCGAGGTCGATGAGGTGGAAGCCTGGGGCGCCGTGCTGATCGACGAGCGGTTCGCCCAGGCCGACGACATCGACACGGCCGTCACCCTGCTCCGCTTCAGCAACGGCGCGCTGGGCACGGTTGAGACGTCACGACGCTCCGCCTGGGGCTACGACATCCGGACGGAGGTTGCCGGTTCGGAGGGCAAGGTCGTTGTCGACGCGGCCCAGAAGACGCCGATGGTTTATTCGCGCGCCTTCGGTTTCGAAGCGGACCATCACGAGAGCTTCCCGGACCGCTTCGAGGTGGCCTTCCGGCGTGAGCTCGAGGCCTTCTTCGAGTCGCTCGCGGCGGGTCGTCCGCCCGCTCCCGGCCCGACCGAGGCGCTCGCGACGCTGCGCCTGGCCCTGGCGGCGACCCGAAGCTGGCGCGAGCGCCGGCCGGTCCGGGTGCGCGACGTGATCGCCTGAGGCAGCGAGGGGACGCCTCGCGCAGTCGACGGCCCCCGGGACGCCGCCCGAGCGTCGGTCGCCGCGGTCCCGAGGTGGCACACTGGTGGCCATGGACATCCTCGAATGGATCGTGCTCGGATTCCTGGCCGGCGCCCTGTCCGGCGCCGTCGTCGGCGGGCGAACCGCTCGGGGCTGTCTGCCCAACGTGGTCGTCGGCATCCTCGGCGCGATCGTCGGCGGTTGGATCGCCCGAGAGCTGGGCTTCGGTCAGGTCCAGGGCTTCGTGGCCGCCGTGGTCGTGGCGGTCTTCGGCGCCGTGGTCGTCAGGGTCGTCCTGGAGGCGCTCAGCCCCAAGGACGGTCGCTGAGGCCGCGTCCCGCCTCGTGCACCGGCGGGCGCATCAGGCGGGACGCGAGAGGCATTGGAATTCTCCGGCCGGAAAATCGGCCGCAGGGCCGAACCTGGACCGGAGCGTCGGCGACCTGTAAGGAGCGTTGGTGCGGCCGACCCTGAACGTGCTCAGCGACGAGCTCATCGAGCGGATCCTCGACGAGGCCATGGACATCCTGGCCAGCGTCGGGATGGAGATCCGGGGTCCGGCGATGCGCCAGCGACTGATCGACGCCGGCCTGCCGACCGATCCCGAAGGGCGCGTCCTGTTCCCCCGCGAGGTGGTCGAGCGGGCCATTGAGACCGCGCCGTCCTCGTTCATTCTCCACGACCGCGACGGCAATCCGCACGCCGACATCGGCGGAGACCGGGTCCACTTCATCCCCGGCTCGAGCGGGCTCAAGGTCCTCGACCACCGCACCGGCGAGGCACGCCTGGCGAACTCGACCGACTTCGTCGAGTACGTCCGCCTGGGCGACGGGCTCAAGCACATCCCGTACCTAGCCACGGCCTTCTCGACCAACGCCGACATCGAGGCCCAGGTGTCCGATGCCTGGCGGCTGTACATGTGCCTCACCAACTCGAAGAAGCCGGTCGTATCGGGTGCTTTCACCGAGCACGGCGTCCCCCGGATGGCCGCGATGATGGAGCTGTTCCGGAACGATCGGGCCGACCTCGTCGCCCGCCCGATGTCGATCTTCACGATCACCGCCACCGGCAACTTCCGGTACAGCGAGGACTCCTGTCAGAACCTGATCGACTGCGTCGAGTCCGGCATCCCGGTCGAGATCGTGCCGGTCACGCTGATGGGCCTGATCGCCCCGGTCACCATCGTGGGGGCTACCGTCTTCCATACGGTCGACGTCCTGGCCGGGATCGTCATGACCCAGGTCGTGCGGCCCGGCGCTCCGGTCCTGTTCGGCGGGGCGCCGGCCACGTTCCACATGAAGATCGCCAGCTCGCCCATGGCGGCCATCGAGGCGCTCCACCTGGACGTGGCCTACGTCGCGGTGGCCAAGAGGCTGGGCCTGCCGACCCAGTCGTACATGGCCCTGTCCGACGCCAAGGTGCTCGACGCTCAGGCTGGCGCGGAGACGTTCGGAAGTGCCCTCCTGGCGGCGCTGGCCGGCGTGAACTCGGTGTCCGGGCCGGGAATGCTCGACTTCGTTCTCGTGTTCAGCCTGGCCAAGCTGGTCTTCGACGACGAGATCTGCGCTCAGGCGCTCCACTTCGTCCGTGAGGTCAAGCCGCTCGGTGACCTGCCCACGCGCGACCTGGTCGACCAGGTCATGACCGATCAGCACCTGATCATGGCCCAGCACACCCTCGAGCAGTGGCCGACCGAGCTGTACCTGCCGGGCCACGTCATCGATCGCGACAACCGCGAGAACTGGACCAAGCAGGGCGCCCGCGACGCGGGCCAGCGGGCCGCCGACGAGGTCGACAAGCGTCTCGCCGCGTACCAGCCGATCGAGACCGACCCGGCCGTTGACGAGGAGCTGCGCCGGATCATTCGCTCCGGCCTGCGCGAGCAGGAACGACTGCCCGATCTGCCCCCGGTCGCCGCCGAGCGGACGCCGCTCGACGACCCCTCGGCCGGACGCCGCCACAACCCCCGCCGAGCCCTGCGCCAACCGCCACCCAGCCAGGAGGACGCCAATCCATGACCGGCTCGACCGCCAGCCTCGCCACCGAGGCCTCATCGACGCTCTATTTCGGTCCCTGGTACCGCCGCTCGCCGTTCTTCGAGAAGACCCTGGACGCGGGCTGCAGCGCCTACGACATCTACAACCACATGTACCTGCCGGGCTACTACGCCGACCCGATTGAGGAGTACTGGGCGCTGCTCAACGACGTCACGGTCTGGGACGTGTCGGTCGAGCGAATCGTGGAGATCAGCGGCCCCGACGCGTCGGCGTTCACCAACATGCTCACCTGCCGCGACCTGACCAAGTGCGCGGTCGGGCAGGCCAAGTACGTCCTGATCACCGCCGAGGACGGCGGCATCGTCAACGACCCGGTTCTGCTGCGGGTGGAGGAGAACCGCTGGTGGCTGGCCCTGGCCGACTCGGACGCCGGGCTGTGGGCCCGGGGCGTGGCCACCCATGCCGGGCTGGACGTCAAGGTCCGCGAGCCGGAGGTCTACCCGGTCCAGGTCCAGGGACCCAAGTCCAAGGACGTCATGCGCACCCTGTTCGGCGACGCGGTCCTCGACATCAAGTACTACTGGACGATGACCACCGAGCTCGACGGAATCCCGGTGGTGATCAGCCGGACCGGCTGGACCGGCGAGGTCGGCTACGAGATCTACCTGCGCGATCCGTCGCGCGGTGCTGAGCTGTGGGACCGGATCATGGATGCCGGCAAGCCCCACAAGATCCGGCCGATCGCCCCCTGCGAGGCGCGCCGGATCGAGGCCGGCATCTTCAACTACGGCTCGGACATGACCATCGCCAACAACCCGTTCGAGGTGTCGGGCCTCGAGCGCCTGGTCGAGCCCCAGGCGGCCGACTACATCGGCAAGACCGCCCTCGAGGAAATCCGCACGGCGGGCGTGAGCCGCAAGCTGGTCGGGATCGAGTTCGCCGGCGACGCGCTGCCGTTCGAGCTGTCGCGCAAGTGCGATGCGCTCCATGACGGGCAGCCGGTGGGCACGGTCACCGACCTCATCTGGTCGCCCCGCCTCGAGAAGAACATCGGTTACGTGTGGCTGCCGATCGGGCTGGCCGCACCTGGGACCCCGCTCGAGATCGTGGCGCCCGATGGCGGCCTGTGGCCGGCGTCGTCCGCCGCGATCCCCTTCCTCGATCCCCGCAAAGACGTCCCCAAGAGCTAAGTCCGCACCGGAGGTCGCTCCCTTGACCGCACAGCAGACCGTCTCGTCACCGCTCACCCCCGAAGAGATCGCCGCCGTCCGCAAGCCCTATCGGGCCGCCTCGCTCCTGCCCGGACGGGCGTATCACGAACAGGCCATCCATGACTTCGAACGGGAGCGCTGGTTCCGGCGCGACTGGGTGGTGGTCGGGCGCGAGGCCGATGCGGCCGGGTCGGGAACCTACTTCCTGGCCACCGTCGACGACGAGCCGCTGCTCATCGTCCGCGGCCGGGACGGAGTCCTGCGCGGTTTCTACAACGTGTGCCAGCATCGCGGGACGGCGGTGGTCGAGGAGCGCTGCGGCACGGCGGTCCGGTTCCAGTGCCCGTATCACGCCTGGATCTACGACCTCGACGGCAAGCTCATTCGGGCCAAGCACACCGAGGACCTCGAGGACTTCAGCCTCGCGACGTCGGGGCTCGTGCCCGTCCGGGTGGCGACCTGGCAGGGCTTCGTGTTCGTCAGCCTCGATCCCGACGCGCCCGAACTGACGCCCTGGCTGGGCGATCTTGTGCCTCACCTGGGCCGGTTCGACTTCGGCCGCCTGCGGGTCGGCCACGAGGTGGCCTACGAGGTAGATGCCAACTGGAAGTTCATCGCCGAGAACTACAGCGAGTGCTACCACTGCCCGGGCATCCATCCCCAGCTCAACAAGCTGACTCCCTACGACCTCGGCGGCGACTTCGCCCCGGACGGTCCGTGGCAGGGCGGCTGGATGGAGCTCGTCGACAGCGCCGAGACGATGGCCCTCGAGGGCGGCCACCGCGGCGAGCGCCCCGCGATGACCGGCATCACCCCGCTCGACGAGCGCCGGATCTACTACTACCTGCTGTGGCCATCGACCTTCCTGTCGATCCACCCGGATTACCTGCTGGTTCACCGGCTGGAGCCGGCCGGCGTGGGCCACACCCGGGTCGTCTGCCAGTGGCTGTTCGAGCCCGAGACGATGGCGATGCCCGGCTTCGACCCGTCCGACGCGGTTGGCTTCTGGGATCTCACCAACCGCCAGGACTGGCACGTCTGCGAGCTCCAGCACCAGGGGACGCGGTCCCGCAGCTGGAGCGCCGGGCGATACTCCAACCAGGAGCCCAGCGTCCATGCGTTCGACCTGATGGCGGTCGACCGCTACGCCGAGGACGGCGAGACCAGCCGGCGCACCGTCCGCGAGCGCTACGACGTGCCGCCCCCGAAGCCAGGCGACGGTGACGGCCAGATCGGCGCGGTGCTGCTGCCCCGTTCGGCCGAGCTCAGCGCGGCCCGGATGGCCGCCCGGGCGCGGTCGCGCTGAGGCCGTCGGTCAGCCCGGTCGGCGGCGGCTGACGACCAGACCGGCGAACCCCAGCCAGACGAGCGTGCCGGTGCCCAGCGCCGCGGCTTCTCGTGCTTCGACGGCGCGATAGCGCTCGCCCGGCACGACCAGGTTGACCATCGGGTACTTCGGGATCCACTCGCCATCCGGCGGTGGCGGATCGAGCTGCTGCATGACCTCCCAGCCGACGAGTTGACCGTCCGGCAGCCGGAAGCGCTGGTCGAAGAAGCGGGCTCCGCGCTGGTCCTGATCCGCGGGGACCGCAACGGCCTCACCGAGGAGGATCCGGTCGTGGATCTGGCTGCCGTAGGACAGGCTGGCCCACGAGAGAACGGCCGCCAGCATCAGCGCCGGCAGCACGCGACCGAGCATCGTCCCGGTCGCCACCGCGATGGCGAAGACGAGGATCGCCCGGGAGGCGACCAGCCCGCCGCGGCTTCCGAAGCCATCGAACGCCCTGGTCACGTCCACGCCCGGCGCCGATGCCGCGGCCAGCCGGTCCGTCGCGATCCCGGCCAGGAAGGTGATCGCGGCGAGCGCGACCAGGACCGGGACCAGACGACCGAGGTACCAGCGCCGGCGCGATGGTGCGATCGACCAGGCCAGGCGACTCGTGCCGCGCTCCAGCTCGCGGCCGACGACCGCCACGCCCAGCAGCGCCGCCGCTCCATAGGCAAGGGTCACGAGCAGACCGGCGATCGGACTCGCCAACGAGCCCTGGAGGTCGTAGAACCTCCGGCTCAGGGCCTCGCACGACACCGAAACGGGTTGCGTGCCGGTGGGATCGATGCAGCTGGGTCCGTATCCAATGGCATCGAGCCAGCCGGCGACCATGAATGCCGCCGCCGCGAGCGCGACGAGGACTCCTCCGAGCGCCACCAGCTCCAGCCGGTGGAGCCGAAGCGTGAGCCGGGCTGCGCCGACGTTCCTACCGCTTGCTGCGACGTTCATGCGGCTCGCTCCCCGGGACGCTGGTTTGGGAGCCCAGGCCCCAGCCCGGCGGTGGCCACCCGGCTGGCGGCCAGGTGGCCGAGGACGACCTCTTCGAGGGTGGCCGGTCGGCCCACGCCGTCACTGCCACGGACCAGGGCCAACCGTTCGCCGTCCGCGCCGGGAAACGTCCCTACGACGGCGGCAGAGCCTGCCTCCGCGCCGGCTTCGAGGACGCGATGCTCGGCGATCGCGCCGGCGATCGAGAGGTCCAGGATGGTCTGGCCGCCACCGAGCACCAGCAGCCGGTCGCAGGCCTGCTCAATGTCGGTGATGACGTGCGAGGAGAGCAGCGCGGTCACGCCATCCGCGCGAACCGCCGCCACGAGGACGTGCAGGAACTCCCGCCGAGCGAGCGGGTCCAGGCTGGCCAGCGGCTCGTCGAGGAGCAGGACCGGCGCCCGCGTCCCCAGCGCGAGCGCCAGTCCCACCTGCGCCTGTTGCCCCCCGGACAACTCGTCGGCGCGCGAGGTGAGCGGAATGGCGAGGTCGGCGAGGCGGCGTCGGGCGAGGTCCGCGTCAAAGCCGACCCGGAGCGTGCGCACCAGGCTGATGTGCTCGCTCACCGTCAGCTCCCGATACAGCGACGGCGCCTGCGGCACGTAGCCGATCCGGAGGAGCGCGGGCCCGCGCTGTCGCCACGGGTCGATGCCGTCGACGATGACCCGGCCCTCGGACGGGCGCTCGAACCCGACCCACGCCTTGAGCAGGGTCGACTTGCCCGAGCCGTTGGGCCCGACGAGCGCGGTGATGCTCCCGTCGGGCACCGCCAGGTCGACGTGCCGCAACGCCCAGCGCCGGCGTCCATAGCGCTTGCCGACGTCTGACGTCTCCAGGATCGCCATTCAGCCCTCCCGTCGCGACCCGCATTTGCGGCCTTCCCGGTGATGGTCGGTGGCGGGGCGGGGGATCGGTAGCCCGGCCTTCCCTGGTCGGCGTTCCGGGATTCTCCGGACTCCGGACGACCGGGAGCCTCTGCTACTGTCGGCTCGTGAATGCCACCGTCCGCGACCGCATCGCGATGGGGATCGCCGCACTGGCGATCCTGCTCAGCGTCGGCACGCTCGCCATCGGCGGGTTCGATTCCGGTGTCCGGCTGTCGATCGACGACCAGGATCGCGTCGTCGTCGCCGACGTCCGCCAGCAGAGTGTCGCCTGGTCGAACGGCATCCGGCCCGGGATGGTCGTGACCCAGTTGGAGTCCGTCAATCTCATCGCCCTGCCCCAGTACGTCTACCCGTCGGTCGAGCCCAGCCCGGACCCCGTGACCGGCGAGATCGCGGCGGCGACGCCGACCGGGATCGAGCCGGCCAAACCGACGCCAATTGCGATCCAGCCGTCGGTCCGGGCCGCCCTGATGGCCCAACCCGTGACGTCCCTGACCGCGATCCAGCCATGGGATCTGGAGCAGGGCTCGGTCGACAACTGGCCGACCATCCCGTTCTTCGACGACAACCAGGGCCTGGTCCGCGAGACGACGCCAGCGGTGATCCTCGGGATCGCGCTCGTCCTGGTCATCGGCTGGTGGCTGGCCAGCGGTCACGGCGGCGAGAACCTCCGAGGTCTGGCCATCCCGCTGGCGGTCGCCACGGCCGTTCCGCTGGTCACGCTACCCCTCCAGGCGGGCCGGTTCCCACCGGCCACGGTTGCCGGCGGGACCCTGACCATTCTGGCGATGCTGCCCCTGGCGGCGGGTCTGATCGAACGGATCGGCCGTGCCGAGGAGCGCCGACTGGTGACCTATCTGACCGCGATCTGCACGGCCGCGGCGCTGCTCATCGCCGTGGCCATGGGCTTCAGCGAGCCGTGGTTCGGCGGCGGGATCGCCCGCTGGGCCCTGATCGGAGCGATCCCGATCATCCCGGGATTGGCGGCCGCCGGCCCCGTTCAGCGGAGTGGTCTGCAGGGCGGGGCGAGCTCGAGCGGGCGCCTGCTCGAGTCCACCGAGTTCGCGGTGGCCGGGGTCACGCCGCTGATGGCCCTGCTCACCGACGCGATCCCGTACGTCTTTCCGCTCTGGCTGTGGCTCGCCTTCGTCCTGGTGGCAGGACGGTTCACGATCCGGCCCCTGGCCCGCCTCGCGACGAGAGCCACGCTCCAGCGCGACCTGGTTGTCGCCGCCACTGAGGCCGAGCGGGCTCGGGTGGCAGCCGACATCCACGACGATGCCCTCCAGGAGCTGACCCTGCTGGTCCATCGGCTCGATGCCGCCGGCGACGAGGAAGGCGCGGACATCGCCCGGACCGTGTCCGACCGGCTCCGCGCGATCTGCGGCGATCTGCGCCTGCCGATCCTCGACGACCTTGGCGTCGGGCCCGCGCTCGATTGGCTGGTCCTCCGGATCGAGCGCCTGGCGGGTGGCGAGGTTCGTCTCGAACGCTCGGACGGCACGCGGCCCCCGGCGGACGTGGAGCTGGCCATCTTCCGCATCGCCCAGGAGGCGCTGTCCAACGCGGTCAAGCACGGCCAGCCGCCGATCGTGGTCCGCTACGCGACGTCGGCCAACGGGGCCTCGCTGTCGATCGACGACGCCGGACCGGGGATCGCGCCCGACGTCGGCGAGACCGTCGAGGGTTCGGGCCACTTCGGGCTGCTCAACATGCAGCAGCGAGCGGAGGCGATCGGGGCCATCCTCGACGTCCGGCGCTGGCCGGCCGGCGGCACCCACGTCGCCCTGGACTGGCGGGCACCCTGATCCGGGTCGCCATCGTCGACGATCACCCCGTGGTCGCCCAGGGCACCGCCGCCGTCCTGCGGGAGCAGCCGGACATCGAGGTCGCGGGGGTCGCCGCGTCCGTGGAGGCCGCCCGGACGGACCACCTTACCGATCCCGCGGCCGTCGACGTGCTCCTGCTCGACATCCGATTGGGGACCGACAGCGGCCTGGGGCTCTTCGGGTCGGGAACCGACCGCGCCACGCTGCCCGCGGTGATCGTCCTGACCGCCTACGACTACCCCCAGTACGCCGAAGCCGCCTTGCGCCTCGGGGCGGCCGGCTTCGTGCTCAAGACGGCGCCCCTGGTGGAGCTCCTCGACGCCATTCGCCGGGTCGCCGCGGGCGGCTTGGCCTTCGCTGTCCGGCCGGGAGCGGCGCTGACTCGTCTGACGCCGCGCGAGCACGACGTCGTCCGCCTGGTCGCCGACGGCCGCAGCAACGAGGAAATCGGGATGACGCTGGGGATCGGCTCCAAGACGGTCGAGACGCACCTCGCGCGCCTGTTCGAGCGGATCGGCGTGGCCTCGCGGACCGAGCTTGCGACCCGGGCCCTGCGCGAGGGCTGGCTGGACGTCCCGCCCCGGAGATCCGAGCCGCCTGGCTAGCCCCCCTCGGCCACCGGTCGCCGCTCCTCGCCGCGGAACGCCCCCAACCGCCAGGCGATCATCAGGGCGACGGCGACGACCAGGACGATGATCGTCGAGATGGCGTTGATCTGGGGGGTCACCCCGAACTTGATCGCGCTGTAGATGAAGATCGGCAGGGTGGTCGACCCGACCCCTGCGTTGAACGAGGTCACGATCAGGTCGTCGAACGACAGGGCGAACGACAGCATCGCCCCCGCCGCCACGGCCGGTGCGATGAGTGGCAGCGTGACGTAGCGGAACGCGCCCCAGGCCGACGCGCCCAGGTCGCGAGCGGCCTCCTCCAGGCGCGAATCGAGGCTCAGCGCGCGGGCTCGTACGACGACCGCGACGTACGAGATGCAGAACGTGATGTGGGCAATCCCGATCTGGCCGATCGAGCCGTTCTGGCGGAACAGCTGGCCGAAGAAGATCAGGAGGCTGATGCCCATGATGATCTCGGGCGTGATCATCGGCAGAAGGATCAGCGTCTCGGTGGCACCGCTACCCCGGAAGCGCAGGCGGGCCAGGCCCAGGCCCAGAAGCGAGCCCAGGACCGTCGCCCCGATGACCGCGATGAGCGCCACGCGCAGGGTCACCGACAGCGCGTCGAGGAGCTGGGTGTTGGCGAACAGCCGGGGATACCAGTCCGTCGTGAAGCCCAGCCACACGAAGTTCCGGCGGGAGGCGTTGAAGCTGAACACGATGAGCACGACGATCGGGGCGAACAGGAAGGCATAGGTCAGCACCGCCAGACCGGTCAGCCACGGGTTGCGATCGCGATTCATCCGCCGCCCAGGGTCTCGCGGCGCAAGGTCCGGAGGGCCATGAAGGTGCCGGCCAGGGTGAGGACCATCAGCAGGAAGCCGAGCGCCGAGCCGTACGGCCAGTCACGCCCACTGGTGAACACGACCTGGACGATCTTGGCGATCGTGGTCGTCTGGGCTCCGCCCAGGAGATCCGGAGTCACGTAGTCGCCGATCGCCGGGATGAACGTCAGCAGGGCGGCTGCCACGATCCCGGGCATGGTGATCGGCAGGGTGACGTGGAGGAAGGCCTGGCGACCGTTGGCGTACAGGTCGCGGGCGGCCTGGACCAGGTTGTGGTCCATCCGGTCGATCGACACGAAGAGGGGCAGGATGGCGAACGGCAGAAACCCGTAGGTCATCCCCAGGACGACCGCGAAGTCGGTGTTGAGGATCGCGATCGGCTCGCTGGTCAGGCCAACCGTCTGGAGGATCGAGTTGAGGACCCCGTTGTCGCGCAGGATGATCATCCAGGCATACGTCCGGATGAGGTAGCTGGTCCAGAACGGGAGCATCACCAGGATCAGCAGCAGGATCTTGCGCCGCCCGCCGTAGCGCGAGATCCAGTAGGCGATGGGGTAGCCGATGACGATCGACAGGACGGTCGTGATCGCTGAGTAGCGGAGCGAGTTGAAGAAGGCCGGGACGTACTCCTGGCGGGTGGCCTGGAGGTAGTTCTGGAACCCCAGGTGGCTCAGGCTGACGTGACCGGCCGGATCCTTCGTCCCGAAGCTGAAGATCAGGACGATGACCAGCGGCAGCAGGAAGAAGACGGCCAGCCAGCCGACCCCCGGGGCCACGAACAACAGGCCGGCCAGGCGCTCCCGAATCGGACGTCGCGGGGGCCGTTCGGCGGCCGCAGCCGTCACGCCTTGAGCGCGTTCCAGCGCTGGGTGTACTTGTCGAGGTCCGGGCCGAGCTCGAGCAGCTCGACGAGCTTGTCCAGGGTGGCCTTGGCCGGGTTGATCCGGGGATCGCCGCTGATGTCCGGATTGATGAGCGCCAGGGCGGCCGCATTGGGGCCCATGTAGTAGGTCGTGTTCGAGTTCCCGGCGCTGATCTCGGCGTCGAGGTTGAAGTCGATCCACAGGTTGGCCGCGACCGGATGGGGCGCGCCCGACAGGACCACCATGGTGTCCGAGCCGCGAACCGCCCCGGACTCGGGAACCACGTACTTCGTCTTCGGCTTGTCGGTGAGCATCTGACCCCAGTCACCGGACCAGGCGTGGGTGATCCACAGCTGCCCGCTGGTCAGGTCGCCGATGTCGTCAGCCGTGTACTTGCGCAGCAGTGGCTTCTGCTGCTCGAGCAGCTGGAGCATCGCGTCGAGGTCACCGTCGGAGGTCGTGTTTGGTGACAAGTTGAGCCGGAAGCCGGCGACCGCGAAGACCTCGCGGATGTCGTCGAGCATGCCCATGTGGCCTTTGAAGCGCTCATCCCAGAGCGTCGTCCAGTCGGTCAGGTCGTCCTTGATCTTGTCCCCGTCCCAGGCAAAGCCGGTCGTCCACCACATGTACGGCATCGAATGGGCGTTGTTCGCGTCGTAGCCGGGGTTCACCCATTCGGGCCCGAGGTTCCGGGCGTTGGGGATCAGCGACAGGTCGAGGGCCTGGATCACACCGTCCCGGAGCAGCCCGGGAATGTCCACCGAGGTCGGGTAGGTGATGTCATAGCCGGCGCCCTTGCCGTCGCTGCGGATCTTCGCCAGCTGCGTGTCGGCGTCGGGGAACTTGTCGTAGGTGACCTTGATCCCGTACTTGTCCTGGAACTTCTGCTGGGTCTCCTCGCCGATGTAGGCGTCCCAGTTATAGACGAACAGCTCGCCCTCGGGGGTTGGTTGCGGTGTCGGCTCGGGTGTCGCGGTCGGCTCGCCCGCGGTCCCGCTCGGCGCCGACGTCGGGCTGGCCACGCCGGGAGTCGCGGACGCCTCACTCGTCCCGCACGCGGCGATGATCGGGGCCAACGCAACGGTCGCGCCAACGACCGAGATGCGATGGAGGAGCTGGCGCCGGGTGAGCAGCTCCTCGGCCAGGTAGCGGACGAGGATCCGTTCGAGATCGAGGGGCGAGCCGTCGTGATCGTTGCTCATCAGTCTTCCTCCGGGGGAGCGGGCCGCTCGGCCACGACGAGCGCCTCGCCGGGCGACCAGCCGACCTCCACGTCATCGCCGGCCACGAAGCGCGGGCCGGACTTGGGGGCGATCACGCTCAACAACACGCCGCCCTGGCTGCGAACCTGGTACTGGACGTTGGCCCCGAGATAGGCCGATTGCTCGACGCGTCCCTCGATCGAGCCGGACCCGCCGGCACCCCGCCCGCCAATGGATACGGCCTCGGGGCGGACCGAGATCTCGATCGGCACGCCCACCCCCAGACCCTCGACGGTCGCGGCTCGACAGCGGTCGCCGCCCTCGAGACGGACCGTGGCCACCGATCCGTCGATCGTCTCGACGGATCCCTTGAGCAGATTGGTCGTGCCCATGAAATCGGCCACGAAACGGGTCGCGGGGCGCTCATAGAGCTCCTCGGGCAGCCCGATCTGCTCGACCTTGCCGTGGTTCATGACCGCGATCCGGTCGCTC
>JAXDKT010000006.1:0-41941 GCA_034666965.1 Chloroflexota bacterium | reverse complement strand
TCGGCCGCGGCCGCTCGACGCCCGAGGCGACAACGACGCCGAGGGCCGGGACGCCCAGGACGGCGTCCGCCACGTTGCCCGGATCGAGACCCCCGGCGAGGATCACCGGCAGCTCGCGGGCCACGGCGGCCGCGAGCGGCGAGGCCACCCGGGTGCCGGTCCCACCCGGATAGGGACCGCCAGCCGTGTCGAGCAGAAGCCGCTCGGCGCCGGCGGCCAGGAACGCCCGGCCGAGAGCAACGGCGGCGGCGACCGGCGAGGCGAGGTCCTCCGGGGCGGCGGCCGGCAGATGGAGGACCTTCCAGGTCGGTCGAGCGACCCGGCGGACGAGCTCGGGCGGCTCGCTGCCGTTGAGCTGGACGGCGTCCGGGTCCACGGCCGCGACGATCTCGGCCAGGCGAGCCTCACCGGCGTCGGCAGTCACCGCGACGATGAGCGGCCGCCGCACCGCCGGGGCGATCGCGCGGGCCAGCCGGGCCAGCTCGATCGCCTCTTCGATCACCAGGGCCCGGGGCGTGCCGGGAACCAGGTTGAGGCCGATCGCGTCGGCCCCGGCGCGGACCGCGGCTTCGACGCCGGGCGGGTCGGTGATTCCGCAGATCTTGACCAACGGGATCCGGTCGGCGACGGCCGGGTCGACCGGCGACGCGCCCGCGGCGACGAACGCCCGCGCGGCGGCGGCCGGGTCGAGCGAGCGCATCAACGCCTCGCCGACGAGAGCGGCGTCGAACCCGACCGCGCGCCAGCCGGCGACGGTGGCGGGCTCGCGGACACCCGATTCGGCGACGGCGATCCGGTCCCCGGGCACGAGCTCGTGGAGACGGACCGCCCGCTCGGGATCCACCTCGAGCGTGCGCAGGTCGCGGTTGTTGATCCCGACGACCCGAGCACGGGTCCCGAGCGCCCGCTCCAGCTCGCGGGCATCGTGCGCCTCGACCAGGGGCTCGAGCCCGAGGTCGAGCGCGGCGTCGACCAGGGCGCTCAGCCGGCGAGCCGGGTGAAGAACCGCGAGAAGGAGCACCGCGTCGGCGCCGGCGGCGCGCAGCAGCGCTAGCTGGCGCGGGTCGACGATGAACTCCTTGGCCAGGACCGGCACGCCGACCGCCGTCCGGACGGCCGTCAGGTCGGCGATCGAGCCACCGAACCAGTGTGGCTCGCACAGGACCGAGATCGCGGACGCGCCTCCACGCTCGTAGGCCCGGGCGCGGCGCACGGGATCGTCATCGGGCCCGACGATGGCACCGGCCGACGGCGACCGGCGTTTGACCTCGGCGATCAGGTGGAGCCCCGGGCGAGCCAGCCGCTCGACGAGATCGCGCGGCGGCGGAGCGGCGGCAGCGGCCCGGGCGAGCTCGGTCCGGCTCAGGGCCGCAAGCTCCGGAGCCAGGTCGGCCAGCCGCCGCGCGGCGATCTCGGCCACGACGCCGCCCGCTCTCGACCGGCTCGTGCGCGCGCTCCGGGCGCCGGCAGAGCGCGTCGCGATCGTCATCGGGTGGCCGCCGGATCGGCTGTGACGGCCGCATCGGCTGTGACGGCGGCCACATCCGCGGCGGCCTTCGCTCGGTCGGCCTCGACGCGCTCGGCCCGCAGCCGCGCCAGGAGCGCAGCGGCCTGCCCGTCGTCGATCGCACCGGCCGCGTCCGCCAGACCGGCGGCAAGCTCGGCGACCCGACCGGCCGCCAGCAACGCGGCAGCCGCGTTGAGCAGGACCACGTCCCGATGCGGCCCGCGCGCTCCGGTGAGGACCGTCTCGACCAGTGCGGCATTGTCCTCGGGGCTGCCGCCCGCCAGGGCATCGTTGCCGGCCGGGGCCAGGCCGAGTGCCGCCAGCTCGCCGGCGTCGATCGTGCGCCGATCGATCCCGGATGGGCTCACGTCGAGGATGACACCGGTTCCGTCGAGCGGGAGCTCATCGACGCCGGCGCCGTGGACCACCAGCGTCCGCTCGGTCCCCAGGCGGCGGGCGACCTCGGCCAGCCGCGGGGCCAGGGCCGCGTCGCCCACTCCCAGGACCTGGCGGGTGGCCCCGGCCGGGTTGGTCAGCGGCCCGAGCAGGTTGAACGAGGTCCGCACCCCGATCTCGCGCCGGGTCGGGCCGGCGTGGCGCATCGCCGGGTGGAAGGCGGGCGCGAACAGGAACGCGAAGCGGTCGCGGCGGAGGGCCTCGGCGGCCGTGGTCGCGTCGTGGTCGATCCGGATGCCCAGCGCGTCGAGCACGTCGGCCGAGCCCGAGCGGGAGGTGATGGCCCGGTTGCCATGCTTGGCCACCGGCACCCCCGCGGCCGCCACGACCAGCGCCGCCGCGGTCGAGATGTTGAACGTGCCGCTGCCGTCGCCGCCGGTCCCGACCAGGTCGATCGTGCCTGCCGGCGCCTGGACCCGCACGACTCGGTCGCGCATCGCCCCGGCGAAGCCCGCCAGCTCGTCGGTGGTCTCGCCGCGCATCCGCAGGGCGACGAGGAGGGCCGCCAGCTGGGCCGGGGTGGCCTCGCCGTCCATCACCGAGCCCATTGCGCCGCGGGCCTCGTCGAGGCTGAGCGTGCGCCCCTCGACGATCGCGGCCAGTGCGGCGCGGACGAGCTCGCTCACCGGGCCCCCGCCTCGGTCGGGCTGGGGATTGTCGTCCCGTCGGTCGGCGCGTCGGTCGGCGCGTCCGCCACCCGCTCGGCCATGCCGGCGGTCGCGAACGTTCCCGTGGCGGCGTCGAGCCGTCCGGCCTCGCCCTCGCCGGCCAGGCGCAGAAAGTTGGCCAGGAGCTGCGGACCTTGCGGCGTGAGCACGGATTCGGGGTGGAACTGAACACCTTCGAGGGGCAGGCTCGTGTGGCGCAGGCCCATGATCACGCCGTCCTCCTCGGTCAGGGCGCTGACTCGGAGCGCATCGGGCAGGGTGTCGCGGTTGACGCACAGCGAGTGGTAGCGGGCGGCCATGAACGCCGGCGGAAGGCCGCGCAGCAGGCCCTCGCCGTCGTGGCTGACCTCGGACGCCTCGCCGTGGACGAGCGTTGGGGCACGCACGATCGATCCGCCGAATGCGACCGCCATCGCCTGCATCCCGAGACAAACACCGAGCAGCGGGATGCCTCGATCCGCGGCCACCTCGATCGCCCCGACCGAGACACCCGCCGTGCTCGGGTCGCCGGGGCCGGGCGACACGACGATCCCGTGCAGGCTGCCCTCCGGATCGTCGGCCAGCGCCTCCACGCCGGTCTTGTCGATGGCGTCGTTGCGGACGACCCGGATCACGGCCCCGGCCGCCTCGAGCGCCTGGACGAGGTTGAACGTGAACGAGTCGTAGTTGTCGATGACCAGGATCATCCGCCTGAGCCCCCGGCGCCGGCGGGGGCGGCGGTGGCGCTGCCCGGTTCGGCCGCGCCCGGTGCCGTCCGTCCGGCCGCCTCGCCCGCGCCCGCCGCGAGCTCGATGGCCCGCCGCAGGGCGGCCGCCTTGTGCTCGGTCTCCTCGAACTCCTTTTCGGGCACCGAGCCCGCGACGATGCCGGCCCCCGTGTGGACGTGAGCCTGGCCGGCGCGCAGCACCGCGCTGCGGATGGTGATGGCCGTGTCGAGGTTGCCGTCGTAGCCGAGGTACCCGACCGCCCCGCCATACAGGCCGCGTCGCTCCTGTTCGGCGGCGGCGATCAGCTGCATCGCGCGGACCTTGGGCGCGCCCGACAGGGTACCCGCGGGGAACACCGCCCGCAGCGCGTCGAGCGCGTCGAGGTCCGGGCGGAGGCGACCCTCCACATGGCTCACCAAGTGCAGGACGTGGCTGTAGCGTTCGACCTCCATGTACTTGGTCAGCCGGACCGTGCCCGGACGGCTCACCCGGCCGAGATCGTTGCGGCCCAGGTCGACCAGCATCACGTGCTCGGCCTTCTCCTTGGGGTCGCGCTGGAGCTGCTCGGCCAGCATCTCGTCCTCGGCCGGGGTGGCGCCCCGCGGCCGGGTCCCCGCGATCGGGTGGGTCGTCAGCCGGTCGCCCTCGGCCTGGAGGAGGAGCTCTGGGCTGGCACCCACGACCTCGAACGACGGCGTCCGGACGAAGAACAAGTAGGGGCTCGGGTTCACCCGGCGAAGCGCGCGATAGAGGCCGATGCCATCGATCGTTCGGCCGTCCGGTCCCGTCGGCAGGTCGATCGACTGGCGTCGGGCGAGCACGACCTGGATCGCCTCGCCCGCCGCGATCGCGTCCTTGGCGACCTCCACCGCGCGGATGTAGCCGTCCCGGCCGAGGCTGGTCTCGATCCGGGTGTCGCCGATCGCGCCGGTCGATGCCCTCGCGGCCCCGTTCCGGCCACCGGCGCCGGTCGGCCCGGCCAGCTCGCCGGGGCTCGGTCGTGCCGTCCGGTCGAGCGCCTCGAAGATGGCTCGTTCGGCGATCGCATAGCGGCCCTCGAAGTCCGGCGCGTCGGTGTGCAGGCTGGCGATGGCGCTCATCGTGTGGGTCAGATGGTCGAAGACGAGGACGAGGTCGGTCTCGATGAAGCCCGCGGTCGGGACGCCGACCGGGTCGGCCTCGGGCAGGGGCACGCTCGGCTCGAAGGTCGCGACGGCGTCGTAGGCCAGCGCCCCCACCGCGCCGCCGGTGAATCTGGGCATGCCCTCGACGGGCAGGACCCGGCGCTTGTGCACGAACGAGCGCAGGGCGGCCAGCGAATCCGTGACCGGCGCGCTCCGGGTGGGCAGGTCCGGGCTGTAGGCGTCGACGCTCAGCGGACGGGTCTGGATCGTGGCCTGGCCGTCGCGGACCTCGAGCAGCCGGCGCGGCCCGACACCCAGGAAGCTGTATCGGCCGAGCCGTTCGCCACCCTCGACCGACTCGAGGAGGTAAGCCGGGCCGCCGTCGTCGAGCCGGAGGAAGGCACCGATCGGAGTCTCGAGGTCGGCGTCACGGGTAGCGCGCAGGAGGATCGTGTCGGCGTTGCCGACGAGCCGTTTGGCTTCGGTCAGGCTGAGCGGGTCGGTGGTGGTCATGGTTGCGGTCGCCTCCGAGGCGGTGCGGCGGTCTCCGGGGCCCGGAGAATCGAGAACGGCCTGTTCGTCCCGGGGACGAAAGGCCGAGCCTTCCGCGGTGCCACCCTCATTCGGCGTGTGCCGCACTCACCTGACCGACGGGACGGCCCGGATCCGTTGATCCCTGCCGCCGATCGGCGCTGCCCGCTATCGCTGGCGCTCTGCGCCGGAGCCTACTGAGGATCGCTCCCGTTCGGTCCGGAGGCTCCCGGATCCATTCTCCGCCTGCGCCGCCCCGGTTTCCACCAGCCACCGGGTCTCTGTGCCGACGCGCGACGGGTACTCGTTCCGTTCATCGCCCGCTCTTCGTGATGTCGACGGAGTCTAGGCGGGCCCGCGCGACCGCGTCAAGGGCGCCGCTGCGTCAGCGCTGGGCCAGCCCAAAGCCGCCGATCTTGCGGCGAACGAGCGGCAGCCAGGACAGCGCCCCCATCGACTGGGCCAGGATGACCAGGATGAGCAACAACCCCGGTGCGCCCAGGAGCGCCCCGGGCACCGCCCAGGCGAAGACGCCAAGGCTAGCCAGAACCTCGGTTCCGAGCTGCGAGAACGATGGATCCGCCTCGTCCACGGGAATGCTGATGGCGCTCTCGAAATGCTCCCCATCCGCGGGTGGTCGACCGGCCGGAACCGTCGGGCCACCCACGGCGACCCCTGGCGAAGGCGTGGGGCTGGCTGAGGGCGAGGGCTCCGGGCTCAGCGATGGATCGGGCGTCGGGCTGTCCCCAGGACTTGGGTCCTCGGTCGGCTGGCCGGGTGGTGCCGGAGACTGCGTCGGCGCCGAGGTCGGAGCGGCTGTCGGATCGGGGGTCGGCTTTGGTGTCGGCTGAGGGGTCGGCTTGGGTGTTGGCGGGGGCGTCGGGTTGGGGGTCGGCTGAGGCGTGGGGTTCGGGGTCGGGTTCGGCGTCGAGCTGGCGACGACGGTGATCGTGATCGACTTGACCGGGAATGATCCACTGCTGCAGTCCCGCCGGTCATAGCCACGGATCGTCCAGTCGCCGGAGGCGGCATTCGCGCCGGTGGAGATGTCGAGGACCAGCGTGTCGTCCGTGGGATCCCCACGCAACTCGTCTCCGCTCGAATCGGCCCTGGCCGTCACCTTCTGACCCGACTTGCTGGCCGACCAGTCATTCCCGTTTGTGACCGACACGATCGATGCGGCTCCGACGCTGAACGCCGAAGGGATCGTGACCGTCACGCAGCCGATGTCATCGTTTCCGTGATGGTTGTTCGACGACGTGTTCCGGATCGTCAGTCGGACCTTCGGTGACGGGTCGCCCACGATCGTGGTGGGATTGGCCGTGACCGTCCAGCTGTTGGCCGCGGCGGCCGGCTGGGTCTGGATCAGGAGGGCGGCGAGGGCGCCGGTCAGGGCCAGCAGCCGGTGAGCGCGGGCGCCTGGACGACTCCCGGACGCCACCTCAGGCGACCTTGGCATAGGGCGTCCACAGCCGCGACGGAGCCGTCTCCGCGCCGGGCAGTGGAGCGTCGGCGGCGGTCCGGATGCCGTCGACGAAGGAAGCCACCAGCCGTTCCTCGAGCTGGGTCCCGGCGGCATCTTCCATGCGCGTCAGGGCCTCGCGAACGTCGAGCGCCTTGCGGTACGGGCGAGTGGTGGTCATCGCCGAGAATGCATCACCCACCGCCAGGATCCGGGCGATCAGCGGGATCTCTTCGCCGGCCAGCCGATCGAGGTAGCCGGCCCCGTCCCAGCGCTCGTGGTGATGGCGGACTCCGGCCCGGATGACGTCGACGTTGGGCAGGTCGCGGACGATCAGGTCGCCGAGGGCGACATGCTGCTTGACGATCTTGTATTCCTCTTCGGTCAGGCGCGCGGGCTTGCGCAGGATGCCGTCCGGGATCCCGATCTTGCCAACGTCGTGGAGCAGCCCGGCGACCCGGATGGTGGCGATCGTGTCCGGATCGAGTCCAATCCGCTCGGCCAGGAAGACCGCATACCGGGCGACGTCCTCGGAGTGCCGCTTGGTGTACCGGTCCTTGCCGTCGACGGCCAGGATCAGGCCCTGGAAGACGTCGAAGGTACGTGTCTCGGCCGGCACGTCGGCCGCCGCCCCGGCGACCCGGACGGCATCGCCGCCGCTGAGCTTGGCCTCGTGCAGGGTGACCGCCGCGATCGTGAGCAAGGCCGTCACCGAGTCGGCGTCCTGAGGATACGAGCAGATACCCGCGCTGACGGTGACCGGCAGGCGCTCCGACTCGCCGAACTGGAGGGCCCGCTCGGTGAGCGCCGACCGGAGCCGATCGATGGCGTGCTCCAGGACCTCCACGTCGGCCGAGGGGTGGATCACAAGGAACTCGTCGGGACCATAGCGACCGTGAACCGCGCCCTCCGGGAACTCCGCCTTGAGCAGCTCGGCGACGGTCAGGATCGCCTGGTCGCCCGCGGCGTGGCCATAGGTGTCGTTGAGCAGCCGGAAGTTGTCGATGTCCAGGAGGACGATCCCGATCGGCTCGCCCTTGAGTCGGGCAATCTCGAACGCGGCGGCCAGCTCCTCGACCAGCGTCCCATGGTTGGGTGTGTCGGTCAGAGGGTCGCGTCGGGTGGCCTCGACGAGCTGCTCCGTCTGACGGGAGATCCGACCCTGTGCCGCTCGGAAGACGAGGAACAGCACAAACGCTGCCACCGCGGCCGCGCTGAGCGTCACCACGATCACATCGCGCCGGACCGCGTCGAGACGCGCCAGGATCGGCTCGGCGTCTCGCCACAGGCCGATCACCGCCTGCACCCGACCGCCGGCATTGATCGGGAAGTACTCGCGCAGGACGCTCGAGGCGGGCAGCGCCGGGCCGAGCGCTTCCGATTCGGCGACCGGGTGGAGCCCGACGGTCGCTACGCCGGAAGCGGCAGTGCTGAAGTCCGCGCTGGCGGGGGCCGTCATCCCGGCGAGGGTCGGGTCGCTGGCCCTGACCAGGGTTCCATCGGGCAGACGGATCTCGACGCGCAGGATCTTGTTCGGTTCGACCAGCGACTCCAGCTGACCCTGGAGGACCACGGAGGTCGGAGTCGACGCGCCCGGGACGAGATCCCTTGGGCGGAGGAAGGCCGTTGCGAATCCGCGCACGGTTGCAGCGTCGTTGCCGACATACGACTCCAGCACGGACGTCGAGAAGTCGGTCGCGACCAGCATCGCCTGGGCCAGGGCGGTGATCCCGACGATGGCCAGGAATACGCCGAAGACCAGCAGCAGCAAGATCGGCTTGCGTGCCGTAGTGCGTGTACGGGACAAGACGAACCCCCAGGAAGAAAAGCGCCTGGAGGGAGCCTACGATGAGGCCCGAGTCGAGCCCACCGGACCTATGTACCGGCCCGCGGTAGCCCGAACGGATGTGCCCGCGGTGCCCCGGCCGGCCGGCTGAGCCACGAGCGGGCCCCGAAAGTGGCCGTCAGCAGGGCTACGCCGGGCGCGTGTCAGGCGGCTCGAGGGCCGGCTCTGGCTCGAAACCCGGACAGGCCAGCACGGGCAACGATGGGTAGCGCGGAAAGCGCGAGTCGGTCTCCGATCGTCGGCACAGCCAGAAGGTCGAGCCACGCGCAGACTCGATCAGGCGACTGTGGCGGCACGTGGCACACAGCCCGGGTTCGGTCGTCATCGCTCGAGCGTTGCCGGAGCCGCTGCCATGGCCATGACCGCGAGGATCGCGAGTGTTCTATCGCTCACGGAGGCATCGTGATTAGCGCGGAGGTCGCAGGCAAGGGGCCCCCGGTCGCGTCGTGGCGGAGAGGGTGGGATTCGAACCCACGGATACTTGAGTATCAGCGGTTTTCAAGACCGCCGCAATCGACCGCTCTGCCACCTCTCCGAGAGGCATTCTACGGTCACGTTGGTTCGCTGGACGACGGGCTCGCGGGTCAGCCGAGCGTTGCCGCTGAGTCAACCCCTTCGGCGACGCGCCTGCAGAGTGTGGGCGTGCTGCGTCCTCGGGTCGGCGACGGTCGCATGAGCCGCAACGTCAGGGCCGGGCCCGCGGCTAGCGCCGCTTGATGACGACGGTCCCGGCGATGAGGTCGTGCCAGCAGCGCTTGCGCGAGTCGACGAAGATCCAGACGAGCCCGATCGGGATCCCAAAGATGACCGAGTCGACCACGAGAAGGCCGATCAGGCGCAGGATCGCGGCACCCCACCCGATCGGTCCGCCGTCGCTGTCGCGCACGACCCACAGGTCGAACGGCTTCATCCCCAGGGTCTGACCGCCGTTGACCCAGTAGTACGGGAAGTAGCCAAGGATCAGCGCCAGGAACCCGACGACCCACACGATCACGCCCAGAATCGGAACCAGCGCCAGCAGCAGGGCCCCCACGATCGCGATGAGGATCGCCAGCACCGCAACGATCAGCGAGTCGATGATGTACGCGACGAGTCGCTCGCCCGCGCCACCGAACACAAACCCGGGCGCCGGTCCGGCGGCCAGGTCCGGGGGCGGCTCCCATGTGGACGGTGGCGGCGGCACCGCCGGGCCTGGGCCGGGGGGAGGTGGCGCCGCGCTCGGAGGTGGCGGGGCCGATGGCGGCGGCGGCGAATCGGCGGGTGGCCCCGATTCCGGTGTCGGCTCGTGGGGCGTGTCCATGATCGAACCTCCCTCCATCGGCCGAGCGCTGCGCGCTCAGCCGGGCGAAGGGATGGTATCCCGGCCGAGATAGGGCCGAAGCACAGCCGGGACTTCGACGCTGCCGTCGGCCCGCTGGTAGGTCTCGAGAATGGCGGCCATCACCCGCGGCAGAGCCAATCCGCTGCCATTGAGGGTATGGACCAGCTCTGGCCTGGCGCCGGGCTCGGGGCGGTAGCGGATCGCCATCCGGCGGGCCTGGTAGTCGCGGAAGTTGGAGCACGAGCTGACCTCGAGCCAGCGCTCGGCGCCCGGTGCCCAGACCTCGAGGTCGTATTTCTTGGCCTGGACAAAGCCCATCTCACGGCTGCTCATGAGCAGCACCCGGTAGGCCAGCCCGAGCCGCTGGAGCAGGTCCTCGGCCCGGCCGGTCATCCACTCGAGCGCCTCGGATGAGGCCTCCGGGCGCTCGAACAGGACCATCTCGACCTTGTCGAACTGGTGGACCCGGACGATGCCCCGAGTGTCCTTGCCGGCCGCGCCCGCCTCGCGCCGGAAGCAGGGACTGTAGGCGACGTAGTGGATCGGCAGCTGCTCGTCATCCAGGATCTCGTCGCGATGGAGGTTGGTGACCGGCACCTCGGCGGTGGGAACCAGGTAGAGCTCGTCGCGAGTGACGACGTACATCTGGTCTTCCTTGTCCGGGATCTGGCCCGTCCCGCGCGCGGACGCGGCGTTGACCACGGCGGGGGGCCAGATCTCGGTGAATCCGTTCTCCCGGCTGTGGACATCGAGGAACCACGAGATCAGGCTGCGCTGGAGGGCCGAACCCAACCCCCGGTAGACGGGGAAGCCCGAGCCGGCGATCTTGGCGCCGCGCTCCATGTCGATGATGCCCAGGCGGTCCCCGAGCTCCCAGTGCGGGAGCCGCTCCCACGTCCCGCCAGCGCCCGGGGCGTCGGCCCCGATCTCGCCGCTCAGGGGCTGGACCCGGGACAGCTGCTCGCCCCACTCGCGGACGGTGACGTTGGCCTCCTCCCCGCCCACGGGGACGTCCGGGTCGGCCGGGTTGGGGATGCGCAGGAGGAGATCCTCGAGCCCCGCCTCGACGGTCGCCAGCTCGGCGTCGACGGCGGCGATCCGCTCGCCGGCCGTCGTCGACGCAGCTTTCAGCACGGCGATGTCGGCACCGCCCGGATCGCCGCCGCCGCGGAAGGCCTCGCCGATCGCCTTCGACGCCTGGTTCCGCTCGGCCTTGAGCCGATCGCCCTCGGCCAGCAGCTCGCGGCGACGGACGTCGGCGGCCAGGGCCTGATCGACCAGAGCGGGATCCTCGCCCTTGTCCAGGGCCCCCTGGCGGACGGCCGCCCCATCCTCGCGCAGACGCCCGAGCCCGACGCTCATGCCGCCGCGCTCCGTGCCCGCTCAGCCACGAAGCGGGAGTCGAGGCCCGCCAGCAACCACCCGGCTCGGGGCCCGTTCGGCCGACCCAGATAGGCGCGGTAGATGGCCTCGAACGCACGCCGGGGAGGCAGGCCCTGGCTGGCGGCCAGCTCGAAGATGAGCGCTTGCCAGGCCTCACCGCTGGTCGGTGCCTCGCGCTCCGCCCGGGTCGACAGGGCCGCCAGGAACCGGCGTTGGTCGGGATCCAGAGCGGCGGCTTCGGGCGGCACGTCGTCGCGTTGGACCACGATCCGGGCCGAGTCGGGTGCGTACGTCGCCAGCCACGCCTTCGCCGCCGCGGCCCGCTCATCGAGGATCTCGAGCTCCCGCGGGGTCAGCGCGCTGCCCTTCTCGGCCGTCACGCGTTGGTGCACGTCGACCCCGGGGATCTGGACCAGGAGCGCGAGATGGGCGAATGCCGGCCGGTAGGCGGCGGCTTCGGCTGCAACGTCGGCGGCCGGATCGAGGAGCGAGTAGCGGAAGATGGACTCGTAGCCGGCGGGCAGCTCGCCCTTGACCTCGCGGCCGGCGGTCGCCGCGGCAAACGTGTCGAAGTCGTCGAACAGGCGCGGGATGGCGTCGGTGCCTTGCGGATCGAACTCGATGGCCGTGTTGGGACGGTGGCGCAGGAACAGGAACCGGAGCTGCTCCGGTGGGATGACCTCGACGATCCGATGGGCGGCCGCGCCGCGGCCCTTGGAGGTGGACATCTTGCGTCCGCCGATGTTGAGGAACTCATAGGGCACGTTGAGCGGCGGCTCGAGCTCGAACACCTCTCGAGCGATGGCAGCCGACCGCTCGCGCGACCCGCCGGCCGTCGACAGGTCCTTGCCGCCCGGCTCGATCGTGACCCCGAACAGGCCCCATTGGGCGGCCCACTCCAGGTTCCAGGGCAGCTTGGCGTTGCCGCCGAAGGGCGCCACCCAGCCCGACGCACCGCAGCCGGTTGCCCAGGTCACCAGGTTCGGGCGGCACTCGTAGTAGACCCGTTCGCCATCCCACTTGGTCACGATCGTGGTGCCGACCTTGCCACAGGTCGGGCAGATGACGCTGACTGGGTGCCACTCGGGCGGATGCTGGACGTTGGCCACCCGGCGGTAGATCTCGCGCACCCGATCGGCGCGATCGAGCGCCAGGCGGATGTACGGATCGAGCGCGCCGGTAGGATAGATGTCGCTCATCCAGTAGTAACGATCGGGGTGGATGCCCAGCCCGGCGAACAGGTCGATGAAGACCTGGGCATGGTGGCGGGCGTACGACGCGTGGCAGTCGCCGGACTGGTCCGGGACGTGAGCCAGGGGCCGGCCCATCTCGTGCTCGACGGCATCGGGCGTGAGCAGCGCCTGGGCATCCATGGGATCCAGGTCGTCGACGCCGTAGAGCAGGGTCGTTTCAAGACCGCGGGCGCGCAGTGCCCGGGTGATCGCGTCCAGGATGACCGGCCCGCGCAGGCTACCGACGTGGACGGTCCCCGACGGCGTCTTGCTGTCGTTGACGACCTGGGGGCCGCTGACCGTCGCGGCGAGTTCGTCGGCCCAGTCCATCACGTCCTCGCTCCCGGCGGGAGCCGGGATCCTCCCGGCGGGCCGGCCTCGCGCCGGCTCGGCCGCGCCCTCACCGGCTAGCGGATCGAGACGATCGTATAGCTGAAATCCCCCGCAGGCACCCGAACGACGACCTTGTCGCCCTTCTTCCGGCCGAGCAGCGCCCGTCCGACCGGCGACTCGTTCGAGATCCGCCCTTCGCGCGGGCTGGCCTCGGCCGAACCGACGATCGTGAACGTCTCCTTGCCGTCGCCGCTCTGGACCGAGACCGTCGAGCCGATCTGGACGTGATCGGTCGAGTGCTTCTCGTCGATGATCGTGGCGGTCTTGATCAACGCCTCGAGCGTCTGGATCCGGCCCTCGACGAACGCCTGCTCGTTCTTGGCGTCTTCGTACTCGGCATTCTCGGAGAGGTCGCCATGCTCCTTGGCATCGTGAATCCGAGTGGCGACCTCGACGCGGCGGACATTGGTCATCTCATCGAGCTCCGACCGGAGCTTGGTCAGACCATCACGGCTGAGATAGGTGGGTTTCATGTTCACGGCGGGTGGTCCCCCGTCTGCGTTCGGCGGCGGCCATCGGGCTCGGGCCGGGGTAAAGGAAAGAACTCCAGGTTCCGCGCCAGACGCGCACCTGAAGTTCGACCGGTGGCAAATCCTAGCCCGGCCGCCGCGGGGTGTCAAAGCGACCTCGGGCGTCGATCACGTCTCGGTCAGGCGCAGCAGGCGGCGCTTGATCCGACCCAGCGACGTCCGGTCGGTAAAGGCCACGAACAAGGTATCGTCCCCGGCCACGGAGCCGGCCACCTCCGGCCAGCGCGCCCGGTCGAGCGCCGCGGCAATGGCATGCGCCGAGCCCGGCAGGGTCCGGATCACGAGCAGCAGGCCCGCCTCACGCAGCTCCACGGGCAGGTCCCGGAACAGCTTGCGGAGCCGGTCCTCGCCGCTTGTCTCTGCCTCGATCAGGCGCGGGGGCAGAGCGTAGGAGACGGTGCCCCCGCGACCGCGCTTGATCAGTCCCAACTCGGCCACGTCCCGGCTGATCGTCGCCTGGGTCGTCTTGAAGCCCCGCTCGCGGAGGGCCGTGGCGAGCTCCTGCTGGGTGCGGATCACGCGCTGCTCGACGAGATCCCGGATCGAGCGCTGCCGGAGCTGCTTCATGACCTCCATGGCGGCCGGCGGTTCAGCGGAACAGGTTCAGGAAGAAGACGATGACGACGGCGGCCAGCACGAACCGATAGACCACGAAGATCGTCAGGGAGTTCGTCCGCAGGTAGCGCAGCAGCAGGTGGATCGCCGCCAGCCCGGATATGAGAGCGGCGAGCATCCCGACGACCATCGGGCCGATCGCGAACCCGGCCCCGGTCTGACCTCGCACCAGCTGCAGGATCTCGTAGGCCCCGGCCGCCGCCGTGATCGGGGTCGCCATCAGAAAGCTGAACCGGGCTGCCGACTCGCGGGTGAGACCGAGGAACAGACCGGCCGAGATGCTGATGCCCGACCGGCTGATGCCCGGGATCAGGGCGACGGCCTGGGCCACCCCGATCGCCAGGGCCTGGACGAATCCGAGCTCGCTCGCCTCGCGGTCCTGGCGCCCCAATCGGTCGGCCAGCCACAGGATTGCGCCGCCGATGACCAGGGTCACGGCCACGATCCCGGCCAATCTCACGGCCGCCTCGAGCCGGTCGTTGAGGATCGGCCCGACGATCACCGCGGGGATCGTCGTCACGGCGATGAGCCAGGCCAGCCGGCGATCCGGGTCGCCGGCGAACGACCGGTCACGGACGGCCGCCAGGCCAGCCGGGACGAGCACCAGCCAGTCGTGCCAGAAATAGGCCAGCAGGGCCACGAGCGTGCCCATGTGGAGCATCACGCTGAACGCCAGCGAGGTGATGAACGGGTCGTTCCAGCCGAGGAGATATGGGACCACGATGAGGTGGCCGGAGCTGGAGATCGGCAGGAACTCGGTCAGTCCCTGGACGATCCCCATGACCAGTGCCTGGACATACAGGTCCATCGATCTCTCCCCTCGGCGCGGTCGACCCGCGACCGCCCCCGGGATACGGGCCTAGCGAATGAACAGCGGCGCGAGGACGAGCGTGATCGTGGCCAGCAGCTTGACCAGGACGTGGAGCGAGGGGCCGGCCGTGTCCTTGAACGGATCGCCCACCGTGTCGCCGACGACGGCCGCAGCATGCGCGTCCGTCTTCTTCCCGATGGGGTTGCCCTCCGGGTCGAGCAGGTGGCCCGACTCGATGTACTTCTTGGCATTGTCCCAGGCCCCGCCCGAGTTGTTGAGGACGGTCGCCAGCATGACTCCGGCGATGGTGCCCACCATGAGCATCCCGGCGACGGCCTCGTAGCCGAGCAGAACGCCGATGACGATCGGGGTGGCCACGGCGACCAGACCCGGGGCGACCATCTGGCGGAGGGCGGCCTTGGTCGTGATGTCGACGACCCGGGCGTAGTCCGGACGGACCGAGTAATCCATGATTCCGGGGCTCTCCCGGAACTGGCGGCGGACCTCGACGATGATCGCCTGAGCGGTGGTCCCCACGGCGCGAATGGCGAGCGAGCTGAAGAAGTACACCAGCATCGCCGCCAGAAGCGCCGCGATGAACACGTTGACGTTGGCCAGGTTGACCGAGGTCATCAGCTCCACGCCCTGCTTGCCGGCGGCGATCTGACGACCGAGGATCAGGTTGACCTTGTCGATGTAGGCGCTGAACAGCAGGAAGGCGGCCAACGAGGCGGACGCGATGGCGTAGCCCTTGGTCAATGCCTTGGTGGTATTGCCGACGGCGTCGAGGCGATCGGTGATCTCGCGCGCACCGGCTTCGGCGCGGCTGAACTCGGCGATGCCCCCGGCGTTGTCGGTGATCGGCCCGAAGGTGTCCATGGCCAGGATGTAGGCCGTGGTCATCAGCATGCCCATGGTCGCCACGGCGGTGCCGAAGATCCCACCGACGTTGCGGCCATCGGAGCTGACGATGCCGGCCTGCTCGCCCAGCCAGTGACTCGCGAACAGGGCGATGCCGATGGTGATCGCGGTCATGAACGTCGTCTCGTAGCCGACGGCGGTGCCCGAGATGATGTTGGTCGCCGGTCCCGTCCGCGACGCCTCGGCGATCTCACGCACCGGCCGGTACGAGCCGGCGGTGTAGTACTGGGTGATGTAGACGAAGGCCACGCTGGTGGCCAGACCCACCACACCGGCCCCGAAGAACCACAGCCAGGGTGGCAGCCCGTTGGCGCCCTGCTGGCCGCCGGTCTGCATCATCACGTTGGTCGTGATCAGCAGGCCCACGACCGACAATGCGGTCGTCACCCAGTAGCCCCGGTTGAGCATGTTCATGGGGTCCTCGTCCTCGCGTCCGCGGACGAAGAAGATGGCCACGATGGTCGACAGCAGCCCGAAGGCGCGGACCACCAGCGGGAAGAAGATCCACGCTTCGGGGTTGGGCCAGCCCGCCAGTGAGGCGATGGTGAACACCCCGACGCCCAGGATCATCGCTCCGATGTTCTCGGCGGCCGTGGATTCGAACAGGTCGGCACCACGACCGGCGCAATCCCCGACGTTGTCGCCAACCAGGTCGGCGACGACCGCCGCGTTGCGCGGGTCGTCCTCGGGAATGCCCTTCTCGACCTTGCCCACCAGGTCGGAGCCGACATCGGCGGCCTTGGTGTAGATCCCGCCGCCAAGCTGGGCGAAGAGGGCCACGAACGATGCCCCGAAGCCATAGCCCACGATCAGGAAGGGCGCCTGGGCCGGATGGTCGAAGCCGCCAAAGGCGACGAACATGCCGTACACGCCCAGGAGCGACAGGGCGACCACCAGGAAGCCCGAGACGGCCCCGCCGCGCATGGCCACCTGGACCGCCTCGACGAGGCTGCGCTGGGCGGCTGAGGCCGTGCGCACGTTGGAGCGGACGGCGATGAACATGCCGATGATCCCGGACGCCATCGAGCAGGCCGCCCCGACCAGGAAGGCGATCCCGGTCCGGAGCCCGAGGGCGGGCCCGAACACGTCCGTGTCGGCGACGGCCTCGGTCTCGAACACCGTGATCACCACGCCCACGACCACCGCACCGAGGAGGGCCAGGACGCCGATCGTCGTGTACTGGCGACGGATGAACGCCACGGCGCCCTCGAAGATCGTCCCCGCGACATCCTGCATCGCCTGGGTGCCCTGGTCCCTGCGCAGGACGTCGCGGGCGAGATAGACCGCGAACAGGACAGCGATCAACCCCGCCGGCAGGATGATCAGCTCGAGCGTCTTGGCGTCCATGGGCCTTGGGCTTCCTCCTGACACGGGTGGGCTCCCCGGGGCGGCGCGCGCTCCGTCGCTTCGGCGGGTTCCGGGGGGAGATCTGGCGCGGGTTCCGGCCACGACCGGAGCGAAACCTTTCAGGTCGGCGGCGAGTGTAACAAGCCGCTGAGAGGAGGGTCAAACTCGCTCGACGGCGAGGATATGCAGCCCGTCGGCGGCCTACGGCAGCCACCGTGCTGAGCTGCCGTCGACCGACAGCTGGCGCAGGTCGCGACCGTCGAGGCCCACCAGCCAGATCCCCGCCGAGCGCGTGGGGTCGCTGGCCAGAACCCGCCCGAAGAGGAGGCTGAGCCCGTCGGGCGAGAACCCCGGGGCACGGTCGAGCAGATCCGCGGCGCTGGTCAACGGCTCCGCGACGCGCGAGGCGAGCGAGGTGTAGCCGAGGTGGGACCCCGCCGGCGCCACCAGGGTGGCGATCCCGCCGTGACCGGCGACCGCAACCGGTCCCGCCGCGGGTGACAGCGCCGACCGGGGCCGATCGAGCCGGATCAGGCCCGCTCCGCCGGCCGCCTTGCCCACGATCAGGAACGCGCCAGGACCGCCGACCGACCCGACCGAGTCGGCCCATACCGGAGCGCCGATGGGCCCGGTCACGTCCACCACCTCGACGACGGGCGGGGCCGCCACCGGCTCGAGGGCAGCCCGCACGACCCGGTCCTGGCCGTCGACGACCACCACCGACGCGCCGGTCGGATCGAACGCCGCCTGACCCGCCCAGACCGAGGCGTCCGGTCCAAGTTCGAGGCGGTCGCTGTCGGCCGCCACCGAGCCGAGCGGTGGGGCGCCATCGGGCAGAACCTGGCGCTCGGGTCCGCCATCGGCGCCGGGCATCGGGACCAGCCAGTAGCCCAAGTCGCCCCCGGCCCCATCACGACGCCCCACCAGAACCTGACCGCCACCGGGCGCCAGGACCGGGGCGTACTCGAACCGCCCGGCGGCGGTCAGGGTGGTCAGGGTGCCGGTGGAGAGCCGCAGGACCCGGACCTGGCCGCCGGCGCCATAGACGACGGAGCGACCGTCCGAGGTCACGTCGTAGCCGGTCACGGGCGTCAGCTCGGTGGTGACTTGGCGCGGATTGGACCCGTCCGGGTTCATCAGCCACAGGTTGCGCACCCCGCCGCGGGCCGAGAGGAACGCGATCTGGTTCTGGGCGCTCGTCGGCTGGCCGCCGGTCGTGAACGTCCAGGTCCGGCCGGCGGCAACCTGGTCGGGGTCGCCGGCACTGCGCACGACCGGCTCGAGCTCGACCGTGTAGGTCGTGTGCTGAGCCAAGGGTCCCGACGGAGTGAACACGAGAACCGTTCCGGATCCGGCCGGGCCCGTGTCCGGTGAGGCCGGCACGGCGCTCGCCGATGGGGACGGCACGGTCGGGGCCAGGTCGTTCGCCGGCGCGATCACCCGAGCGTCGCCGTTGACCTCGGGGGTCAGCCGCAGTGCGCCGACGACCGAGGTCGGGTCGATCGGCCCGTCGAAGACGATCGCGATGGGGGTCCGGATCCCGATTCCCGAGACTCCGTCGGCGGGCACCACGGATTTGACCCCGACGCCCGCGGCGACGGTCGTGAAGGAGGCGCTGAACGGAGTCGCGAGGTGACTGCCGTCGGTATCCGCTGCGGCACTGCCGACGGTGATCGAGTAGGTGGTGCCGAACGCCAGTGGGCTCCCGAAGGCGATGCTCAGGCGCGGCCCGCTCCAGGTCAACGTGAACGGGACCGCCGGCTGGATGGCGATCGCTGTCTCGACCGAGGCCGTATCCATGAGCCGATCGAAGGTCAGCTCGGCGGCCGCATTGGTGGCGATTCCGGACGCGCCCGCTGGCGGGCTCAACGCGGTCACCACCGGCGGGCCGATCGTCCGGAAGGAGAACGGTCCGGCCGGGTCCGGGGCCTGGTTGCCGGCCCGATCGCTGAACCCGGACGCAACCGACACGCTGAATTCGGTGTCGGACGGCAGCTTCCGGGCCGGCGTGAAGATCGCCTCCGTGTCGCGGTCCCAGGTGAAGGTCCCACCGACGTGCGGCTCGATCTGGAAACGGCGCTCGACCGACGCCGGGTCGACCGGTTCGCTGAACTCGAGGTCGATGGCGGCCAGCGTCTGGGCCACGTGCTCGTCGCCGGCCGTGGCGCTCAGCGTGATGCGCACCGTCGGCGGACGCCGATCGACCATGGTGGCGTTGTAGAGGACGAGGCCGAGAACGGCCACTGCCACGAGCGCGACGAGCGTCTCGACCCAGCGTCGGGGCATCGCTCAGCGCCCCCGACGGGAGGGGATCACGGGGCAGGACGATAGCACAGCACCTATACTGCCGGACTTGTGAGCCAACGCCCTCTTGGGTGTCTCTTCGAGGTCGTCGAGACACTTGTCTTGACGCTCGTCATCTTCCTCGTCATCCAGAACTTCGTGGCCCAGCCCTACCAGGTTCAGCAGATGTCGATGGAGAACACGCTCCAGCCCGGCGAGTACGTCCTGGTCGACAAGCTGACGCCACGCTTCGATGACTACAGCCGCGGTGACGTCGTCGTCTTCTCGCCCCCGGCCGGCTACGACCAGGGCGGCAACACGCCGTTCATCAAGCGCGTGATCGGCCTGCCGGGCGAGACGGTCGCGGTCCGCGACGGCCAGGTCCTGGTCAATGGCAAGCCACTCAACGAGCGCTACGTCTTCCCCGGCAGCCCGCCGTACCAGCCGACCGAAGCCCCGCCCGACCGGGCCGAATGGACCATCGCTACCGACGAGCTGTTCGTGCTGGGTGACCATCGCGCCGCATCGTCCGACTCGCGCGTCTTTGGGCCGATCAAGCGCGACTCGGTGATCGGTCGGGCCTGGCTGCGCTACTGGCCGTTCGACGTCCTCGGCATCCTGCCAACCCCGACCTATCCGGAGCTCCAAGCCGGGACGCCGTGAGCGTCCTGCTCGTCGCCGCCTCATTCGTGACCGTCGCCGGAGCCCTGGTGGCGATCACCGGGCGCGATGCCCGCATCGCCCTGGGCGGTCTGGTCGTCGCGCTGGTCACGGCCCCGGTGCTCGCCGACCCCCCGCCAGAGCCGGCCGGGGTCGGCGTTCGGGTGGTGGCGGCCCTGCTGGGTGGCTACCTGCTGTTCATGACCCTGCGCGACACCTCGGCGGCCACCCGGGGCTCGCTCGCCGGACTGCCGGCGGAGACACTGGCCGCGGCCGCCGCCTATGTCATCGGGTATGGCACGAGTGGGCTGGGCAGCGCGCCGCTCGGCCCCGCCGCAGCCAGCGCCGCGGGGTTCGCCCTGGCGGTCATCTCCGTCGCCCCGATTGTCCGTGGAGCGGATGTCTTCCGCCTGGGGGTGGCCCTGGCCATCC
This sequence comes from Chloroflexota bacterium, assembly GCA_034666965.1. Lineage (GTDB taxonomy): Bacteria > Chloroflexota > Limnocylindria > Limnocylindrales > CSP1-4 > Chersky-267. The sequence continues at coordinate 21,712 of JAXDKT010000006.1, read as the reverse complement.
TCGTCACGGGGGCCGAGCTGGTCCGGGTCGGCCTGGCCGGTACACCGGCGCCGCTCGAACAGCTCATGACGGCCGGCCTGACCGTCGGGCTGCTCGGCACCGTCGCCGTGCTGTGCGCCAACACCGTCGCCGCCACCGGCGGTCTGGCCCTGCGCAACGAGCCGCGCCGGAGCGCGCTGTTCGAGGCCCACCCCATCACCCCGACCGCGGCCAGCAGCCTGCGCGGCTCGTTCCTCCCGGGCTGGCGGCCGCGCCGGCGAACATCGGCTGCCGAGCCGGGGCGACCGTCCGACGCGCACCGGATCGGAGCGTCGGACGAGGACGCCGGGTCGGCGCGGCGGGCAGGGCCATCGGCCCCGCGAGCCGGGTGGTCGGCGCGCCGAAACCGCCCGACGCATGCCGCTCCCCACGGAGAGCAGCTCCCGCTCGAGCTCGACGCCAGCACGGGGCTCGCCGACCTGCCTGCCCTGGGCGAGCTGGACGATCCGGTCAAGACGACGCAGCCACCCGGTCGCGTCGAGGGCGACGCAACCGGCGAGCCGCCGGGGTCGCCCAAGGCCGACGAGCACGACGCGTCGTGAGCCTGCTGCCGTTCCTGGCTGTCACGTTCGGTGGCGCGGCGGCCGCCCTCATCGCGCGCAATTCCCCGCGGCTGGCTCTGGCCATCGGGCTGCTCGGCCTGGCCGGCGCGACCATCGCCGCGCTGGCCATCGTTCCTGGGGACCGGCTCGCCATCGGACCCGGTCGGCTCGAGGTGACTGAATTCGGGCGGCTGTTCCTGGCCCTCGGCTGCTCGACGGGGACGATCGTCGCCATCGTCGGCCTGTCCACGGCCTGGCAACGCGAGCTGCCCGCCGCGCTGCTCGGTGGCTTCGGCGCCCTCGGCCTGGCCCTCTCGATCGGCGACCCGATCGTGGCCCTGGTGGCGATCCTGGCCGGCTCGCTCGTCGGCTCGCTGGTCACCCTCGTCCGACCAAGCAGCCCGCGCAACGTCCAGGTCGCCACCCGCGAGTTCCGCGCGATCGCGGTCGCGGGGGCCCTGGCGCTGGTGGGCATGGCCTGGATCGCCCGGCCACTCGGGCCGCTGGCCGAAGAGCCGACCGTCTTCGGACTGGCCTACCTCGCCGTCGCCCTGGCGGCGGCGATCAGGTTCGGGGCAATCCCATTCCACCGCTGGGCCGCCCGCCTGGCCGACTCGGCTCCGGAGATCGCCCTGCCCCTTCTGCTCGCCTGGGCTCCGGCCGGTTTCGCCGTTGTCGCCCTGGCCTGGATGGATCGGTCGATCGCGCCGCTTCTCCTGCCACTCGAGGTCGAGCGGGCGACCGTCCTTGCGATCGGCGTCGCCAGCATCGTCCTGGGCGCGGCCGCGGCCTGGCTTCAGGACGATGTCGAGCACGTCGTCGGCTATTCGATCGTCCAGGACGCGGGATTCGTGATCCTCGGGCTGGCCATCCTCGACCCCGTTGCCTGGCAGCCCACCCGCACCTGGATCCTCGTCTTCGTCGTGGCCAAGACGGCGTTCGCAGCCTGGGCGATCGCCGTCCGGACCCGATTCGGGACGCGCCGGATCGCCGACCTCAGCGGCTGGGCGCGGCGGTCGCCCGGACTGGCCGTCGCGCTCGTCGTCGTCGCGGTCGCGACCCTGGGGCTTCCCGGCCTCGTCGCCTGGCAGGTCCGTGCTCGCCTGGTCGAGCTGAGCGTGGTCGACGGCCCGCTGCGCATCGCGGCGACGCTTGGCGGCCTGGCCGCGCTGGCCTACTACGGGCGGATGCTGCTGGTCGGGTTGCGCCAGCCGTCGGACCTCATCGCCGCGGCGCCCTCGGAACGCCCTCGCCGCCCGGGCGATTCGGTTGCCGCGCCTGTCGAGCCCACGCTGACCGCGGGTGTCGGCGAGCCCGGTCCATCGCCCGTCTACCCGGCGATCCCCGCAGCGGTCGCCGGGCTGGAGTCGCGGGCGATCGCGCACTGGACCCAGAATCGGGCGCCAATCGCGTCGGCCGCGGTTCTCGTCCTGGCGCTGACCGCGCTGGCCGTTGCCGCCGGTGCGCTTGGCGGGCCGGCCGCCGCCGCGGCGCCGGCCCCCGAGCCGGTGGCGCCCAGCGAGACGTTCGTGCCCGGCCAGACCGAGCCGCCCTCCCCCAGCCCGGGCGAGGGCTCGAGCCCGGCGCCCGGCGAGAGCGTCGGCCCGGGTCAGACCGCCGGGCCGAGCGTCAGCCCGGTCCCGGGCGAGAGCTCGACGCCGGGTGCGAGTGGCGGGCCGTCGTTCGTGCCGATCCCGACGCCCTCGCCCTGAGCTCGGACCGGCGCCGGCACCGGGTCCGATCAGTCGGGCGGCGCGAGTGCCCAGCGGTCGATGTCACGCTCGTAGTCGAGCAGCTCGATCAGGCCGAACCAGAGGGCGAGCTCGGCGGCCGCGGTCTGCGGGCCATCGGAGGCATGGATCAGGTTCTGGGCAGTCTCCAGGGCGAAGTCGCCCCGGATGGTGCCCGGCGCGGCCTCGTTCGGGCGGGTCGCCCCGACCATCGTCCGGACGACGGCGATCGCGTTGGGACCCTCGATCGCCACGGCGACCAGCGGGCTCGAAGTGATGAACCCGACCAGGGCCTCGAAGAAGGGTCGCTGGCGGTGAACGGCGTAGTGGCGCTCAGCCAGCTCGCGATCGACCTGGACCAGCTTGAGTCCAATGAGCTTCAGCCCACGCTCCTCGAGGCGGGTCAGGATCCGCCCGACGAGCTGGCGCTGGACGGCGTCCGGTTTGATCAGGACAAGGGTGCGTTCGGTCAAGGGTCACGATCCTATCGCTGCGCGGGTGCGTGGCCGTCAAGGATAGCGGGCGCCGAGTCGAGTCAGACGGTCGAGTCCGATTGGGAGCTCGCGTCCAGCTGGCCGACCGCGGATCCGGCTGGGTCGGACGGATCGGCGGCCTCGCCGGACGGCGCAGACCCCTCGGTCGACGAGACATCCGGTGTGGCAGGAGCCGCGGCTCGGGGAGCGGCATCGTCCATGGCCCGTCGCGCGGCGGCTGCCGCGGCATAGGCCCGGCGCGCCTGCATCTCCCGTCCGACGAGGCGGAGGGCGTCGCCCCGGACCATGTCGAACTCGGGGCCGGGTTCGGTCCCGGCCACGTCGAGGACGGCCGGGGCCAGTGCCGGCGAGAGGCGGAGGACGACCGACAGCCGGAATGCCGCCCCGGAGCGATCGCCGGCGGCAAGCGCCGAGCGGGCAGCATCCAGGTCGGCTCCGGGATCCGAGGCCGGCTCGCCCGTATCGAGGGCGTCATCCTCGCCCCGGGCGCGCTCGTCGGCCACGACCGCGACCCTCACGGGGGGCAGCGTCCAGCCGGCGACCCGCTCGGCCGGCTGCATGGGCCACGCGTCGCTGCGCGGCATCCCGGCGAAGAGGGCGTCGATCGGCCCGTCGACGAGCTCGAGGGCGCGCCCGGCCAGGCGGCGAGCCTCGCTCGGTCGGCCCAGCGCGGCGGTGGCCTCGGCCGCGATGACCAGGGCAACGGGCGCCTCGCGACCGCGGGCGATGTGCGCCGCGGCCGCCTCGCCGGCCCCGGTCAGATCGTCCGTCCGCCAGCGGACCTCGGCCAGGTCGAGCAACGCCTCATCGTCGAGCGTGCCGTCGCCGGCCAGCGTCTCGAGCTCGACCCGGGCGAGCGCCAGGGAGCCGGTACGCAGGTGGAGCCGGGCGAGGCGCAGCGCGGTCGGCCGATCCGCGTCGATCGTCTCGACGGTCCCGGCCGAGTCGGTCGCGGGCTCGGCGCCAGCCGAATCTGCGCCGGCTGGATCGGCCGCGCCCGAATCGAGACCGGGCGGCTCGGTCCGGTGCGACTCCGCTCCCTCGGTCATCCCGGCCTCGCGTCAGCCTGGCAACCGGAGGGCGTGGTCAAGCCCGAGGCCATGGCCGCGCGGAGCCACGACGGCGAGCCGCAGCCGGTCGTCGTGGAAGAGCTCGCCGGCCACCCGCTGGATGTCGGCGGCGGTCACCGCGGCGACGGCCTCGAGCGCCTCGTCGAGGGTCAGCACGCGTTCGTGGAGGGCCTCCTGGCCGCCGATCCAGGAGGCCAGGTGGCGGGTGTCGTCCATCCGCAGCTCGAGGCCGCCCGACAGGTAGGCCTTGGCCTTGGCCAGCTCATCGGCCGGAACCGCCGTGTCGCGCAGGCGAGCCAGCTCGAGCAGGATGGCCGTGACCGCCGGCTCGAGCTTGTCCGGGTCGACCCCGGCGTAGATTCCCAGCGAGCCGACGTCGGCATATTCACTGATCCCCGAGCCCACGTCGTAGGCCAGTCCAAGCTCCTCGCGAACCGACAGGAACAGGCGGCTGCTCATGCCCTCGCCGAGCACGCCGTTGAGAACGCCGATCGTCCAGGAGTCGGGGTGATCGCGCCGTTGGGCCGGCACCGAGATGCACAGGTGGGCCTGGGAGGTGTCGCGGTTGCCCAGGAGGTAGACCTCTCCAGCGGGCAGGGCGGGCGCCGGGTCGAACGACGGCGAGATGCCATTGCCGGTGCCGAACGCCGGCGCGACGAGGTCGACCGCGGTGGCATGGTCGAGGTCCCCGGCGACCGCGACGACGACGTTCGACGGACGATAGGTGGCCGCCCAGAAGTCGCGGATCGTTTCACGCGGCAGACTCCGGATGCCCCCCTCGTCGCCGCAGATCTCGCGGCCGAGCGGACCCGCGCCGAACATCCCCTGCTGGATGAGGATCTGGGCATATTCGGATGGATCGTCGAGGTACGAACGGATCTCCTCGACGATGACCGACCGCTCGTGGTCGATCTCGGTATCCTCGAGCTTGGGCCGGACGATCAGCTCGGCGATCACGTCGGCTGCGCGTTGCGCCTCGCGCGCCGGGACCCGGACCCAGTAGACGGTCGATTCGCGGTCGGTCGCGGCGTTGAAGCTGCCGCCGACCCCCTCGATCGCCTCGGAGATTGCCCGAGTCGACGGGTACGCGGCCGTGCCCTTGAACGTGATGTGCTCCATGAAATGGGCCACGCCCGTCTGACCGGGCTGCTCGAGGCGCGAGCCGGCCAGCACGTATGCGGCGATCGCCACCGAACGCGACCCGGGCAGGCGGGCGCTGATCACGCGCGGCCCATCGGGCAACGCCGTTCGTTCGAACATCGCCCGGATGGTACAGGAACGGCCGGCCCCCACCGGGAGGCCGGCCGTCGTGCCGATCGACGCCGCCGCCCTCACCGGCGGCGCGGGCGAGCTAGGGCTTGGGCAGGATGGTGGTGAGCCAGGCCTGCGCGAAGTAGACCAGGAAGGCGATCGAGACCAGCCACATCAGCCAGTGGATCTGCGCGGCCTTGCCGACCACCAGCTTGATCACGACCCAGGTGATGAAACCGGCGCCGATGCCGACCGTGATGCTGAACGTGAGGGGCATCAGGATCAGCGCGAACAAGGCCGGCAGGCCTTCCTCGACGTCGCTGAAATCGATGTCCTTGACCAGCGTGAACATGAGGTACCCGACCAGGATGAGGACCGGCGCCGTGGCCGAGAACGGGACCAGCGTCGCCAACGGCGACAGCAGGATCGCCAGCAGGAACAGGACCCCGGTCACGACCGAGGTGAACCCGGTCCGGCCACCCTCGGCCACGCCCGCGGCGCTCTCGATGTAGCTCGTGTTGGAGCTGATCCCGGCGGCACCACCGGCGATGGCGGCCACGGAGTCGACCAGCAGGACCCGGCCGATGTTCGGGACGTTGTCCTCGTCGTCGGTCAGGCCGGCCTGTTCGGCGATCGCGGTGGCCGTGCCCATCGTGTCGAAGAAGTCGGTGAGCATGAAGCTGAAGACGGTCAGCAACGCGGCCAGGACGCCGAGCTTGGTGAAGACCTCGGTCAGGTTGAACTGTCCCACGGTGCTGAAGTCGGGCGTCACCACGAATGCCGATGGCACCTTCTGGACGCCGACCACGATCGCGATGACGGTCGTCACCACGATGCTGATCAACAGCGCGGCGGGAACCTTGCGCACGAACAGGATGACGGTGATCAGCAGCCCGATGAGGGTGACGTACGCGGCGGCCGTCGTCGGGAAGACGAACTCAACCGGGACCGGACCGTCACCGGCCGGCTGGCGGATGAGGCCGCCATCGACGAACCCGATGAACAGGATGAACAGGCCGATGCCGGCCCCGATCGATCGCTTGAGCGAGATGGGCACCGCCCGCATGATCGCCTCGCGCAGGCCGATGAGGACGAGCACCGTGACCACGATGCCCTCGAGCACGATCACGCCCATCGCCCCGGCCGGCGACAGCCCCTGGCCCAGGACCAGGCCAAAGGCGAGGGCGCCGTTGATCCCCAGGCCGGCCGCCAGGGCCAGAGGCACGTTGGCGACGACACCCATGAGGATCGTCATGACGCCCGCGACGAGCGCCGTGGCCGCCGCGGCCGCCACGACCGGGATGCCGGCAGCGGACAGGATGAGCGGGTTCACGACGATGATGTAGGCCATGACCATGAAGGTCGTGACACCGGCCTTGACCTCTGTCGCGAGGTTCGTGCCTCGTTCCGAGAACTTGAAATACGACGCAATCGCGTCCACTGACTCCCTCCTCAGGCTCCCGCGGGCCGCGCCGGGCCGACACCGGCCAGGTTCGCGCCCAGTCGCTGCCCGTGAAACGGTCCCTCACCGTCGCGGGCGTACCACTCCCTCCGGGACGCATCCGCGCCCGGTCTTCCCCCCGGCCGCTTGCCCGGCCGACCGTCCCTCCGACGGTCGTCCGGCTCCTCAGCTAGGCGTCGTCGCGATCGAGCCCCAGGAGCTCCATCTGGACGAAGCCGCTCGTGTCGAATTCGAGCTGACGCGGCAAGGGCGGTTCCGCACCGCCGGCGCCGATCGGCGCGAACTCGAGGACGACTCGCTCGTCACCCTGGACGAGCGTGTAGATGAGGAGCTGGTCGGGGCGGGTGTCGAACTCGAGATGCTCGAACGAATCGATGTTCAGACAGATCGACAGCGGGGTGAAGTAGGTCGAGACCTCGGGATGGTCCAGGACGATCCGCTCGACCCAACCGGTGCCGTGACTGACCACCTCGTGGCCACGGAAGTAGCGGTAGGTCACGGTCTGCTTGAGGAGCGGGCGAAGGAGGTTGTAGAGGTCCGTGCGACTGGACACGATGCCGCGATTGACGAAGAACTTCGCGGGCGGCGGCACGGACGACACACGATCCTCCACAAGGGTCCCGGACGGTGACGCGCGACTGGGCTCGCGGGCAAGGCCCGCCAGCGGCGAATCTACTCCACCGGGGCGAGCCGGGACAAGCCGATCCGGGGCTTATCATCCGACGATGCTCCTCGCCGTCGACATCGGTAACTCGAACGTCACCACCGGCCTGTTCCGCAACGGCCAGCTGGTCGGCAGTCGCCGCGCGGCAACGAGCGCGGTGGCGACCGACGACGAGCTCGAGCTGCTCCTGGTCGGTCTCCTCAGCCTCGACGACGCGGGCCTGGTCGACGTCGGCGCGATCGCCTGCGCGTCGGTGGTCCCGGCTCTGACCGACGCCCTGACCGCGGTCGCCGGGCGGCGGGGACTGTCCCTGCTGACGGCCGGCGCGGGTCGCGTCCCGATCGCCATCCGGGTCGACCGCCCGGCCGAGGTTGGCGCCGACCGGCTGGTCAACGCGCTGGCGGCCGCGCGGCTGTACGGGACCCCGGCCGTCGTGGCCGACTTCGGGACCGCCACGACGTTCGATGCCGTGGCCCGCGACGGCGCATTCGTGGGCGGCGCGATCGCGCCGGGCCTCGAGCTCGGTCTCGAGGCACTGGCGGCGCGCACGGCCAAGCTGCCCCGGATCGAGCTTCGTGCACCCGACCGCGCGATCGGCCGGGACACCGTCGCCGCGATGCGCTCGGGCACGGTCCTCGGCTACCAGGCGCTGGTGGCGGGCATGCTCGTCCGGATCCGGGCCGAGCTGGCCGAGGCCAGCGGCGCGGAGCCGGGCGATGTCCGGGCGATCCTGACCGGTGGCCTGTCGACGGCGCCGTGGGCGCGGGCGATCCCGGGCATCGACGCGATCGACCCCGACCTGACCCTCAAGGGCCTGGCCATCCTCCACGCCGAGGTCAGCGGCGGCGAGCCGCTCGAGGCCGGGCTGGCGTGAGCGGTCGGCTCGATGGCCGGCTGATCGGTCTGGGGATCACCGGTTCGATCGCCGCGTACAAGGCCGCCGAGCTGATCCGAGCGCTCCAGGCCGAGGGCGCGGACGTCCAGGTCCTGCTGACCCCGTCGGCGACCCGCTTCGTCGCCCCGTTGACCCTGGCCGCGCTGAGCGGTCATCCCGTCGACGGCGACGTGCTCGAGCTGCTTCCCGACGGCCGGATCGGACACATCGTCGTCGGCGACAGCGCCGACGCACTGCTCGTCGCGCCCGCGACCGCGCACTGGCTGGGGGCGATGGCGGGCGGCCTGGCCGCCGACCCGATCACCGCCGCCTGCCTGGCCACCACGGCGCCGGTGGTCGTGGCGCCGGCGATGGACGGCGAGATGTACGCCCACCCCGCGACCCGCTCCAACGTCGCCCGCTTGCGCGAGACCTTTGGCTACACGGTGGTCGAGCCGGAGATCGGTCCGCTCGCTTCGGGACAGGTCGGCATGGGCCGGCTGGCCGAGCTGCCCCGGATCGTCGACGCGGTCGTCGCCGCGATCGGCGACCGACCGGTCCGCGCCCCGGATCCGGCGCTCCGCCCGCCACGCCTTGCCGAGCCACCGCGCGATGCCGACCTGACCGGTCGACACATCGTGGTCACCGCCGGCGGCACCGCCGAACCGATCGATCCGGTCCGCTTCATCGGCAACCGTTCGACCGGCAAGATGGGCGTCGCCCTCGCCGAGGCGGCATTGGATCGCGGCGCCGAGGTCACGCTCATCGTCGCCAACGTCGGCCTGGCCTTGCCCGCCGGCGCCAGTCTGGTGCGCGTCGAGTCGGCTGGCCAGCTCCGCGCGGCGCTGCTCGAGCGACTCACCCGCGCCGATGGCAGCCCCGGCTTCGACGCCCTGGTCATGGCCGCCGCGGTGGCCGACTTCCGCCCGGCGGTGGCGGCCGACGTCAAGCTGACCCGGGGCGCCGGTCTGACCCTCGAGCTCGAGCCGACCCCGGACATCCTGGCCGAGGTCGCCCGGATCGCTCACGGCCGGGACGCCCAGGGCGCCTCGACCCGCCAGCCGCTGCGACCCCGGCCGGTCCTGGTCGGATTTGCCGCCGAGACGGGCTCGCTCGCGCGTGCCGCCGAGAAGCTGCGGGCCAAGGGTGTGGACCTGCTCGTCGCCAACGACGTTGCCGAGAGCGCGTCCGGATTCGGCACGGACACGAACCGGGTGACCCTCTACGCGGCCGACGCCGAGCCGGATCCGTGGCCGCTGCTGTCAAAGCGCGAGGTCGCCGACCGGGTCCTCGACTGCGTGGCGGCCAGGCTGGTCGACCGCCAGGCGTGACGGAGACGGCGAGCGGTCACGAGCCCGACGGTCTCGGTGGCGGCCGAGCCAGGGAACCGTGAGAACCGTCCGCGCGTCTGCGCCGGGCGGTCGCACCAGACTGGTGGCGGCGCGTGGGGTGGAGGTTCCGACGATGCTCGGACGGTTCGGGACGACGCCACGCGGGCGCTCGCTCATCTTCCTGGCGTTGATCTCCTGGCTCGTCGTGGCCTGCGGGGGGAGCACGAGCCTGGCGCCCGCGGGGGCTCCTCGGGGCGCAGCCGAGGATGGCGGATCGGCGGGCAAGCCGGCCACGGCGACTTCAGCTCCGGCCGCGGCACCCGGAGCGTTCACCGCTTCATCCGACCTGTTGATCGTCAAGACCGGGACCCTGGACCTCCAGGTCAAGGCGATCGACGCCAGCCTGGCCGACGCCGGTGCCAAGATCTCGGCGCTTGGCGGCTTCGTCAGCGGCTCGCAGCGAGCCGGGGATGGGGCGAGTGCGGTGGCCACGGTCACGTACCGGATCCCGGCGGCGCGCTGGGACGATGCCCTCGTCGCCCTGCGCGGGCTGGCCGTCAAGGTGCTGGCCGAGCAGACGAAGACCGACGAGGTCACCGGCCAGGTCCGCGACCTGGGCGCCCGGATCGCCAACCTGCAGGCCACCGAGCGTGCCCTTCAGGCGATCATGGCCAAGGCGGTCAAGATCAGCGACGTGCTCGAGGTCCAGGCCCAGCTGACCGATGTTCGCGGCCAGATCGAGCAGCTCACGACGGAGCGGCAGCACCTTCAAGATCAGGCAGCCTACGGCACGCTGGGGGTCAGCTTCGCGACCGAGACGGTGGCCGTGGAGCAGGCGCGCAAGGGCTTCGATCCCGCCGCCGAGGTGGATCGGGCGACCGCCAGCCTGGTCGAAGTCGGCCAGGCCCTTGGAACTGCCGCGATCTGGTTCGGAATCCTGTGGTTGCCGGTCCTGATCGTGCTCGGCCTGATTGGCGCGGTGGCCGTCCTGATCCTGCGCCGGTTGCGGCGAGGCCGACCGCTCCGCCTGCCCGGAACTGGCGGAACCGGTCCGGGCGCGGCCGGGATGGGCGGCACCGGGACGCCCGGTCCGGTTCCCGGCACCGAGGCCTGAATTTTCCGGGGATCGCGTCCGGGCCGGGAGGAGGGCCCGGACGCGATCCCGACTTCAGCGGGCTCGCGCGGGCCGATTAGACTGGGGGCAGCGCCAGCCCGCAGGAGTCCGGATCGATGAGCCCCAGGACAAACCCCAAGTCGCCGCCGCCGTCCAGTCGCCTGACCGTCGTCGACATCGCCCGGATGCACGCCGACGGACAGCGAATCGCAATGCTTACGGCCTACGACTACCCCACCGCCCAGCTGCTCGCCGAGGCCGGCATCCCAATGCTGCTGGTCGGGGATTCGGTCGGGCAGATGATGCTGGGCTACCAGTCCACCGTGCAGGTGACGATGGACGAGATGATCCATCACACCAAGGCGGTCGTTCGCGGCGCCGGACGAGCGCTGGTCGTCGGCGACATGCCGTTCCTGTCGTACGCCACGCCCGAGGAGGCGCTCGAGAATGCCGGACGGTTCCTGCGCGAGGCGGGAGCCCACGCGGTCAAAGTCGAAGGCGGCGTGCGCAGCGCCCGGATCGTGGAGGCCATGGTCAAGGCCGGGATCCCGGTCATGGGCCACATCGGCCTGACGCCCCAGTCGATCAATACCATCGGCAAGATCCGGGTCCAGGGCAAGACCCGGGACAGCGCCCGGGCCTTGCTGGGCGACGCGCTGGCGATCCAGGAGGCGGGTGCCTTCGCAATCGTCCTTGAGCTCGTCCCGGAGCAGCTCGCCGCGGCCATCACCGACCGCCTCCGGATCCCCACCATCGGGATCGGCGCGGGCGCCGGCTGCGACGGCCAGATCCAGGTCGTGACCGACCTGCTCGGCTTGGGCGACTTCATCCCGCGTCACGCCAAGCCGTACGCCGACCTGCGGACCACGATCCGCGAGGCCGCCCGGGCCTATGCCGAGGAGGTCGCCGCGGGGACCTTCCCGGGACCCCAGCAGTCGGTTCGGATGGACGACGGCGTCCTCGGCGAGGTCCTCGGCCGGTCGGTCCTCGATCGACCCTCGGCGACCGACGTCCCTGCGGGTGGGATCCCGCTCGATCGCGATCTGTGAATCCTCGGGCTGATGACTAGCGGGAGCATCGCCTCGGCCCTCGGAGGGCGGGTGGCTGCCCATTGACTGAGGGTGCCCGTCCGGCGACACGGGTCCTGCGGACCCGTGCAGAGCTTCGGGCGGCGCTGGCGGATGCCCGCCACCCGATCGGCCTGGTGCCGACGATGGGCTGGCTCCACGACGGTCATCGTTCACTGATCCGCCGGGCTCGGGCGGAGTCGGCGACGACCGTCGCGACGATCTTCGTCAACCCCCGCCAGTTCAACGCTCCCGACGACTTCGGACGGTACCCGCGGAGCGAGGCACGGGACGTGGCGATCTGCACCGAGGAGGGCGTCGACCTGGTCTGGGCACCGCCCGTCGAGGAGGTCTATCCGCCCGGCTTCGACACGACCGTCTCGGTCGGCCGGATCGGCCAGCCCCTCGAGGGCGCGGCCCGGCCGGGTCATTTCGACGGGGTCGTGACGGTCGTCGCGATCCTGTTCGCCCTGGTCGGCGCTGAGCGGGCCTACTTCGGGCAGAAGGATGCCCAGCAGGTCATGGTCATCGACCGGATGGCCCGCGACCTGGCCCTCCCGACCGAGGTCGTCCCCTGCCCCACCGTGCGCGAGGCGGACGGCCTGGCGCTGTCGTCGCGCAACGTCCATCTCACCCCCCAGGAGCGGGCGGCCGCGCCGGTCCTGCACCGGGCGCTGCTCGCGGCGCGCGAGCGCTGGGCGGCCGGTGAGCGATCGGCCGAGGTCCTCCGCGAGACGGTCCGCCAGACGGTCGCCGCCGAGCCGCTGGCCGAGCTGGAGTACGTCAGCGCGGCCGACGCCGGGACGCTCGCCGAGCTCGAGCGGGTCGATGGTCCGCTGCTCCTGTCGCTGGCCGCCCAGTTCGGTGCCACGCGGCTGATCGACAACGAGCCGCTGGGCTAGGCCCGGCTCGGCAGCCGGGGCTCGAGCGTGGGCCAGAGCTGCGACGTGGGCCGCGGCTACGTGCTGGTCAGCGCCACCCGTTCGAACGTCAGGCCCGACCGCAGGCGCTTCTCGGCAGCCGTCCGTTGTGCCGGCGGCAGGTCGAGCCGATCGAGCCCGATGAGCGCGGCGCCGAGCACCGGCGGCGCTTCGAGGACGCTGACACGGGCCGCCGGAGCGACCGCCTGGATGCGAGACCGGATGCGGACGACGAACGGTTCGTAGGTCGTGCGCACGATTCCTCCCGACAGCACCACGGGCACGTCGATCCGGGTCAGATGCAGCCGCCTGATCATGGCCAGCGCCCAGGCCACCACCTCGTCGCCGAGGTCGTCGACGATCGTTCGTGCGACGGTATCGCCATCCGCGGCCGCGCCGAACACGAGCGGTGGGAGCTCGCGCAACCGGTCGGAGTCCAGCCGGCCGGAGTACAGCTCGGCCGTCAGGTCATCCGGCCGCCTGGCGCCGAAGTAGGCCGGGACCAGGCGCTCGAGGCTCGTCCGGGGGCCGCGGCCGTCGCGCCCACGGATCGATGCGGCCAGCGCCGCCCGGCCGACGCCGCTGCCCCCGCCCCGGTCGCCCGAGAGCTCGCCCACGCCGGCGAACCGGACGACCTTGCCGGTGGGCCCCACGCCGAGGCCGTTGACCCCGGCCCCACAGACCACGACCACGCCCCAGGCCCGATCGCTTCCGGCCCGCAACGCCGCCTGGGTGTCGTTGAGCACGACCAGCGTATCGGTGAGCCGGCGCCGGCGCAGCCCGCGATCGAGCAGGCGGATGTCGCTGGGCAGGTCGGCTCCGGCCAGAGCGTAGATCCCCAGCCCCGCTACCGGCCGCTGGTCGGCGCTCAGGCCGGCCATCCGGAGCGCCGTGGCGACGCTGGTCTCGAGATTGGCCAGGCCCGCGTCGAGCCCGACCGCCTGGTGCGAAACGGTCGGGCCGCGCACGGCCGCGAGCAGCTCCCCATCGGCGGCCACGAGCGCCACATCCGCCTTCGAGTTGCCACCGTCGACGGCCAGGATCGCCGGCTCTGCGGGATGGGCGCGACGCTCGGCGGCTTTCACGCGGGGCCGGTCACCTCGATCGCCGGACGATCGCCTTGGCAGGCGTCACTTCTCGACGCCGGTGATCACGATCCCGCGCACGAAGAAGCGCTGGAAGATCAGGAACAGGATCACCGGGATGATCATGGTCATAAGCGTACCGGCCTGGATCAGCCCGGGGTTCTCGGCGATCCGGGCGCCGCTGAACGAGGCCAGCCCGACCGGCAGCGTCACCAGCTCCGGATTGGTGGACAGGTAGATCAAGGGTGCGAAGAAGTCGTTCCACGAATAGACCAGGTGGAAGATGCCGACGGCGACGATGACTGGCCACGACTGCGGGATCAGCACCGACACGAGGGTCCGGAACGGGCCCGCGCCATCGATCGCCGCCGCCTCGTCCATCTCCCGCGGGATCGTCCGGAAGTATTGGCGCAGGAGGAAGACGTCGTAGGCGTTGGCGAAGAAGGTCGGGACAAGGAGGGGCAGCCAGGTCCCCACCCAGCCGATCTTGGCGAAGAGCGCGTAGGTCGGAATGATCGTGACCGCGCCGGGCAGGAAGATCGTGGCGATGACCAGGATGAACAGCAGGTCGCGGCCGGGGAACCGGAACCGGGCGAAGCCGTAGGCGACGAGCGTGCACGAGACCAGGGTCCCGATCATCCCGATGAGGGCGATGGCCACGGTGTTGAACAACAGCCGCGGGTAGTCGATCTGCTCCCACACGTCGGTGTAGTTGTGCCATTGCGGGTCGAACGTCCAGGCCGGAGTCAGGGTCCGCCACTGGCCCTCCCAGGTGATCCGGCCGAGCGCCTCGTTGGCCGGATCGACGAACGTGCTCGATGTCCGGCCCTTCTTGATCAGGGCCAGGTTCCTGGTGGTCCCGTCGGGCAGCGGAACGACGTAGACGTCGTAGTCGCGCCCTTCGAAGGTGAACGACGCCGGACTGGCCGGGTAGAGCGGACCGTCGACCTGGGCGACCTGCTCCGGGCTCTTGATCGAGAGGCTGAACGAGCGGACCAGGGGCGAGAGGAAGGCCGCCAGGACCACCACCGCGATGAACGTGACCGTGAAGGACTGGCTGGCGTTCCGGACCGATCGCTGACGGATGGTCGGGCGGCTCTTGCGCCGAAGTCTGGCCAGGCGACCTGGGCCCGCAGTCATGGCCTCGTGGGGCGCAGACGGATCGATCGCGGTCATCGGTCAGCGATCACTGGCGTAGTACACCCAGCGGCGCGCCGTTCCGAACAGGACCAGGGTGATCAGCAGGGTGATGGCGAACAGGAACCAGGCGATCGTCGAGCCGTAGGCCAGGTCGTGATAGCTGAAGAAGCTCTTGTAGATGTACAGGTTGAGGAAGTTCGTCGATCCATTGGGCTCACCGGTGCCCTGGTTCAGGACGAGCGGCACGAGGAAGTATTGGAGCACCTCGACGATCCCCAGGATCAGCGTGTAGAAGATCACCGGGGTCAGCAGCGGGATCGTGACATTTCGGAGCTGCGCCCAGGCGCCGGCCCCATCGATCCGGGCCGCGTCGTACAGCTCGCTCGGGATGCCGCGCAACCCGGCGAGGTACACGATCGTCCCGCCCCCGATGCCCCAGATCCCCATCAGCGCGAGACCGGGATAGATCCAGCCCGTGTCGCGCAGCCAATCGGGTGGATCGGGCACACCCACGGCCCGCAGGAAGATGTCGATCCAGCCGTCGGTCGGGTTCATCATCGTCTGCCAGATCAGCACACCGGCGACGAACGGGACGACGTAGGGCAGGAAGAACAGCACCCGGAAGACACCCGCCGCCTTGAGATGGCGGCTGCTCAGCAGGAGCGCGACCCCGAACGGCGCGAGGACGCCCAGGGGCAGGGCGATCAGGGCGAACTTCAGGGTGATCCCGAGCGATTCCCAGGCCTGACCGTCGTTGAGCAGGTTGCGGTAGTTGTCGAGGCCCACGAACGTCAACGGCTGACGCTGCTCGAGATTGATGTTGGTGAAGGTGAACACCAGCGTGGCCACCATCGGGATCAAGGTGAAGGCCAGGAAACCAACGATCCAGGGGGCGATGAAGATGACGCCCCAGCGGGCCTCACGGCGAGCGAGCGGAGACAACCGCCTGGGACGCGGGAGCGCGATCGAGGTCATCGGCCGTCCCTCGTGAGGTGGTGACCCCACCCACCGGGCAGGGTCACCACAGCGATCTCTACTGGGCCGTGTCGAAGGCCGCCTGCAACTCGGTCTTCATCTTGACCAGCTCGGCGTCGACGTCGAGGCCCTTCGTCCCGGTGAACCTGGTCAAGTACTTCACCAGCACGTCGAGGGCCTTGTTGTAGTTGGGCATCGGCGACTCGAAGTTCGGATTGACGTCGGAGAACGGGATGGCCTGAGTCACGACGTCCCAGTTGATCTGCGCTGGATAGATGAGCTTGCCCTTGTCGTCCTTCTGCTGTTCGAGCTGGCTGAAGAACGCGGCCTGGTCGGCCTTGAGCGCGGGGAAACCGGAGATCGCGTTGAGCATCTCGGTCTTGCCCTCGCCGAGGACGAGGTACTTGAGGAACTCGAAGGCCTCGGCCGGATGGGCACTCTTCTTGGTGATCCGGAAGGTGTCGGCATTGATGGCCGCGCTGACCTTGCCGTTGTAGGCCGGCAGGGCTGCCAGATCCCAGTTGCCACCGGCCTCGGTCACGCAGCAGACATCCCACAGGAAGTTCTCCTGCATGGCGACCTTGCCCGAGTTGAACGAGTATCCGCCGCCATTGAAGGCCGGGGTCCGGAAGACCTGGTCGGTCATGATGAAGTGGTCCGTCCACATTCCGTCATAGACCCACTTCCAGCCGGCCGTCCAGGCGTCCGGGATCTGGGCCGTCTTGCCGTCGTCGGCCACCAGCCGTCCGGGCGCGAAATAGGCCCCGCCCATCTGGCGCAGGTCGTCGCGCTGCGGCTCGAACCCGTACTGGACGATCTTGGCCGGGTTGAACCCTGCCTCGGTGGCGTTCTTGCCGGTGTTGTCGAGGGTCAGCTTCAGAGCGACCTGCCGGATCGTGTCGTAGTTCCAGTCGACCATCGAGCCGTCCGGCATCTTGTACTGCTCGCCGTAGTTGGCCGGCGGGTACTCGAGCCCTGCCTCGTCGAACATGTCGGGCTGAAAGTACAGCTCGGAGGGGTAGATCGCGAAGGGCAGACCCAGCAGGCCCGCGCCGCCGGCCCGATACAGATCGACCATCGCCTGGTCGTACTGACTGAGGTCGATCTGGTCCCGGTCGACGTAGGGCTGCAGGTCGAGCCACTGTCCGTCGAACGCCGACGCGCCACCGACGCCCAGCGGCCCGACGATGTCGGGCGGGTTGCCCGAGGCGAGCTTGACCGAGAACGCCTGGCGGGCACCTTCGTAGGCGGTGTGGTCGAAGGTGACCTTGATGTTCGGGTGCGAGTCGTTGAACTTCTTGATGAGCGCCGCGAACGTCTTCTGCTGGCTCTCGTCGTCTCCGCCACCCAGGCAGCAGAACCACTTGATCGAGACCGGGCCGCCAGGTGGGACGGTGGCGGGACCGCTGCCGGATGGCGCCGAGGCGGCTGGCGAGCTGGCCGTCGGTGCGGTCGACGCCGTCGCGCTCGGGCCGCAGGCGCCGATGATGATCGCCAGGGCCGCCAGCCCGACCAGAAACCGGGGCTTCGAGTTCATCGACTGCTCCTCCTCCTTGCCGCCTGGGTCGGTGTCCTACCCGACCGAATCGATCGTTTCGAGATGAGATCAGCCTCGTTCGATCATCGAGGCGCCTCGGCGAGCCAGCTCGCCCGGACGATCTCGCGGTCGACGTGGTAGCGCATCCGGTCGCCCCGGACATAGGTGCGGGCGTACTCGACCGGCAGGCCGCTGCCGGTGTAGGCAACGCCCTCGACGAGGAGCGCCAGGCGGTGGGGCTCCTGGCCGAGCAGGCGCGCCTCGCGAGCTGGCAGGTTGACCGGCAGGAAGCTCTCGCGGGCGCGCGCGACCTGCGTGCCGTAGCGGCGGGTCAGCAGGTCGTACAGCGAGTTCCGCTCCAGATCCGCGCTCAGGAGCCCGGGAAAGCGGTCGGCCGGCAGGTGGACCTGTTCGAGCAGGAGCGGCTCCTCATCGGCCAGCCGCAGGCGCTCGACGTAGAGGGTCGGCGCTCCGGGCTCGATGCCCAGCGCCGCGGCGACGGTCGAGCCGGCCGAGCCGTCCCGCGACGAGACGAGTCGGGTGCCCGGGGTGAGGCCCTGGTCGGTCATCTCCTCGGCGAAGCTGAGGGTGCCGCCCAGGTCGAGCCGGATGGACGGCCGGCTGACAAAGGTGCCCCGCCCACGGGTCCGCTCGATTCGTGCCTCGCGGGCCAGCTCGCTCAGCGCCCGCCGGACGGTGATCAGGCTGCAGCCATAACGGGCCGCCAAGTCGCGCTCGGTCGGCAACCGGTCGCCGGAGCGCCACTCGCCGCCATCGAGCGATGCACGCAGGTCGAGGTAGACCTGATGATGGAGCGGCACGGGCCCGCCAGCGAGCTGGAATGTCGCCAATCTGCACCCTATCGTTCGGCGGTCGATTGCTGATAACGTTATAACTAACCTTGAACAGCCGAGGCCCCGGTTGTCAAGACCCAATCGCACCGATCCCCCCGGCCCGGGTCGCCGCCACCGCGGACCCGGTTACCGCCAGACCGCCGGTGCCAGTCACGAGGAGGGACGATGGGCCTCAAGATCGCCGTCATCGGCGGCGGCAGCACCTACACTCCCGAGCTCGTCCAGGGCGTGGTCGACCGGACGGCGACACTCCCGATCGACGAGCTCGTTCTGCACGATGTCGACGCGGAGCGCCTCGAGGTCGTCGGCGGGCTGGCCGAGCGGATCCTCCGCCGCCAGGCCTGGCCGGGGCGCCTGGTCAGCACGACCAATCAGGACCAGGCCATCGACGGCGCGTCGTTCGTGCTCGTCCAGCTGCGAGTCGGTGGCCAGCAGGCGCGCTATTCGGACGAGACCCTGCCCCACCGGTTCGGCTGCATCGGCCAGGAGACCACCGGTCCGGGCGGCTTCGCCAAGGCGCTGCGGACGGTCCCGGTCGTGCTCGATCTGGCCGCCGAAGTGGGGCGACGCGGTGCGCCAGACGCCTGGATCGTGGACTTCACCAACCCGGTCGGGATCGTCACCCAGGCCCTCCTCGACGCCGGTCATCGGGCGATCGGTCTGTGCAATGTGGCGATCGGGGTCCAGCGCCGGATGGCCGCCCGCTTCGGCGTGACGCCCGATCGGATCGAGCTCGAGCACGTCGGGCTCAACCATCTGAGCTGGATCCGGGCGATCCGGGTCGACGGCGTCGATCGACTGCCGACGATGCTCGCGGAGGATGCCAAGGAGATCGCCGCCGACGTCGATACGACCGAAGAGCTCCTGCGCGCCCTGGGTGCCATCCCGTCGTACTACCTCCACTACTACTACGCCACGCGCGAGGTCCTCGACAAGCAGCTGGCTGGGGGGACCCGGGCGGAGGACGTGATGGCCATCGAGCGCGAGCTGCTCGAGATGTACCGCGACCCGAACCTCGACCGGAAACCGGCGTTGCTCGAGCAGCGCGGCGGGGCGTTCTACAGCGAGGCGGCCGCCCAGCTGATCGCCTCGCTCCACGCCGGGACCGGCGACATCCAGGTCGTCGATGTGCGCAACGACGGCGCGCTCCCCGACCTGCCCGACCACGCCGTGGTCGAGGTTCCGGCTCGGATCGATCGGGACGGCGCCCACCCGATCGCGCAGGCGCCGCTGGCGCCCGAGATGCGCGGGCTGGTCCAGGCGGCGAAGGCCTACGAGGAGCTGGCGGTCATCGCCGCGACGACCGGCGACCGGCGGGCGGCCCTCCTGGCCCTGCTGGCCAATCCGCTCGTGCCCGACCTGCGCGCCGCGGACGGCCTGCTTGCCGCGATCCTCGAGACGAACGCCGCCTTTCTGCCCCGGTTCGCGACCTCCGCCTGATCGGCTGTCGCCGTCGCGCGGGCCGGACAAGGTGCTCAGCGGGCGACAGCCAGGATCTGGTCGACGTCGAGGTGTTCGGCAACGAGTGCCTTGATCAGGGCGATCTTGTCGGCGTCCGCGGCGTGGGTCTTGACCAGCAGGTCGTGGACCTCGGAGGCGACCAAGTAGGTGTCCTCGGAGACCAGCGTCGCGAACAGGTCGGCCCAGCGGATCTCGTCGATCACGGTCTGGCTCGGGCGGTAGCCACCGGTCAGGACCAGGCCGACCGCCGCTCCGCCGACCTCGGTATGAGCCGAGGTCAAGCGCAGGATCGCATCGTCGCGGTCGCCCGGAACGATGACCAGCGTCCCCGGGCCGATCCGCTCGAGCATGTGGACCGGCTCCATCGCCCCGATGGCGACGCCGTCGATGACCCGGTCCAGGTCCGGCCCCGGGTGGAGCGTCTCGCCGCGGACGCCTTCGAGCACCATCGCCAGGGTCGGGTTCGAGAGGATCGGCCGGTAGGGCAGGACACCCAGCAGCGGAATGCCGTGCAGGCCCAGCCCGCGCTCGAGGATCCCGACCAGGCCGGGCTGCTCGTCGAGATAGACCTTGTTGACGATCGCTCCCGCCACCTCGACGCCGTGCGAGGCGAAGTGCGACGCGTTCAGGATGATCTCGTCGATCGGCCGGCCGACGCCGCCCTCGCTGACGATGATCGCCGGCGCGCCGAGCATCGCCGCCACGACCGCATTCGACAGGCCGATGACCGCGCCCACTCCGGCGTGGCCCGTGCCCTCGATCAGGGCGACGTCATGGTGTCGGGCCAGCTCGGCATGGGCGGTCTTCACCCGGGCGCTGAGATCCTCGACCACCTCGCCATTGATGTAGGCCTTGGTGAAGCCCCGCGGGATGTGGACCGGGCTCATCACCGGCATCCGGTCGGTCAGGCCGAAGACCTCGCGCATCAGGACCGCGTCCTCGTCGGCCGAGACCCCATCCTCGATGACGGTCCGCTGGCCGACCGGCTTCATGAACCCCGCATCGAGGCCCCGGCCCACGAACAGGTCGAACAGGCCGAGGCTGGCGGTGGTCTTGCCGCGGTTCTGGCCGGTCGCCGCGAGGTAGACCTGGCGCATCGCGCCGGTCAGGGGCGGGTCGTGCGGCGCTCGACGAGCTGGACGGCGTCGCGCAGGCGCTGGAGCGTGTCCGCGTCGATCGCGTCCGGCTCGAGGTAGGGCGCCAGGCGCTCCATGACATCGGCCACCAGTCCGAGGTAGACGCTCGCGTCGGCAACGAAGAACTGCGGCTCGTTGTTGTAGCGGACGAGGGTCAGCCGACCCTGCAGGACGCGGCGGTCCTCGACATGGGCGACCTGGGTCGCGAAGTTGTGACCCTGGATCCCGTCAGGGTTGTTGAGGAAGTTGAGGGCGTTGTCGATGGCCAGACCGAAGCGGGCCCGCCAGGCGACGAGGCGCTCGTGGACCTCCGACGGGATGTTGACGTCGGCGACCTCCTCGAAGACCTCCGGTGCCACGGTCAGCAGCCCGACCAGGGTCGTCCCGGCTCGCGCGCCGAGCATCACCTGGAGGCTGCGCTCGAGGGTGAACACCTCCGAGTCGAAGCGGGGGCTGGTGATGACGTCGGTCAGCAGGTCCTCGACGTTGTCGAGGATGCCGGATTCCCCCACCGAGCTGGCCAGGTGGAGGATCTCCTCCTTGAACAGAAACTTCTCTTCGTGATCGAGCATGGGCGCGATGGTACACCGCAGCGCCGGGCGTCCGACCCGCTTCCGAAGGTCTCGTGGGCGTCGACGCACCGTTCCCGTTGGGATTGGCGCTCGATGGGCTCCGGGGTCGCGGAGTCGAGCGGCCCTGGCGGGGCGGGGTCAGGCGGGGCGGGGCGCCGGGGAGGTTCGGCCGGCGCCGGATCGGGGGCCTCCGCGGTCCCTTGGTTCGCTAGGCGGACCAGGCGGCGGGCGAGCGGGCCGGGTCAGGCGGGGCGGCGGAGGGCGAGGGCGCCGGGGAGGTCCGGGAGCGCCGGATCGGGGGCCTCCGCGGTCCCTTGGTTCGCTAGGCGGACCAAGTGGCGGGCGAGCGGGCCGGGAAGGTCCGGGCGGCGCTGGATCGGGGGCCTCCGCGGTC
>JAXDKT010000005.1:0-6621 GCA_034666965.1 Chloroflexota bacterium | reverse complement strand
TGGCGAGCTCTGGCGGCTCGGGACTGGTGTTCAGGTCGAATCGGACGATCCGGTCGAGCGCGACGCCGTAGCGCGCCGCGACCTGCTCGCTGGTTGCCTCCCAGGCATAGCCGGCCGGCGCCGTGGGGTCGCTCATCGAGACGGGGCTTGGGCTCATGCCACGATCTTCTCGATGGGCAGAACCAGGATGCCCGACGCGCCGGCGGCCTTGAGACGGGGGAGCAGGCTCCAGACCGCATCGGCGTCGACGACGGCGTGGATGGCGATCATGCCCTGGTGGGTGAGCGGAATCACTGACGGCGACTCGAGCCCGGGGAGCAACCCGCTCAACTCCTCGAGCATGGCGGCCGGCGCGTTCATCATCAGGTACTTCCGGCCGCGCGCGGCGAGCACCGCCGAGAGCATCGTCTCGACCGCCGCGAGCTCGTCGCCGCGCTCGACGCGGGCCTCGGGACTGGCGACCAGGATGGCCTGCGACGGCAGAACATCGCCGATCGGACGCAGGCCGTTCATCTGGAGCGTGGAGCCGGTCGACACGAGGTCGACGATGGCCTCCGCCAGGCCAAGCCGCGGCGCAACCTCGACCGCGCCCGAGATCGAGATGACCTCGACCGGGATCCGACGCTCGGCGAAGAACCGGCGTGTGGTGTTGGGGTGGGCGGTGGCGACACGGACCCCGGCCAGGGCCTCGACCGCCTGGATCGGCGAGTCCGAGGGCACGGCCGCGGCGAGCCGGCAGCGACCGTAACCCAGCTCGCGGACGACCGGCAGCGCCGAGCCCGTCTCGGCCAGCAGATCGATGCCGGTCACACCCAGGTCGGCCACGCCGTCGCCCACGAACTCGATCACGTCATTCGTCCGCACGAACAGGATGTCCAGGTCGAGGTTCTGGACCCGCGCGACGAGGCTGCGATCGTGCTCCTCGAAGACCAGGCCGGCATCGTGGAGCAGGGCCAGGGTCGGCTCGACGAGCCGGCCCTTGTTGGGGACGGCCAGGCGCATGCGTTCTCTCATCGCTCGGCGACGGTGGGGTACGGCTCGGTCCCGGCCCGGCTGCGCTCGGCGAGCCGCTCGAGCATTCGTCGGTAGCCGCCCTCGCCGTGGCGCAGCCACGAGGCGATGCGCGTGATCGTGGCCGTGCTCGCCCCGGTCTGGCGCGAGATCTCGCCGTAGTGGAGACCGGCATCGAGCAGGCGCACGACCGCCCAGCGTTGACTCAGGTCGTGGAGCTCGCCCAATGTGCACAGGTCGCGCAGGAAGTCCGCCGCCTCGTCGACGTCGTCGAGGGCGACGATCGCCCCGAGCAGCGCCCGGGTATCGTCGGTCAGCCAGGTCGTATCCGTTGCCATCGTCGCGCCGCCTCGGCTGCGGTGGGGTGCTCATGCGAGCGTATTAACGTGTTAAAACGCTACAATGCCGGCATGCTAGCCGTCAAGCCCGGTTCGGGCGATCCGCCACGACCCTTCGAGCTGCTACCCGCGATCGACCTTCGCGGCGGTCTCGTCGTGCGCCTTCGGGAAGGGGACTTTGCCCGGGAGACCGTCTACGGCGACGATCCGCCGAGCGTGGCCAAGGGCTTCGCGGACATGGGCGCGAGCTGGCTCCACGTGGTCGATCTCGACGGCGCCCGCGCGGGAGGCCGGCGTCAGGCACCCGTCGTGGCGGCCATCGTGGCCGAGGTCGGTCGGCGCCTGCGCATTCAGGTCGGCGGCGGCCTGCGTGACGAGGCCAGCGTCGCGGCCGTCCTGGCCGCGGGGGCTGAGCGGGTCGTGATCGGGTCGGCGGCGCTCCACCGACCCAACTTCGTGGCAAATCTCGTGGCGCTGCACGGCCCCCAACGGGTCGTCGTCGCCCTCGACGTTCGAGCCGGGCGCGCGGTCGGTGAGGGCTGGCGAACGGACGCGGCAGGCACTCCGGTCGAGGAGGCCCTCATGCGCGTGACCGACGAAGGGGTCGAGATCCTGGCGGTGACGTCCATCGAGCGCGACGGTCGACTCGAAGGACCGGCCCTCGACCTCCTCGGCCGGATGGTCGAGCTGGGCAGGGGACGGATCATCGCCTCGGGCGGTATTCGCTCGACCGAAGATGTGCTCGCCGTGCGCCGGTTGGGCTGCGCCGGGGCGATCGTCGGGCGGGCGCTCTACGAAGGCCGGCTGGACCTGGCCGCGACCATCGCCGCCCTGGCGACGAGCTCGCCTGGGCAGGCGCCGATCGCCCGGGACTAGTGTCCGCCGGCCGTCTCCGTCTCCTTGCGATGGAGCTCGATGACCCGCTCGGCGACGTGCGTCGGGACCTCGTCGTAATGGTCGACCTCCGCATGGAAGGTGCCCCGGCCGTGGGTCAGCGAGCGTAGCTCGGTGGCGTACGAGAACAGCTCGGCCTGGGGCACATGGGCCGACACGACCTGCGTCCCGTTGCCGGCGGTGTCCATGCCCAGGACCCGGCCGCGGCGCGTGTTCAGATCCCGGTTGACATCGCCCATGTACTGCTCGGGCACGGTCACCTGGACCGCCATGATCGGCTCGAGCAGGGCCGGCTTGCAGCCCATGACGCCCTTCTTGAGGGCCATCGACGCGGCGATCTTGAATGACAGCTCGTTCGAGTCGACCGTGTGGAACGAGCCGTCGTAGAGGGTGGCCTTGAAGTCATTGAGCGGGTAGCCGGCCAGAACGCCCTCGGCGGCCGCCTCGCGCACACCCTTCTCGACGCCAGGGAAGAAGCCTTTGGGCACGGATCCGCCCACGACCCGCTCGCTGAAGACGATGCCGCCCCCGGGGTTCGGCTCGAGCTCGAGCCAGACGTGGCCGAACATCCCGTGCCCGCCGGTCTGCTTCTTGTACTTGCCCTCGACCTGGGTCTTGCCCCGGATCGTCTCGCGATACGGCACGCGCGGGGTCCGGGTCACGATCGCCGCCCCGAACTTGCGCTTGAGACGCTCGGCGATGACCGCGATGTGGGCCTCGCCGAGGGCGATCAGGAGCTGTTCGCCGGTCGGCGACCGCTCGATGGCCGCCGATGGCTCCTCCTCGAGCATGCGCTGCAGCGCGGCACCCATCTTGTCGAGGTCGGCCTTGGTCTGGGGCTCGATCGCCACCGACAGGGTCGGCTCGGGGAAGCTCATGTCGGGCAGGACGAGGGGCTTCTCCTTCGACGCCAGCGTGTCGCCGGTCTCGGTCACGGACAGCTTCGCGACCGCCCCGATCTGACCGGCCTTGAGCTCACCGGTCGGTTCCTGCTCCTTGCCAAGGAGCAGGAGGAGCTGGCCGATCCGCTCGTCCTCGCCCCGGTTGGCGTTCCAGGCATGGCCCTGACCATGGAGCGTGCCGGAGAAGACGCGCAGATAGGTCAGCCGGCCGACGTACGGGTCCGCCGCGGTCTTGAACACCCGGACCAGGAGGGGCCCAGCCGGGTCGGGCTCGATCTGGACCTCGTCGCCCGACTTCGGCTCGCGGGCGACGGTCGGTGGCTCGTCGGCCGGCGAGGGCAGGTAGCGGATGAACGCGTCGAGCAAGCCGCGCAGCCCGATGTTCTTGGCGGCGCTGCCGACCAGGACCGGGGCCAGAATCGACTCCTTCACACCCTTGCGCAGGCAAGCCTCGAGCTCCGGGTCGCTGATCTCCTCGCCCTCGAGGTACTTGGCCAGCACGTCGTCGTCAGCCTCGGCGGCGGCCTCCAGGAGCTGATCGCGCCGGCGGGCGACCTCCGCCTCGAGCTCGGGCGGGATGGGGACCTCGACCTCCTGCTTGCCGTCGAACTGCCAGGCGGTGCGATGGACCAGGTCGACGTAGCCGCTGAAGGACTCGGCCGCCCCGATCGCCACCTGGAGCGGCGCGATCTTGGTTCCGAAGGCGGCCCGCAGCGCGTCCAGCACAGCCCCCGGATCGGCGTTCTCGCGGTCGGACTTGTTGATGAAGAAGCAGGCCGCCCGACCCCAGGCCCGGCCCTGGACCACGGCCGTCTCGAGCCCGGCCTCGACGCCACCCGACGCGTCGACCACGAACAGCGCCCCGTCGCAGGCCGCGAAACCGGACACGACCTCGGCCACGAAGTCCGGATAGCCGGGCGTATCCACCAGGGTCACGATCGTGCCGTCGTCGTCGAAGGTGGCCACGGCCGCGCTGAGCGACTCGCGGCGCTTCTGCTCCTCGGGCTCGTGATCGAGCGCCGCACTGCCGTCGTCGACCTTGCCCAGCCGAGGGATGGCCCCGGTCTTGAACAGGAGGTGCTCGGCGAGGGTTGTCTTGCCGGCGCCGGAGTGGCCGGCCAGGACGACGCTTCGGAGATGCGCCAGGTCAACGCTCTTCGTCGTCATGCAGCGGGTCCTCTCGTGGTTCGATGACGGAGGCGGGACCGGGGGCGGCGGAGCCGCGGCGGACCCCAATTGGAGGCGTCGGCGGCGGTCCGGCCATCATAGTCCGCTATACTCCCGGGCGATGTCCGGTCACTCGAAATGGTCCACGATCAAGCGCCAGAAAGGCGTCAACGACGCCAAGCGCGGGGCCCTCTTCACCAAGGTGGCCCGGGAGATCTCGGTGGCGGCGCGACAGGGCGGCGGCGACCCCGACGCGAACTACCGACTGCGCCTGGCGATCGACAAGGCGCGCTCGGTCAACATGCCCGCCGAGAACATCAAGCGCACGATCGACAAGGCCGCCGGCGGCGGTGAGGGCGAGCAATACGAGGAGATCGTGTACGAGGGCTACGGCCCGGGCGGGGTTGCCATCCTGGTCGAGGCGGCGACCGACAACCGCAACCGGACCGCGGCCGAGGTCCGCTCGATCTTCACCAAGGCCGGCGGCCAGCTCGCCGGGTCGGGCGCCGTGGCCTGGCAGTTCGAGCCAAAGGGCCTGATCACGACGGTCGGCGGGGATCCCGACGCGATCGCCCTGGCGGCCATCGACGCCGGCGCCAGCGACGTCGACACGACGGTCGATCCGATGGAGATATACACCGAGCCGGCCGATCTCGAGGCCGTGCGCAAGGCGCTCGAAGGGTCCGGCATCGCGGTCGACCAGGCCGAGTCGGCGATGATCGCCAAGCAGACCGTCGAGCTCGACGCGGCGCGGGCGCGCCAGGCGTTGCGCCTGGTCGAGCTGCTCGAGGAGCTCGACGACGTCCAGCGGGTGACCGCCAACTTCGACATCCCCGAGGAAGTCTTCGCCGAAGTCGCCGGATGATCGTTCTCGGGATCGATCCCGGGACCGCGGCGCTGGGCTATGGCGTGGTCGAGCGGACCGCCGGTTCGTTGCGGATGCTCGACGTCGGCTGCCTGGTCACCTCGGCCGATCAGACCCTGGGACAGCGTCTGCGGATCATCCACGAGGCGCTCGGCACCCTCATCGAGACGCACCGGCCGGTGCTCATCGGCGTCGAGCGCCTGTTCTTCAGCAAGAACGTCCAGACGGCGTTCGCGGTCGGGCAGGCGCGCGGGGTGGTCCTGCTGGCCGCGGCCCAGCACGACGTCGCCGTCCGCGAGGCGACGCCCAACGAGGTCAAGAGCGCGGTCGCCGGCTATGGCGCGGCCGACAAGGAGCAGGTCGGCCGCATGGTCGCGACGATCCTGGGCCTCTCGACGGTGCCAACCCCCGACGATGCCGCCGACGCCCTGGCCGTGGCCATCTGCGTCGCCAACCGCGAGCGGGCCGGCGAGCCCGAGAACGCCGCGGTCCTCGATCGCTCGGCCATCGCTCCCATCACCCGCGGCGAGAACGGCTATGACCGGGCCGTGCGCGAGGCGCTCGCCCGCGAGCAGGGCCGGTGATCGCCTCGGTCGAGGGGGTCGTCGGGGCGATCGCGGGCGATTCCCTGGTGATCGAGGTCGGTGGGATCGGCTATCGGGTCTTCGCCGCTCCCTCGGTCCTGGTCAGCGTCCCCGCCGGTGGCCGGCTCAAGCTCCACACCCATCACCTCGTGCGCGAGGACCAGCAGGCGCTGTACGGGTTCCGGAGCGCCGACGAGCTGGGCTTCTTCGAGCTGCTCCTGACCGTCACCGGGGTGGGTCCCAAGGTCGCCCTGGCGATCGCGGGCAGCCGCCCGGTCGCCGACCTCCAGCTTGCGATCATCGAGCAGGACCAGGCCATGCTGGTGAGCATCCCGGGGATCGGCAAGAAGCTGGCCGAGCGGATCATCTTCGAGCTCAAGGAAAAGGTCGCCGCGGCTGGCGTCGCGGCGCGCTCGGCGGCGGGCCTGGGTGGAGCGGGGGAGGGCGAGGTCGTCGCGGCGCTGCAGGCCCTGGGCTACTCGCTGGCCGAGGCGCGCGACGCCTCCCGAGCGGCCCTGGCCGAACCGACGGCGGCCGATGCGGGGCTCGAGGAGCGGGTCAAGGCGGCGTTGCGGACCCTGCTGCGCGATTGACCCGGGCCTACGGTGCTCGCTGACGGCGTCCTCCGGTCCCGTCATATCCTCGGCATTGTCGTTCCTGCAGAGTGGCGGAACAAGACACGATGACACGTCGATGGCATGTAGAACATCTGTACGATATGGGCCGAATCGTGGTACAGTTTGCGGGATGACTGACGACGCCCAGCGCATCCTTGCGGCCGACCTGCTCGACGACGCGGATCGGGCCGTCGAAGGCACCCTCCGGCCGCGCAGCCTCGACGAGTACATCGGCCAGCGCGA
>JAXDKT010000004.1:0-19944 GCA_034666965.1 Chloroflexota bacterium | reverse complement strand
GACGGCTGGCGGCCGACCGGCCGTCGCCGGCCCACCTGACCGAGTTCTACCTGGTCCTGGCGACCGGCGGCGTGCTGGCGAGCTCACACGTCGCGGTCGTCGCTCCGGTGCTGTTCAGGGGCGTCTGGGAGTACCCGCTGCTGCTGGTGCTGGCCCTCGGGGCGCGCGCGCTGGGCCGGCCGGGCCAGCGCGCCTCCGCGGCCAACGCCTCCGCGGCCGAGGCCACCCCGGCCAACGCCTCCGCGGCCGACACCCGGCGGCCACGTTTCGACCTGTCGCCGTTCTTCGCCGGTGCGCCGCGCCGGGTCGCGCCATACGCCGTCGCGGCGCTGGCGCTGACCGTCTGGCTGGCGACCAGCGGCTCGGTCGGACTCGAGGCTGGCCTGCGCTGGCTGCTGGTTGGCGGCGCGGTCCTGGCCGTCGGCGCCCAGCCCCGCTTCCTGTTCGTGGCGACCGCGGTCGTGCTGGCCCTGGCCGTCTTCGTCCTGTCGCCGCCGGCCATCTTCCAGGATCGCAGCTTCTTCGGCGTGACCACGGTCCTCCGCCCGCCGGACAGCCCGATGACGGTCCTGATGAATGGCACCACCGTCCACGGCCTCCAGTCGACCGACCCGGCGTTCCGCCGGATTCCCGGCTCGTACTACGTGGCGAGCGGTCCGCTGGGCGACGTCTTCCGAGTCGTCCGGGCGCGGGCCGGCTCAGGCGACGGGGTGGGCACGACCACGCCGGGCACGACCGCGCCGGGCACGCTCGGAACCGGTCGGTCGATCGGCGTCGTCGGGTTGGGCTCGGGCACGGTCGCCGCGTGGGCGCGGCCCGGCGACAGCCTGACCTTCTACGAGATCGATCCGCTGGTCATTCGGGTCGCCCAGGATCCGACCTATTTCACCTGGCTGGCCGACGCCGACGTCCGTCCGACGATCGTCCTGGGCGACGCCCGATTGTCGATCGCCCCGGTGGCCTCCGGGACGTACGACCTGCTCGTCCTCGACGCGTTCTCGTCCGATGCCATCCCGGCGCACCTGCTGACGAGCGAGGCGATTGCCGATGACGCGCGCGTCCTGCGCCCGGGTGGCGTGCTGGCCATCCACGCCTCGAACCGCTACTACGAGCTCGCTCCCGCGGTCGCCAGCGCGGCCCGACAGGCTGGCCTGACGGTCCTCCAGCGGGTCTACGAGCCGACCCAGGCGGACGCCGGCCTCGACGCTGCGCTCAGTCACTGGCTCGTCGCGACGAGCGTGCCGGCCGACGTCCCGGGGCTCATCGAGAACGGCTGGCAGCCGGTTCGCGAAGGCGTGCTGCCGCTGACCGACGACCATCCCGACCTGCTCCGGCTGCTGCGGGTCGGTCTCTGGTAGCTCCCGCTCCCGGGCGCCGGAGCGTGGGGCGGACTAGGGCCGCTCGATCCGGACGTCGTCGACGGCGGCCTCGATCCGGGTGTCGCCCGCCCCGTCGCTGGCACCGATCACGATCCGGACCGCCTGGCCGGCCCAGGGTGCCATCGAGACTCGGGCGGTCACCCACCGGGCGTCGTCGTCGGCGTGCCGGCCGAGCTCCTCCTTGACCAGCGTCCGCGTGCCGTCCTGCGCCTCGACCCAGACCCGGAACCAGTCCGCTGCGGTCGAGTTCGCGCGGTGGGCGAAGTAGTACGCGAAGACCAGGTCGCCGACCGGGTCGGGCAGGGTCACCGGGGTCGACCGGATGGTGGTCGTTCCCCCGTCGACGTCGTTGGCATCGCTGCCTCGGACCCCCGCCAGGCCGGTCACCAGCGCATACCGCCCCGAGGTCGTGGTCCCGAGCTGCTTCGGACCCGAGATCGAGACGGCCGCCGGGTCGCCGAGCTGCCACAGGCCATCGGTGGCGGTGTCCGTGCCATCGGGGTTGCGCGTCCAGCCCCGAGCGATCTCGAAGTCGTCGTAGAGCGGCCCGCACAGGGCCTTCGCCTTGTAGATCGGCGAATAGGGGCAGTCCGCCTTGTCGATCATGTACAGCAGGGCGGACCGGTTGCGCGCCACCTGGGCGGCGACCTTCGAGCCGGGTGGGTAGAAGTCCGAAGTCCGATAGTGCTCCGTCGGGTACAGCTCCCAGGTGAACGAGAAGATCCGGTAGCGGCCGTACATCCAGTCGATCTGGTCCCCATCGGTGATGTACAGGTCACTCGACTGCTCGGCGTGATAGCCGTTGCGTTGGGCCGTCCGCTTGCCCAGCGCCACGAAGGCGGCGTGGTCGACCCGGCTCATGTCCGATGGAACGTCGGTCTTGGTATGGCCGTATGGCCACAGGATGAGCTCGCCGTTGGTGTGCAGGGTGATGTGGGTCCGGATCTGCTGTCGGCCGTCGACGACCCGGCTCTTGACGAAGTCGCGCAAGGCGCGGGTCTCGGGCGCGGAGAATGGTCGCCGGCCGCGGTAGGTCAGCGAGCCGGGCGATCCCGAGGAGCCGTGGCAGCACGCCCAGCGATAGTCGTAGTTTCGGTTGAGGTCCGTGCCGATCTTGCTCGAGCCCGCGTTTGGCTGACGGTTCTTGCGCCAGGCCCGGTACGGGTCGCCGGTCAGGTCGTACTGCATCCCGTCGGGATTGAGCGCGAAGATGATGTAGATCTCGCGGCTGTCGACCAGCCGCTTGACGGTCGCGTCGCCGGCGTAGTCCTGGCTGAGGACCTTGAGCAGGTACAGCGCCTGTTCGGTGGTCAGGTGCTCTCGGGCGTGGTGCAGGGCATCGATCAGGACCTCGGGCTCGGGCTCGTCGGTGGCGACGTTGTCGGACACCTTGGCCGCCCAGATCTCGCGGCCGTTGTAGCTCTGTCCGATCGAGAAGACGCTGACGATGTCCGGAAAGGCGGCCTGCGCCGCCATGATCTCGGCCACCATCTCCGGGTAGTTGTGGTAGCGCGCATCTCTGGCCGGGAAGTTCGCCTCGGCGGCAGCCGAGGCCGCCGGCACGAGCCCGACGACGAGGAGCCCGACGAGGGCCAGAGCGGCGGCGATCGATCGATGCATCGGTCTAGGGTGACGGCGCGCGCCGATCGGGCGCAAGTCCCGGAAGGGCCGGAGCCACCCCGGACCATGGGGCCACGGGACCTGCCACACTGGGGCCGATGGGACGTTTTCGGTCCTGGCTTCGAAGCGCGCTCGGTGGCGAGCGGGGCGGCCATGACCGGCGGTTCGCGCTGCTCGAGCGCGAGATCGAGGCCATTAACAAGTTCCCCGACCAGAACCCCAACCCGGTCATGCGCCTCGATCGCGACGGCCATCTGCTGTATGCGAATCGAGCCAGCGACCCGGTCATCGAGGCGCTCGGTGTGCGGCTCGGCGACAGCGTCGCCGCCGAGCGATGGGCCGAGCTCGCGTCGGCCGCGGACGCGTCACCGCGGCGGGTCGTCGAGCTGGAATCGGGTCGGCGGACGTTCGCCCTCCTGCCGGTCCGCGTCCCGGCGCTCGACGTGATCAACCTGTACGGGACCGACATCACCGCCGAGAAGGTCGTCGAGCGCTTCCCGGACCGCAACCCCAACCCGGTCATGCGCATCGGCGAGGACTGGAACCTCATCTATTCCAACGCGGCCAGCGCTCCAATCGTGCGGGCCTTGGGCATCGAGCTGGGCGATCCGATCCCCGCCGACATCGCCGGCCAGCTCAACGGTGCGCTCGACGGCAGCGCGGCCGCGCCCGAGATCCAGGGCGACGGGCGAACGTACCGGCTCCAGGCGGTGGTCATCCCCGAAGCCGGCTTCACCAACATCTACGGCACGGATGTGACCGCGGCCAAGGCCCTCGACAAGTTCCCCGACCGCAATCCCAATCCGGTCCTGAGAGTGGCCCGCGACGGCCGCCTCATCTACGCCAACCCGGCCAGCGCGACGATCTGCCGGGCGCTGGGGGCGACGGTCGGGGCGGCATTGCCAGCGGACTTCGCCGAACGCGTCCTGGCCGCGGCCGAGACGGCCTCGGGCGAGACCCTCGAGATCCGCGGCGAGGAGCGCATCTTCGAGCTGCTGGTCGTATCGGTCTACGAGTTCGATGCGATCAACGTCTACGGGACCGACGTCACGGCCGCGCGCGAGGTGGAGCGGGCGAGCGCCGAGAACGAGCGCCTGCTGCTCAACATCCTGCCGGCCTCGATCGCCGATCGCCTGCGCCGCGGCGAGGTCGTCATCGCCGACCGGTTCGACGAGATGACCGTCCTGTTCGCCGACGTGGTCGGGTTCACCCAGCTCTCGCTCGAGCTCAGCCCGGTCGAGATCGTCGAGACCCTCAACGCGGTCTTCTCGGCCTTCGATCGCCTGGCCGACCGGCACGGACTCGAGAAGATCAAGACCATCGGCGACGCCTACATGGTCGTTGGCGGCCTGATCGACGACGCTCCGGCCCTGCCGGGTCGCGCCGCCGGCGGGGATCACGTCCAGCGCGTCGCCGAGATGGGACTGGAGATGCTCGCCGAAGCCGGCCGGCTGAGCCATGCTGCCGGGCGGCCGCTCCAGTTCCGGGTCGGGATGCACACCGGCCCGGCCGTCGCGGGCGTGATCGGGATCAAGAAGTTCATCTACGACGTGTGGGGCGACACGGTCAACACCGCCAGCCGGATGGAATCCCACGGCGTGCCCGGCCGGATCCAGGTCACCGAGGCGACCTATCAGCGGCTGCGGGACACGTTCGCCTTCGAGTCGCGCGGGCTGGTCGACGTCAAGGGCAAGGGCCCCCTCCCGGCGTACCTGCTCGTGGGGGCCCTCGAGCCCGAGGCCGCGCCCAAGCACAGCGCCGCCGCGCCGCGTCCGCAGCCAGTCGAAGCGACCGACCCCTAGCCGGTCGATTTCTTCCGGGCTCGATCGCTCGTTGGCGTCGGGGTCGGTCCCGGATCCGTCCGGGGCACCATCGTGGTCGCCAGCACGGCTCCGACCAGGAGCAGCCCAAAGCCGACCAGGACGCTGCCCGGCAGCGAGACGGCCGCGAGCGTGCCGCCGATCGCCGCCCCAAACGGGAAGCCCATGAAATTCGCGCCCATCGAGACCGCAAACGCCCGACCCATCCAGGCCGGATCCGTTCTCCGCTGGCGGACCGTGAACATGGCGATGTCCATCGGGCCGTTGAGGAAGCCGAGCACCAGCCAGGAGGCGCAGAGCAGGACGAACCCGATCATCGGACCGGTCGCGCCCGCGGCCACGGGCAGCATCAGCAGATAGGCCGGGGCCATCGCGAACATCGGCAGGACCAGCATCCGCCACTCACGATCACGGCTGTCCAACCGCCCGAAGGCGAGCGCCGAGACCATCCCCGACACGCCCGACAGTCCGAACACGAGCCCGACCGCCAGCTCGCCCCCGTGGAGCACGTCGAGGACGATCAGGGGCAGGGCGATGGTCATGATCCCGTAGGCCACGTTGAGGACCGTGATCGAGAAGGCCAGCGCGCGCAGCGTCCGGTTGCGCCACCAGTACACGACCCCATGCCAGGAGTCCAGCAGGAGGCTGCCCGTCGACACCGTCTCCGACTCCGGGTCGGGCACGCCGATCATCGCCATCGCCGCCAGCCCGAAGGCGGCGGCGATGGCGATCAGAGCGGCCGCTCCGCCCAGGACCGCAACCAGGCCCGCGGCCAAGGGCGGGCCGACGATCGTGGCGACCACGTAACCGTTCGAGTCCACGGCGTTGACCCGCTCCCAGAGGTGCTTCGGGACGAGGATCGGAAACAGGCTGCGCAGGCCCGTGTGACTCAGGATGGCGGTGAAGGAGGTGCTGACCGCGATCAGGACCAGGACGGTCGCCGGGAGGGCGTGGGCCAGGGCCAGTCCACCGATCAGCGACAGCGCCACGAGCTGGAGTGCGTAGTCCAGCAGGATCAGGCGCGTGCGCCCGTGACGGTCGAGCAGGGCGCCCGCGATCGGGCTGACGACCAAACCCGGGAACACGGCCGCGAAGGTCACGATCCCCGCCAGCTGCGGCGAGCGGTACTCCTGGAGGGTGAACAGGACGATGGCCACGCCCACCATCGACTGGGCGATCCGGGCCAGCTGCATCGCCAGCAGGATCCGGGGCAGGGTCGGGATCCGGAGCAGGGCCCGGTACGAGCCGTCCAGCGGCCGCCGGGCCGGCGCCTTGGCCTTGGCTGGATCGGGGCCGGACGGGGAGCTGGTTGCGGGCATCGGACGATCCTAGCGAACCGACCGCAGGCCCGAGCGAGGGCGGCGCAGGGCTCCTAGACTTTGCCCATGCAGCCGCACCCCTGGCGTGCGCCCGAGATCGTCCAGCTCGGCCGGCTTCCGATGCACAGCGTCCCACATGGCGACCGGCTCGAGCTCGATGGGAGATGGCGCTTCCAGCTGCTCGAGCGGCCCGAGGCCGATGCGAGCACCAGCTGGGGCGAGATCACGGTACCCGGCGTCTGGACGATGCAGGGCTTCGCGGACCGGCCCCACTACACCAACGTGCAGATGCCGTTCGAGGGCCTGCCGCCGAGCCTCCCCGAGCGCCAGCCGACCGGCCTCTACGAACGGACCTTCGAGCTGCCCGCGGGCTGGGCCGGGCGTCGCATCGTGCTGCACGTGGGGGCCGCCGAAAGCGTCCTCCTCGCCCGCCTCAACGACCGCGACGTGGGCATCAGCAAGGATTCCCACCTGGCGGCCGAGTTCGACGTGACCGAGCTCGTCCAGGCGGGCCAGAACATGCTCCGCCTGCGCGTCGCCAAGTGGTCCGACGCGACCTTTGTCGAGGACCAGGACCAATGGTGGCACGGCGGGATCACCCGGTCGGTGTTCCTGTACGCGACGGGTCCGGTCCACCTCGCCGACATCCGGGCCGACGCCGGCCTGGCCGACGACCTCACCACCGGGACCCTCGAGCTGACCGCCACGCTCGGATTTCCGGGCGATGCGCTGGAGCCCGGCTGGACGGTGGAGGCGCGCCTGGAGGGGGTCGCCGAGCCGCTCGTCGCCCATGCTCCGGTCGCCGACCGCCGCGCCGCGATGGGCTGGACCCTGGCTGACCAGCGCGTGCTGTTCGCGCATGCGGCCGGCCTGCCCCTGACGGCGGAGGAGGCCGCCGGCTGGGACGCGCTCCATCGGCGGATGGCACCCGCCCTCGACGGCCGGGTCTCCTGGCGGCTCGAGCTGCCGGGCGTCGGCCGCTGGTCAGCGGAGGAACCGAACCTTCATGCCCTGACCGTGGCCGTCCGCTCGCCGACCGGCCAGACCGTCGAGCAGGTGGAGCTCCGGATCGGGTTCCGCCGGGTCGAGATCGACGACCTCGACCTGCTGGTCAACGGCGAGCGCGTCTACATCCGGGGGATCAACCGCCATGACTTCGACCAGCACACCGGTCGGACCCTGACCCGCGACCAGATCCGCGCCGACCTGGTCCTGATGAAGCAGTTCGGGTTCAACGCCGTCCGGACATCGCACTACCCCAACGACCCGGCCCTGGTCGAGCTGGCCGACGAGCTCGGGCTGTACGTGGTCGACGAGGCGGACATCGAGTCGCATGCCTTCCAGAGCACGCTGTGCGACGACTGGCGCTATCTCGGCGCGTGGGTCGACCGGGTGTCCAGGATGGCCATGCGCGACAAGAACCACCCGTCGGTCATCATGTGGTCCCTTGGCAACGAGTCCGGACATGGCCTGAACCACGAGGCCGCGGCCGGCTGGCTGCGCGGCTACGACCCGTCGCGACCGCTCCATTACGAGGGCGCGATCCGGTTCGACTGGAGCAGCGACCAGGCCGTCAGCGACATCACCTGCCCGATGTATCCCTCGATCGCGGCCATCGTCGGCCACGCCCACTCGGGGCGGCAGCTCCACCCGTTGATCATGTGCGAGTACCAGCACGCGATGGGCAACAGCAACGGGACGCTGGGCGAGTACTGGGACGCCATCGAGTCCACGCCCGGCCTCCAGGGCGGGTTCATCTGGGAGTTCTGGGATCACGGCCTGGTCCAGGAGCTGCCCGATGGAACGAAGCGCTGGGCGTATGGCGGCGACTTCGGTGACTTGCCCAACGACGGCAACTTCTGCCTGGATGGCCTGGTCTGGCCGGATCGCCGGCCAAAGCCCGCGATGTGGGAGCACAAGGCGATCGCGGCGCCGGTCCGACCAACCGGCCTGCACGACCGTCGGGCCGGGATCGTCGAGGTCGTCAACCGGCAGTCCTTCCGGAACCTGGGCTGGTTGCGGGCCGGGTGGGAGCTGTCGATCGACGGCGAGATCGCCGGCTCCGGCGACGTGGTCCTGCCCGAGATCGATCCGGGCGATCGCGGCCCCGCCGTGCTCCACGGCTGGACCGATCCGTCGCTGCCGACCGGTGCCGAGGCCTGGCTGACGATCCGGTTCGTGACCGCCGGGGAGTCGTCCTGGGCGCCCGCGGGCTTCGAGGTCGCCGCGGCCCAGCTGGCGGTCGGCTCGTCGGCGGCGGGCGCCGAGGGGGCCGGTACACCGGGACCGACCGGAGCCGTCGCCCTGGACGCGGACGGGCTGCTCGTCCACGAGCTGCTGGCCGCCGCCCCAACCCTCTCCCTGTGGCGGGCGCCGACGGACAACGACCGGTTCGGTGGGATCGCCGCGGGCTGGACGGCGGCCGGCCTGGACCGGCTCGAGCGGCGGCTCGTCTCGGTCGATCACGGTGCCGATGCCACCGACGTCGTGAGCGAGTACCGGACCGGAGCCGGTGTCGCTATCCGTCACGAGCAGACGTTCAGAGCGATGCCCGACGGCACCATCCGGGTCGAGGAGATGGCCGTCATCCCCGAAACGCTGAGCGACCTGCCGCGGGTCGGGATGGTCCTTGAGGTGGTCCCCGGCCTGGACCGAGTGGGCTGGTTCGGTGCCGGTCCCCACGAGGCCTACCCCGATCGACGGCGAGGTGCGCTGGTGGCCCGCTGGCAGGCGACCGTCGATGAGCTGTACACGCCCTACATCCGGCCCCAGGAGAACGGTGGCCGCGCCGACGTCCGCTGGATCCAGCTCAGTGACGGCCGCGGCCGGGGCGTGCGGATCACGCTCGACGCGCCCCGCCAGGTCTCGGCGACCCACCATCGGGCGGCCGACCTGGCCGCGGCGACCCATGACGTCGAGCTGACCCCCCGAGCGGAGACGATCGTCCATCTCGACGCGGCTCATCGCGGCCTGGGCACGGCCAGCTGTGGCCCGGACACGCTGCCCGAGTATCTCGTCGGGCCGGGCACCTACCGCTGGTCCTGGACGCTCGGTCCCAGCCTGGGCGATTGACCGGTGGCGATCGAGTGGGATCCCGGGACTCGCCAGGTCCACCTGCGCAACGAGCGGATCAGCTACGTCGCCCGGGTTCTCGAGAACGATTCCCTGGGTCACCTCCACTTCGGCCGGGCCCTCGCGCCCGGGAGGTCCTACGCCCACCTCGGCCTGGGGCCGTTCCATGGATTTTCAAATCGCCTCGACGACCCGGTCGCGCTCGAATATCCGGTGCCCGGGATCGGCGACTTTCGCGTCCCCGCGCTCACGATCGAGGCGCCCGACGGGTCGACCGTCCTCGACCTGCGCTATGCCGGGCATCGGATCGTCGCCGGGAAGCCATCCCCGCCGGGGTTGCCGGCGACCTATGTCGAGTCGGAAGACGAAGCCGACACGATCGAGATCGTCCTCGCCGACGCTCCGACCGGCGCCGAGGTCCAGCTCTCGTACACGCTCTTTCGGGACCGTCCGGTCATCGCCCGCAGCGCCCTGGTGCGCAACCGCGGAGCAGGCGCCCTGCGCCTGACCTGCGCCATGAGCGCATCGCTCGATCTGCCCGACTCGGACTGGCGGTTCGTCCACCTCAGCGGGACCTGGGCGCGCGAGCGGCACGTGATCGAGCGGGTTCTGGCCCCCGGTCGCCAGTCGATCGCCAGCCTGCGCGGGGCGTCGGGCTACCAGCACAACCCCTTCCTGGTCCTGCGCCGACCGTCGACCACGGAGGACGCCGGCGAGGCGTACGGCTTCAGCCTCGTCTATTCCGGGAACTTCCTGGCCGAGGCCGACGTGGACGCCCAGGCGACCACCCGGGTCCGACTCGGCATCGCGCCGGAAGGGTTCAGCTGGGGGCTCGAGCCCGGGGCCGAGTTCGCCGTCCCCGAGGCGGTCCTGGCCTACTCGGACGCCGGGCTGGGCGAGCTCAGCGACGCCTACCACGGGCTCTACCGCGAGCGTTTGGCCCGGGGCACCTGGCGAGATCGGCCGCGACCGATCCTGATCAACAACTGGGAAGGCACCTACTTCGCCTTTGACGAGCCCAAGCTGCTCGAGATGGCGACCGCATCGCGCGAGCTCGGGATCGAGCTGTTCGTGCTCGACGACGGCTGGTTCGGGCAGCGCGACGACGACACCACCTCGCTGGGCGACTGGATCGTCGACCGGCGCAAGCTGCCCAACGGCATCGACGGCCTGGCCCGGGCGATCGAGGGGCTCGGTCTCAAGTTCGGACTGTGGATCGAGCCGGAGATGGTCAGCCCGCGCAGCCAGCTGTTCGCCGACCATCCCGATTGGGCCGTCGGGGTGCCCCGCCGGCCGCGGACCGAAAGCCGCCAGCAGCTGGTCCTGGACATGTCCCGGCCGGAGGTCGTCGACCACCTCTTCGCGGTCCTGTCGGACGTGCTCAGCGGAGCACCGATCGCCTACGTCAAGTGGGACATGAACCGGAATATCACCGAGCCCTACAGCGCGGCGCTACCACCCGACCGGCAGGGCGAGTTCTTCCACCGCTACATCCTGGGGGTGTACGACCTCTACCGGCGGCTCACCGCGGCCTACCCCGACATCCTGTTCGAGTCGTGCGCGAGCGGCGGCGGCCGGTTCGATCCGGGCATGCTGGCCTTCGCCCCGCAGACCTGGACCAGCGACGACACCGACGCCGCGGAGCGACTCCGGATCCAGTGGGGTACCTCGCTGGTCTACCCGCTCAGCTCGACGGGCGCCCACGTCGCCGCCGTGCCCAACCACCAGACCGGCCGGATCACGCCGCTCGCGACCCGCGCCGCGGTGGCCTTCTTCGGGGTCTTCGGCTATGAGCTGGACCCGACGACGTTCAGCCCGGAGGAGCGGGCCGCGGTCAGCGAGCAGGTCGCCTTCTACAAGGCCCACCGCGAGCTGTTCCAGTTCGGACGGTTCGTCCGGCTGCGCAGCCCGTTTGCCGGGGACGGCAACGAGGCCGCCTGGATGACCGTCGCGGCCGACCGGCGCCAGGCCGTCGTCGGGCTGTACCGCGTGCTCAACCGACCGGTCCCCGGGCCCGACCGGCTGCGATTGCGCGGACTCGACCCCGCCAGCTCGTATCGGATCTCGTTGTGGCCATCGGACGGGGATTCGGTCGAGCGTGCGAACGCGCTGGTGCGCGGCGGTGACGAGCTGATGTCAGCCGGCCTCCTGCTGGCCACCGAGCGCCAAGCCGCCGCGACTCGAGGCGATTTCTGGGCTCGGCTGTTCATCCTCGAGGCGGTCTAGTCGGGCGATCGATTCGGGCCACCCGCGGTCATCCGCGGCGTTTCCACCTTGACACGGGCCGGCGCAACCTGTATCGAGAGACCCTCCGATCCGGAGGCGAGGAGGATCCCAGCTCTGCACCGGTCCCTGGTTCTTCGCGGCCTACTTGCGGCGGCGCTGACGTGCGCCGCCGCGCTGTCGGCCGTGCCCCTGGCGGGCGCCGCAGGCGAGGCCACCCTGACCCTGACCCCCAACCACGGCCAGGAGCGGGACACCTTCACCGCGACCTACAGCCTGCGGGTGATTCCCTGCGACGGAACGGTCTCGTTCTACTGGGATGGCGAGCTTCCGCTCGGGTCGGCGCCCATGGGCGCCGACTGCACGGCCGCCATCCAGACGACCCCACCCGGGGGCCTGGCCATCATGGTCGTCGGCGCCAACCCGCCCGGCGGCTCGGGCGCGGTGCCGGCCTTTCCGGGCGACCACCAAGTCAGCGCGCAGTCGTGCACGGCCTTCGCCTGCTACTTCGACTCCCAGACCTACACGATCGACCCGCCGCCGCCGCCCACGCCCAGGCCGACCCCGAAGCCGGCGCCCCGCCCGACCCCCCGGCCGACCGCCCGGCCGACCCTCCAGCCGGGGCCCACACCGACCGCCAGCCCGGCCGCGACACCCGCTCCGATGGCGGTCTCGCCGACCCCCGTGCCCGCGGCTCCATCGCCATCGCCCAGCGGAGCGGTCCTCGGCGCCGTCGGCAGCCCGAAGCCGACCGCGACGGCCGCCGCCGCCCCGTTGCCACCGCCCAGCGGTGCCCCTGGCGGGGGTGGCGCGGGACTGGGCGGTGACGGATCGCTGCCCGCCCTGGCCGCCGCCGTGCCCGGCCCCCAGGCGATGTCGACCGACCTCGACGTGCTGGGCACCAACCTGCTGCTGACCGTGGCCGTGCTGCTGACCTTCGGCCTGACCTCGTCGCTGTTCAACAGCACGATCAAGTCCAATCGCGACCAAATCGACCTGTGGACCGCGGC
Organism: Chloroflexota bacterium; assembly: GCA_034666965.1. Lineage (GTDB taxonomy): Bacteria > Chloroflexota > Limnocylindria > Limnocylindrales > CSP1-4 > Chersky-267. The sequence continues at coordinate 7,501 of JAXDKT010000004.1, read as the reverse complement.
GGGGGCCCGCCGGCTGCGGCCGCTGTTCCGAGCGGCCGGCGCGCTGTCGCGGGGGGCCAGCCGGTTGTCGGCCAGCCGCCTGATCGGCGGACCCCTGCGGGTCGCGATCGTGCTCGGTCTGACCGGGGTCGTCTACGGCTTCCTGAGCCCAGACTTCGCGCTCGATCTGCGTAGCGCCGTGCTGTTCGCCGCGATCGTCCTGGGGGTCGGCTTCGTGACCTACCTCTCCGAGGGTGGCGGCGCCTTCGTCGCCAACCGGCGACTCAAGGCGCCGGCGTCGGTCCGGCTGTACGTGGCGGCGGTGGCCATCGCCATCGTGTGCGTGGTGGTCTCGCGGCTGATGGACTTCCGGCCGGGGATCCTCTACGGGTTCGTCGCCTCCAACCTGATCCTCTCGTCGGTCGTCCTGAGCCGGCGCCAGTCCGCCCAGGTCGTGCTCGTGCCGACCCTCGCGCTGCTGGCCGCCAGCCTGCTGGCCTGGCTCGCGCTGCTCGTCCTGCGGCCCGCCGCCGAGACCGGCGGCGCGTGGTGGTTGTCGCTCATCGAGGTCGTCGTGGTCACGATCTTCGTGGCCGGCCTCGAGGGCGTCTTCTACGCCATGATCCCGATCACGTTCATGGACGGCGCCACGGTCTTCGAATGGAGCAAGATCGGCTGGGCGCTGATGTTCGGGACCGCCACCTTCCTGTTCTGGCACCTCCTGCTCAACCAGAACGACGCCTATCTCGATGCGCTCCGCCAGACCCGGGTCGTGATGGCCCTCGGCCTGGTCCTCCTGTATGGGCTGGTGACGCTCGGGACGTGGCTGTTCTTCAAGGCCTGGAACCACCGCGCCGAGGGACGGGTGGCCTCGAGCGAGCCGGTCGCTTAGGCCGCCGGTTTTGCGGCCGATCCGGGGGCCGGACTCTCGTGACTCAGGGCGAAGCGCAGGGCGCCATAGGCCAGCAGGTCGATGACCAATCCGGTCAGCCCGGCCAGCTGTGAGGTGTAGAACACGAAGACCTGGGTGATCAGCATCCAGACCAGCAGCCCGCGGGTGAACCACACATACGCCGCGGAGCGCGAGGCCGGCAGGCTGGCCACGCCGCGCAGGATGAGCAGCCCGCCGACCAGCGACGACACGGATTGGGCCGTGGCGACCAGCGCCGTCTCGGGTCCGCCCAGCGTGACCGAGATGGAGAAGACGCCGACGATCGCGAGGACGGCGTAGCCGATCACGACGAGCACCACCGCGCGCTCGAACCAATCGTTCTCCACCAGGCGCCGGTACTCGGCGGCGAGGCGCCGCTGGATGCGCTCGGGCAGCACCTCGCTGTCGGCCGTCGATGGCAGCCCGTCGAGGTAGTGCTGAAGATCGCGGACCAGCCGGCCGCGGCCGTCGGCGGCGTCGAGGAGCTGCCGGATCCGGGCTCGGTCCTCGGGCTCGATCGCCCGTCCGAGGGTGCCTTCGAGCACGTCCATCGCGTTGGCCAGGGACTCGGTCGGAGTCAGCCGCTTGCGCCCGGCCAGGACCCGCCCGACCAGATACAGGAGCACGAAGACGATGTAGATCAGGGCCACCGCCGGCCGAAAGAAGTAGTCGTTGTCGGCGGTGATGAACTTGCCGATCTCATCGATGAAGATCCCAAAGCCAAAGCCGCCGATGACCGCCGCAACGTGGTGGATGGAGCGGTCGAGGTAGGCCAGCAGGAGCATCAGGGCGAGCAGCATCAGCAGGCCGCCCGGCAGCATGTGGGCGATGTGCAGGCCGTTGCCGCCCAGTTGGGGATAGCCGGTGACCGCGAGCAGGAAGCGAATCCCCAGGAACGACGAGACCGCCGCGATCAGGAAGCCGTCAAACAGGGCGGGGGCATCGCTCCGGCGGACGGGTCGCCAACTCATCGGCGGAGGATAGAGGAACCGCGTCAGTCCTCCACGCTTGACCGACTCGGCGGAGGCACCCACCCTTTCCAGATGACCCGGCGACCCAAGCTCCTGGCATCGCTCGGCGCGTTGATCCTGGTTGGTGTCTTCGGGGGACTCCTGGTCGGGGGCGTCCTCAAGCCGAACCTGACCGGATCGGCCGGCCCCGGTGCCACGGCCGCCGGCGCGCCGACTCCGCAGCCGACGCCGGTCCCGATCCCCGGCCACGAGGTCTACGGCTACGTCCCGTACTGGGAGATGGACGCGACGATTGCGGGCCACCTGGCCCAGACAGAGCTCTCCACGCTGGCCCTGTTCTCGATCACCAGCAAACGCAACGGGACCATCGACACGGCCCAAACCGGCTTCAAGCGGATCTCGGGCCCGATCGGCCGCCAGTTGATCGCCGAGACCCATGCCCGGGGCAGCCGGGTCGAGCTCGTGTTCAGCAGCTTTGGGCTGGATCGCAACCAGCGCCTGTTCGGGGGACCGCTTACGACCCAGGACCGGCTGATCGCCGCGCTCGTCGTCCTCGTCGGGGATCTTGGGGTCGATGGAGTCAATGTCGACGTGGAGCAGCTGGATCCGGGCCTGGTCCGGGCCTACGGCGAGTTCGTCGCCCGGCTGCGCGCGGCGCTCACCACCGCCCACCCGGCGGCCCAGGTTTCCGTGGCCACGACCGCCAACCTCGGCGGCGCGGCGATGGCCGTGGCCGCGACGGCGGCCGCAGCCGACCGGATCTTCCTGATGGGCTACGACTACCACTGGTCGGGCTCGGCGCCGGGAGCGTCGTCACCCGTGCTGCGCCGCGACGGCGACCCGAAGAGCCTGACCTGGTCGCTCGACCTGTATGAATCCCTTGGCGTGCCGGTCCAGCGGACCCTGCTCGGGCTGCCCTTCTACGGCATGGCCTGGCCGGTCGATGGACCCGAGGTCGCCGCCCCGCAGACCGGCAAGGGCGCCGCCTGGATCCCGAGCGACCACCTCGACATCCTTCAGGATCCGGCGATCGTGCCGACTCGCGACGAGATCGAACAGGTCGAGGTGTACACCCTGCCGACCGACAAGAGCGGCAAGATCGCACTGGGATCCACCAGCCCGGCCGGCTGGCTTGCGATCTACGTCGATTCGGCGGCGACGCTCACGCCCAAGCTGGCCATGGCCGACGCCCGCGGTCTCGCCGGCGCGGGCTTCTGGGCGATCGGCTACGAGCGGGGGCTGCCCGACTTCACCAGCCTGATCCAGCGCTTCAAGGCCGGCCGGCTGCAGTAACTGCCGCCAATTGGCGGTTGTCGGCGCGGCTAGTTCGCGGCCCAGGCGAAGGTGGCCGCGCCGGGGAAGTCGCCCTGGGCATGGTCGCTGTCGCCGAAGGCGTGGATCGTGGCCGCGTCGGTGTTGGTCAGAGTGCCGCTGCCGCCCGCGACCCACAGGTAGTCCGAATCGCCCTGGCGGTTGCTGCCGTTGCCCTGGACCTGGTCCGAGCCGATGAACAGCGTGGCCTGGCCCGGGATCGTGGTGTTGCCCGTCCCCACGAATGCCCCGCCATCGACGCTGACCCGGACGTCGGTCGCGGTCCAGGCGTAGATCACCGTCTTGATCGTGCCGGCGCTGAACGACTGGACGGCCGAAGCGGCGGTCGTCCCCGTGCCGCCCTTGTGGCGCTCCAGGTGGAACGTATGCGAGCCGACGTCCCAATAGCAGAACAGCGCGTCGTTGTTCGACACGCTCATGTCCACGATGCCCGGGTCGGGCGAGAACGCCGTGGTCGAGTCCCAGCCGAGCCGGATCCGGACGGCCACCCAGCCCTGGGTCGGGCCGACCGGGTTGCCCACCACGCTGACCTTTGCCGGACCGCGGGTCGCGGTCGAGCCGTTCGTCTCGACGTAGGGTGTGGCCACCACGTTCTTCTCGAGCTGGGCCCCGTCCAGGTAGTAGGTCACCCCGCCGAGACTCGCCGCGATCCGGGTCGTCAGCGCGGTCTGGCCCGACTCCGTCCGGGGATGGAGCACGATCCGGCTCCAGCCCAGGGCGCTCGGGGCCGTGGCGCTGGCCAGGTTGCCCGTCCCCGCGTTGTTGAGCACGACCACCGTCAGGGTGGCCGCGGTCTCGGTCCGGTAGATCCACAGCGAGCGGCTGTAGTTCGTCGACGCGGACAGGCCGCTGACGGCCTTCGAGACAAGGTCGCCGGGTGCCGACGTGACGGCCTTGCCGCCGTGCGTCCCGAAGCGGGCCTGCTCGGTCGAGTTGGCCAACGAGCCGCCGGTCGGGCTCCAGCCCGCCGTGCTGCCGTTCTCGAAGCCCCCGTTGGTGTCGAGGTTGGTCGTGGCCTCCCAGATCCCGTAGCTCGAGTCCGCGGAGCGGCCATCGCCCTGGATCCCGGCCGCCCGGACGGAGTCGGTGATCTCGTTGCCCGACGGGTTGACGGTGCCGCCCGGCGGCGGGGTGGTGTTGCTGACCGACTGGCCGCTGAACCCGGCCGCGTCGTTGCCAGACGGGTCCTGGACGGGGTTGCTCACCGGCACCGTGTAGGAGGCGCTGACGGTCTCGCCGCTGGCCACCCCCGAGGCGAGCGTGAGCGTGACCGCCGATCCGGCGATCGCGACCGTGCTGACCGACCGGGGGCTGCCGTTGACCAGGACGGCGTAGTCGCCGGGTGCTGGCACCGAGCCCCCGTCCAGCGCCTCGTTGTAGGTCAGGGTCAGCGACGGCCCGCTGACCACGGCGCTGGTGAGCAGCGGCGGGTCGAAGTCGGACGGTGGCGGCCCGGCGGTGTAGGTGCCGTGAAGCTCCGCCACCGTGAGCCGCAGCTGCGCCGAGTCGGCGCTGCCCACCTGGCTGTAAGCCCAGCGCAGCCGCAGCCTGGCACCGTCCCAGACGGCCTTCGAGCCCGGCGTCAGGCCGGAGAAGGCGACGTTGGAGAGCGTCGTCCAGCTCGAGGTCCCGGGGTTCGTGGCCAGGAGCTTCTCGCTCGACAGGGCGGTCGTCTCGTCGGCGCCAAAGAGCTGGGCGAAGAGGGTCACCTGGTCGTTCGAGACGCTCGTCGTCCGGGCCCGGATCGAGATCGTGAGCGTGCTCAGCGAGGTGAAGTCGGCGGGCATATCGGTCAAAAGCGCAAAGTAGCGCCCCGACAGGTTCGACTGGTTGCGGAGGTAGGTCGACGTGTCCGCCGCGGCGATCCCCTCGTTGATCGCATCGAAGGCCTGGGTGACGCCTCGGACCTGGACCGTGGCGTCCCTGGAGCCGTCGCCGGTCGGCAGCAGCGTCGGGAGCGGCCCGCCCCCGCCCCCGCTCGGGGTCTTGTTGGTCACGGCCTGCCCGCTGAACGCCGCGGCGTCGTTGCCGGCTACGTCCTGGACGGGATTCGTGGACGGCACCGTGTACGACACGCTGATCGCCTGGCCGTTGGTCACGGCGGAGCTCAGCGCCAAGGTCACGGTCGAGCCGCCGATCCCGACCGTGCTGACCGTGCGCGGGCTGCCATTGACCAGCACGGCGTAGGCGCTCGGAGCGGGAACCGAGCCCGTGTCGAGGGGCTCGCTGTAGGTCAGGGTGAGACTCGCGCCGTTGACCGCGGCGCCGCTCAGCAGCGGCGGAGTGCTGTCGCCCGGGGCCGGGGTGTTGTTGGTCACGGCCTGCCCGCTGAACGCCACGGCGTCGTTGCCGGCTACGTCCTGGACCGGGTTCGTGGCCGGCACCGTGTACGACACGCTGATCGCCTGGCCGTTGGTCACGGCGGAGCTCAGCGCCAAGGTCACGGTCGAGCCGCCGATCCCGACCGTGCTGACCGACCGAGGATTGCCGTCGACCAGGACGGCGTAGGCGCTGGCGGCCGGGACCGAGCCGGCGTCGAGCGCTTCGTCGTAGCTGAGGGTCAGGCTCGTCCCGTTGACCGCAGCGCCCGTCAGCTGGGGCGGGGTCAGGTCGGATGGCGGGCCGCCGGTGTTGTAGGTGCCGTGCAGCTCGGCGACGGTCAGCCGGAGCTGAGTCGAGTCGGCCGTGCCGACCTGGGCGTACGCCCAGCGCAGCCGCAGCCGGGCACCGTCCCAGGTGGCCTTCGAGCCGGGCGTCAGACCGGAGAAGGCAACGTTCGAGATCGTCGTCCAGCCGCTCGGACCCGGGTTCGTCCCGACCAGGATCTCGCTGGACAGGGCCGTGGTCTCGTCGGACCCGACGACCTGGGCGAACAGCGTCGTCTGGTCGTCGGTGAGCCCCACGGTCCGCGCCCGGATCGAGATGGACAGGCTGGCGATCGAGGTGAAATCGCCGGGCATGTCGGTCAGCAGCGCGAAGTAGCGCCCCGCGAACTTCTGCTGGTTCTGGAGGTAGGAGGTGGTGTCGGCCGCCGCGACGCCCTCCTCGATCGCGTCGAACGCGGCCGTCACGCCCCGGACCTGGACGGTTGCGTCGCGAGTGCCATCGGCCGTCGGGAGCAGCGTCGGCAGCGCGGTGACGGCGCTCAGGGCAGCGCCGGGCACGAGGGCTGCGAGGACGCAGACGACCGCGACCGCGATCACGCCGCGGTGGGCTCTTCGCATGGGCACTGCGGGCGCGCGCCCCCCTCCTGCTACGCCCCGAGCCTACCCCCGGACCCGGTCCAAGGCAAGCGGGCCGTAACGATACCGACAGGCGCCGTCGGCGAGATTGCGTCCGGGACGGCGGTCTGCCGTCCGCCGGCCGACCCGAGTGGGTCCCGACCGTGCGATGAGGGAGCCCGACAACCCGAAGAGATCTCGCCCGAGCCCACGGGCCCCGGAGGTTCCGATGACCGACCCGACCCGTGAGCTCACGTCGATCCCGGCGGCGCTGCACGCCGCGCTCGACGGCCTGGCCGCGGACGGAGGCGCCGACCAGCCAGGACCTGGCCCAGATCTACGAGAGCCTCGGCTCGCGCGTGGGGTCCACCTACGAGGAGCAGGAGGTGACCCAGTACTTCGCCGCCGCCGCGCTCGTGTTCGCCGTGACCGGGGCGGGCCTCGCGGCGCTCTGGTTCGACCGGTTCCCGTGAGCGGGGAGGCCCAGCTGGAGTCACCGATGAGCTAGATCGATCGCGCCCCCTTGACCCTCTCACCGCACAGGAGAACCCTCATGGAATGGAACCATCAGCCGGCTCGGCCCGAGACCGCAGCGCGCGGCTTCGGCGGCATCCGGCGAACGATCGCCACGCTCGCCCTGGCCGCCGGTCTGCTGACCGTCGGTGGGGTCGCGGTCGTGGCGGCCGCGAGCCCCGACCCATCGGCCTCGGCTGCGCCGGGTGCCACCAGCCAGCCGTCGACCGGCGGCTCGACGACGCCGTCGACCCGACCCGGCCACAGCGGCAATGGCGCGAACTGCCCGAACATGGGCACCAACGGGTCGGGTGGCTCGGGCGGCCCAGGCGGCTCCGGCGGATCGTCGTCGCCGACGACCCCCACGCCATCGACCACGACTACCCCGTCCGACAGCCTGTGACCGTCGCGTAACCCGGAGTGGCGGCGACCGGATCACCCGGCACGCCGCCACCCAGTTCCTGTCCCTCCCCATACTCTCGGCGGCACGAACGTCCACCGGCGCGCTCCCCAACGCGATCTTCTGCCTCCCCATAACCTCGGCGGCACGAACG
>JAXDKT010000003.1:0-2506 GCA_034666965.1 Chloroflexota bacterium | reverse complement strand
GGCAGCGGCGGATAGTGCTGCTCCTGCCAAAACCCCCGCTGTGCGAGTTTGCCTTCGAACTCCGGGTGCGGGGGAACTGCGGTCCAGCCCGTCGGATTCAGCTGCACCCGACGCCTGACGCTCCGGTAGTCGTCTTCCGACAGCGGCCGGTCGACCGTCACCGATACAGACCCGGTCGTACCGCTGCCGTCGGCTATGTCTTCCGCGAAGCTTTCCGGTTCCGCCAACGACAGATGTTCCATGCCGGCAATCTGCGAGGGAAAGGCCGGCGCCGCCCCGATCCTCGTACTGAACACGGAACGGCTCACGACCACGGCGGTGACGACCCCAGGGCCCGCCGGCCGGCCGAGCCGGGTGCCGACGATGCGGGCCTGCGGATCGTCGGTCCAGAGCACGAGGTGGGGCCCCAGGAAGTCACCCAGCGGATAGACCTGCCGCTCCTTCGGGCGAGGGGTCCCGTTGCGGTCAGGCCAGAATCCCACGCGGGACGGGTAATGCTCTACGAGGCGCGGACGCCGGGCGATCCCTGGGAACGGCGAGCGGGATGCGGACAGGTCGACCCACGAGCCAGGAAAGGGGACCCAAGCGCCGACCGGAACGGCCCCCGACAGGCCGATTCGCAGCGTGGAACGGGTCACGATCGAGAAGGTTTCGGCACTCACGCCGATCTTGCGATCCACGGTCGCGGCGCTGTCGTCACGGTGCCCATTCACGAGGCTGAAGGGATCGAAACGCCCGTTCGGTCTCAGTCGATATGCCGTTGCCCGCACGACCTTGAGCCCACCGGTCAGCGATACCGCGTCGGGTTCCGCCGAGGAGATCGCCCAATCCGTCCACGGGCTGCCCGTGTGCCGCAGCGTCACCTTCCTACCGGAGAACTCGACCCCTCGCCAGGCGCGCAGACGTGGATGAGCACAACCGCACACGGGACTGATGCCGCTGCCCGGCTGCTCTCCCTCGAGGAACGAGATTTCGCGGACGCCGGCCAGCCGGCCCTGCACGATCGTCGGAACCGGTTCGAGCAGCCACCTGACCGCCACAAAGCCGATTAGGCCGAGCAGCACCATGCCCGCTCCGACCGCGATCCAACGCTTGCCGCGTAGCTGCGCGGCCTCTGCGCCCTCACGCTCCGCCTGTTCCTGCCGCGCCCTGCGCTTCTGCTTATCGCTCACCGCGCGCGGAAGCGTATAGATACGAAAATTCGAGTGCTTAAGAGTTCAGCGCTGCCGCGCCCAATGTCAGCGCTGATCGAGCTCGTGCGGGGTCATCGCCCTCCGACCGCGGCCGACCTTATTGTGGCGCGCCCTTGTACGACGCCTCCCAGCATCCAATCGACGGGGCGCGTGCCCGATCGCTTCCGGATTGGCCCGATGCCCGGCCCTTGCGGTCGTGGCAGGACGAGGCGACCGAGGCTGTGCGAGCGCACTCGGCCACCAGCTTCCTGGCCTCGGCCACGCCGGCGGCCGGCAAGACCACCTTTGGCCTGCACATCGCCCACCGGATGCTGAGCGCGAAGTTCGTCTCGCGCGTCGTCGTGGTCGGCCCGACGACCCACATCTGCCGCCAGTGGGCCGCCGATGCGGGCCGCTACGGCATCGACCTCGAGCCGAACAGGCCAAACTCGGACGGACCCGAGTCGGCCGACTTCCACGGCGTCGCCGTCACCTACCAGACGATCGCGGCCGGGCCGGATACGCACCGGCTGGCCGCCGGCCGCCGGCCAACCCTGCTGATCGCCGACGAGCCGCACCACATGGGCGACCTTGCCGCCTGGGGCCTGCAGACCCGCAGGGCATTCGACGGCGCCCGCTTCCGGCTGCTGCTCTCGGGCACGCCCTTCCGCTCCGACAACTCGGCCATACCCTGGGTCATCTACGACGATGACGGGCTCAGCCAGGCCGACTACGCCTACGGCTATCCGCAGGCGCTGCGCGACCGGGTATGCCGCCCGATCACCTTCCTGCCCTATGACGGCGAGATGGAGTGGCTCTCGGACGGCCGGCTGCGCAGCGCCGACTTCGACCTCGTCCTGCCGGCGGCCGAGGCGGCCCGGCGCCTGCGGACGGCGCTCAGCCCGGACGGCGAGTGGATGGGCGAGGTGCTGCGTGACGGCGACGCCAGGCTGAGCGAGGTGCGCGCCGACGGGCACCCCGACGCGGGCGGTCTGGTCATCGCCTCCGACCAGGACCACGCGCGGGCGATCGCGGCGCGGCTCGGGTCGATCTCGGGGGAGCGGCCCGAGCTGGTGATGAGCGACGAGCCCGATGCCAGCCGGCGCATCGCCGAGTTCGCCTCCTCCGACCGGCGCTGGCTGGTCTCGGTCCTGATGGTCTCCGAGGGGGTCGACATCCCCCGCCTGCGAGTCGGCGTCTATGCAACGGCGGCCCGGACCGAGCTCTTCTTCCGCCAGGTCGTCGGCCGCTTCATCCGCACCACCCCCGGCGGCCCCCGGCGCCAGATGAGCTACCTGCTGATGCCGGCCGACTCGCGCCTCAAGGCCCTCGCG
>JAXDKT010000002.1:0-15895 GCA_034666965.1 Chloroflexota bacterium | reverse complement strand
CGATCATCCTGGCCATGTTCACCATCGTTTTCGGCGAGCTCGTGCCAAAGACCCTCGCCCTGGCCTATCCCGAGCGATTCGCCCTCACCCTTGCCGTCCCGATCGACATCATCGGGCGGATCCTGGGCCCGCTCGTCGCGCTCCTGACCGGGATCACCCGGGCGGTGACCCGGCCCTTTGGCGCCGACGTCTCGCGCGAATCGCAGATCACTGCCGAGGAGCTCCGGCTCATCGTCGAGCGGGGCGGCCAGCAGGGCATCCTCGAGGCCGAGGAGGAGCAGATGATCAACGCGGTCATCGAGCTCGGCGAGCGACGCCTCCACGAGGTCATGGTCCCGCGCACGAGGATCGTGGCCCTGCCCGTCTCGGCGACCTTCGAGGAGGCCATCGACACGATCGTCGACGAAGGCCACAGCCGGATCCCTGTCTACGAGGAATCGATCGACGAGGTGGTCGGCATCCTCTATGCCAAGGACCTGCTGCCCTACCTCAAGTCCTCGGCCGAGCCCCGGCCACCGATCCGGGCCATCCTGCGCAGCCCCGTCTTCGCCCCCGAATCGATGACCATCGACGACCTGCTCCACGACTTCCAGCGCAAGAAGGTCCACATCGCGATCGTGCTCGACGAGTACGGCGGCACGGCCGGTCTGGTCTCCATCGAGGATCTCCTCGAGGAGATCGTGGGCGAGATCCAGGACGAGTACGACGAGGAAGAGGAGATGATCGTCCGGCTCTCGGAGGACGAGATCCGGGTCGACGGGCGGGTCGCCGTGGACGAGCTGGCCGAGCTGTTCGACACCACCCTGAGCCTCGAGGACGAGGACGAGTACGACACCATCGGCGGGCTCGTCTTCCATCGCATCGGCCGGGTGCCCGTGCCCGGCGACCAAGTCCAGATCGACGGACTGCGCCTGACGGTCGAGTCGACCGACGGCCGGCGCGTATCCAAGGTCCTGGTCGTGCGCGAGCGCACGGCCGCGGAGCGCGCGGACGACGAGGCCGACCGCTAGCTCAGTCGACCGCCGCGCCGCCCAACGCGCGCGGACGCGTCGCCCCTAGGCGCTGATCACCGACACGATGATCCGCTCGAGCCCGGCCCGCGCGGCGGCGTCCACGGTGCCCGCCGCATCGAGCTCGGCCAGGGCCTCGTCGCGATAGCGGCGGGCCTGGTCGCGGGTGTAGTCGCGAGCGCCGCTGCGCTCCAGGATCGCCACGATCTCGGCCAACTCGTCGGCCGTGGGGATGTCGGCGGCCTGGATCGCCCGGATCCGATCGCGGTCCTCGGGGCCAGCGTGCTCGAGGGCGTAGATCACCGGCAGGGTCTTCTTGTGCCGGGCGAGGTCGGTCGGCTCCTTGCCGGTGGACTGCTCCTGACCCCAGATCCCCAGCAGGTCGTCGTTGAGCTGGAAGGCCAGACCAAGCGCCCAGCCAAACGCCCGGTAGCGGGCGATGACCGCCTCGTCGTCGGTCGCGAGCAGGGCGCCGGCCTCGATCGAGGCGCTGATCAGGGCGGCGGTCTTGCGCCCGATCATGTCGAAGTAGAGCTCGACCGACATCGACTCGTCGTGCTCGGAGGTCCAGATGTCGATGTACTGGCCTTCGCACAGGGCGACGCAGGTCGTGTCGTACAGGCGCATCAGGCGCAGGACCTTGGCGTCGCTGAAGCCCAGATCGGTCAGCCGGTGGAGGGCCACCCGGCTCAGGCTGAAGAGCATGTCGCCGGTGTTGATCGCCTGGGGGATGCCGTGCCGCGCCCACAGCGTCGGCCGATGGCGCCGCTCGACGTCGCCGTCCTCGATGTCGTCGTGGACCAGGCTGAAGTTGTGGCCCAGCTCGACCGCCGCCGCCCCGGGCAGGGCCGGCTCGTAGCGGCCGGTGATCGAGGCGTAGGCGAGCAGGCCTAGGAGCGGGCGCATGCGCTTGCCGGCGGCCGCTCCGGAACCGTCCAGCCCGAGATGGTAGCGGACCATCTCGTAGACGCCCTGGGTGGATGGGTCGCGATCGCGGACCAGGGACAGGATCTCGTCCTCGGTCGCGGCGATCAGCTCGGCGAGCTCGAAGCCCGGCGTGGTAGCGGTCATCGTCGCCCGAGTGTAAGTCAGGACAACATGTTCGTCCGCGGTAGCCGGTTGGATGGGGAGTCCGGTCCGCCGCCCGGTGCTACCGTGGGGCGGTGCCCCGACCGCGCACGTTCACGACCGATGCGATCGTCCTCAGCCGGTTCGACCTGGGTGAGGCCGACCGCGTCCTGACCCTGATCACGCCCCACGACGGCAAGCTCAAGGCGATCGCCAAGGGCGTCCGGCGCCCGACCTCGAGGCTGGGTGGGAGCGTCGAGCCATTCGCCGAGCTGCGCGTCCAGCTGGCCCGCGGGCGGACCTTCGAGGTGGTCACCCAGGTCAGCGTCGGGCATGCCTGGCTGGCCCTGCGCGACGCGCTGGAGCCCGCCGCCACGGCCTGGTACCTGGCTGAGCTGGCCGATCGCTCCCTGGAGGAGCGCCACCCCGCCGAACCGCTGTATCTGCTCCTGCGTCGGGCCTACGAGCTGCTCGATGCGGGGATGGCGCCGGGCCGGGTCGCTCGCTGGTACGAGATGCGCCTGACCGACGAGCTGGGGGTCCGGCCCGAGGTCGACCGATGCGTCGAGTGCGACCGGATGCTCGAGGCGAGCGACAGCTTCCGCTGGGTGCCGCCCCTCGGCGGCGTGATCTGCCAGCGCGAGGCCGGTCCGCCGAGCGAACGGGCCGGACTGTCGCTGGAGGCGCTCAAGCTGCTCAAGGCCTATCAGCGGATGGACGTCGAGGCCCTCGCGCTCCTGCGCGTGCCGGTCTCGGTCGAGCGTGAGGTCGAGGCGGCCATGCGCGATTTCGTGCGGATCGCCCTCGAGCGCGACGCTCGCTCACTGCCGTTCCTCGACGAGGTCCGGGCCGGCTCCGTCTGACGAGATCGGGCCGCTCGGTCGCCGTCAGCCGGGGTGGTGGACGGGCAGCCACCGGCCGGTGGAGGCGTTGGCTGGCCGCACCGCATTCGCCCGGAGCCCAGCGGACCGCATCGTGCCGAACCGCCGTTCGTGTCTAGAATGGCCCGAGGGAGTGTGCGCGCCCGGCGTTCGAGCGCGTGACGAACGGGAGGTGGCGTGCGGACGCTGGCAATCATCAACCACAAGGGTGGCGCGGGTAAGACCACGACATCGGTCAACCTGGCCGCGGCCATGGGCGAGACCGGCCTCAAGATCCTGCTCCTCGACCTCGATCCGCAGGGATCCGCATCGGACTGGGTCGGCGCCCACGACGACTCACGCGGGATGTTCGACGTGTTCGTGGGGTCGTGCGAGCTGTCGACCCTGGCCCAGCGGACGATCGTCCCCGGGGTCGACATCATCCCGGCCTCGCCCTGGCTGGTCACCGCCGAGCGGACGCTCCTGGGCGACCTCGCGGCATCGTTCGTGCGGGCCGTCAGTCGCCTGCCCGCGGACTGGGATGTCGTCATCGCCGACTGCCCGCCGTCGATCGCCTTCCTGAGCGTCGCCGCCCTGGCCGCGTTCCGCGAGGTTCTGATCCCGGTCGAGACCCATGCCATCGCCCTGCCCGGGGTCGCCAGCCTGGTCCGCGAGATGGACCAGATCCGGGCGACCCTCAATCCGGGTCTGGGCAGCCCGCACATCCTGGCCGGCCGGGTCAACCGCACGGTCCATTCGCGGGAGATCCTGGCCGAGCTCCGCCACACCTACGGCGACATGGTCCTCCAGGCGACCGTCCGCGACAGCGTCCGACTGGCCGAGGCCAACGGGATGCGGCTGCCGATCACCCTGAGCGCCCACGAGAGCCTGGTCGCGGGCGACTTCCGGGCGGTCGCCGCCGAGATCATGAGCGGCGTCCCGGCGACGACCCCCACGCTCGTCCAGGAAGATCAGCCGGCCGGAGGCTGGCGGCGCTGGCTCAACCGACCGGTCGTCGTGCGCTGACGTCCGATGGACGTTGCCGCAGTGATGGTCTGGCTGGCACTGGCCGTCGCGCTCAACACGGCGGTGACCCTGATCCTGGCTGTGCTGCTCCTCCGCTGGGCGCTCCACCCGGGTGGGCCTGATCCAGGTCGCGGGGCGCGGCCGGGCGAAACAGGGTCGGTTCGCGCGGGCACCGAGCGAGACGTCTCTTCCGGATCCCCGGGCGGGACCGCGTCGTCCGATCCCCTCGCCGGCGCCATCGAGGCGTTCCTCGGTCGCTCCGACGGCCTCTTCCGGTCGGGCGGCCCGGGACCGGGTCGGACGGTCGCGCCGGGCGCGGCGCGGCGCCAAAGCCGAGCGAGCGGGACTCGACCGGTGGCATCCCCGCCCGCCACGAGGACGCCGGCCACCTCGACGCCCGCGGCCAGCCCTCGAGCTCCGATGGGGCCTGCGCGTTCGCCGGAGCTGGCCTCCCGCCCGCCCGCCGGGCCCGCCCTCGACCGGCCGCTCTCGGAGGTGACCTGGGCGACGTCCCGCCCGAGCCGGTTCGTGCCATCCGGGCCCCGGCCGACGACCGAGGAGGGATCCATGGTCGCCGAAGCAGGGCCGCCCGAGCTGCTGACGCCCGGCTCGAACGGATCTCTGCCCGAGGCCGATTCCCGGATGCCGGCCCTGGGCCGCCGATCGGGGATTCGGGTCTCGATCGCGCTGTCCGCCCGCGATGGGTCCGAGGCCGGACCCGGGCCCGCGGCGGTAGCCCGCCTGGGGCGGGTCATCGGCGCCTTCATCCGCGAGCACACGCGCGCCAATGACAGCGTCATCGCGTTGAGCGGCGGCCGGTACAGCGTCGTCCTACCCGACACCTCGCTCGAGGGTGCGGCCGCATTGATGGAGCGCCTGACCGAGAGCTGCGATGCCTGGCTGGCGGCGGAGCGGCCGCCCCTCCGGCTCGAGTTCGGTCTGGCTGACCTGCCGGCCTACACGGTGGCTGGCGGTCCGTTGACGGTCCGAGCCTCGGGCCCCGAGCGGCGCCGAGCGCTCTCACCCCAGGGCTGACCGGCCCGACCCAGCCGCCCGGGTTGCGCCGAGGCACCGCCAGAACGATCCGCGCTCGACGGTCCGGGGCGGACCGGGGCGGTGAGGTCGATATCGCCATAGAACGTTGTTAGGTCGTTCGTACTGGACGGATCAAGGCGATTGGGCCATCCTTCGGCCATCTTCACCGAGCTCGGCCTCTGCCGGCACCCGGGGACATCATCGGATCGGTATCGATCCAAGGAGGCAACAGGCCATGCGGGCCGCTCTTCGTCATCGCTTCGTCCGGCGCACCGCCGGGCGGCTGCTCCGTCCGCTCGGCTGGGTCGGTGTGGCTGCGCTCCTCGCGCTGTCCGTCCTCGGACCGGCGTCCGTCGGAGCCGCAAGTCCACCCGTCCCGAGCTCGGGCACGGCCACCGTCGACGGCTCGGCCGGCGACTGGAACCTCGGCGCGGATCACTTCGCCGACATGAGCGACGCCGGCGATCCGACCAAGCCGGTCGACGCCAAGCTCTACCTGCGCTACGACTGCGCCACCGAGACGCTGTACGCGCTCGTCGAGGGCATCGACGGGACCCAGTTCCGCCAGACGCGCCCCGAGAACGCCTACATCCGGATCGACGGCGCCGGCAAGCTGGTCAGCGGCGAGAGCGGCAACGACGGGACCGCGCCCGACTTCTCGTGGGTCAATCCCGACGGTGAGCTGGCCGACGGATTCGAGGCCTCGGGTCATGTCGATCCGGGCAGCCACACCGTGCGTGCCCATGTCCTCCGGCCGGACGACAGCAAGGACGGCTACCAGAACGTCGACAACATCGGTCGCGCCGACCCGCTCGAGCTGGTCTGCGAGACCGCGACGCCGACGCCCACGGCCACCCCGACCGGGACGCCGAACGAGCCCACCGCGACCCCCCGGAAGACTCCGGACGGCGGCGTGGAGGGTGCCACCCACCGACCGCACGCGACCCTCCCGCCGACTTCGACGATCGACTCGACCGAGTCGTCCGGTCCGTCGCTCGGGCTGGTCTTCCTGGGACTGGGCCTGGTCATGGCCGGTGCGCTGGTCCTCCTCGAGAAGCCCCGAATCGCCAGCGGCCGCCGCCGCTAGCCCGGGTGACCTCGGCCGGCCCGATCGAATCGGCCGGGGTGCCGCTTCGAGCGATCAACGGCAAGGCCGGGCGGTGAACCGTCCGGCCTTCGTCCGTCCGCTGGCGGCCATCGCGCTCGCCGGCGCCGGTCTCGCGACCGCCGCCCGCATCGGCCTGGCGGTCGTCCCCGATCGCCTCGCCCGGGCCAAGAACCCCGTCCTCCACCGAGGACCGTACGCGGCGTCCGGACGGGCCCACGAGCTCCATCGGGGCCTGACGGTGGTCGACCTCCACGCCGACTCGCTCCTGTGGGGGCGCGACCTGCTCCGGCGGGCGTCCCACAGCCACGTCGACGTGCCGCGCCTGATCGAGGGCGGCATCGCCCTCCAGGGCCTCGCTGTCTGCACCCAGGTTCCGCACCGGGCGAACCTCGAGCGCAACGACGGACGGAGCGATGACGTCACCCTGCTGGCCCTCATCCAGCGCTGGCCGAGACGAACCTGGCGCAACCGGCTTGCCCGCGCCCTGTACCACGCCGACCGCGCCCGGGCGATGGCCGCGGCCTCGGACGGTCGACTCAGCCTGATCGACTCGCGGACCGACCTCGCGGACTACCTCGCCCGGCGGCGGGCCGAGCCCGCGATCACCGCGGCCTTCCTGGCAATCGAGGGTGCGCATGCTCTCGAGGGCGACCCGGCCGCGGTCGACCGCCTCGCGGACGCCGGCTACCGGATGATGTCGCCCACCCATTTCTTCGACAACGCCTTCGGGGGATCGGCCCACGGCGTCGACAAGATCGGGCTGACCGGCGCCGGCCGGGAGATGCTGGCCCGGATGGAGCGGCGCTCGATGCTGGTCGACGTGGCCCATGCCTCGGTTCGCACGATCGACGACATCCTGTCGATCGCGACACGACCGGTGGTCGCCTCGCACACGGGCGTCCGGGCCAGCTTCGATTCCATCCGCAACCTGGCCGACGATCACGTCCGGGGGATCGCGGCCACGGGCGGGCTGGTGGGGGTCGGCTTCTGGCCCACGGCCACCGGTGGCCACGATGCGGCGGCCATCGCCCGGGCGATCCGGGCGGCGGTCGAGCTGGCCGGGCTCGAGCACGTCGGCCTTGGCTCGGATTTCGACGGGGCGGTGCCCATGCCGTTCGACGCCAGCGGCATGGTCCAGCTCACCGACGCGCTCCTGGTCGAGGGCTTCGGGGACGCGGAGATCGCCGCGATCATGGGCGGCAACGCCCTGCGCTTGCTGGCCGCGACGCTGCCCGAGGGCTGAATTCGGGTGCGGCCGGGTCGTCCCGCCCGGGCCTCCGATCGGCCCAGCCCGTGCCGTCTGCTAGCATCGCCGGACCAACGTCACCCGCGACCGTCCCTGCCACGGCCGGCCGCCAACGGAGCTGCCCCGTGACCGATCCCCGAACCCCATTCGATCCAGATTCCGTCGCGCCCGCCATCGCCGATCTCGACACGATTGTCTCGCTCGGCAAGCGCCGCGGCTTCATCTTTCCCTCGTCCGAGATCTATGGCGGGATCAACGCCGTGTGGGACTACGGTCCGCTCGGGACCGAGCTCAAGAACAACGTCAAGCGCGCCTGGTGGCGGGCGATGATCCAGCTCCGCGACGACGTGGTCGGACTGGACGCGGGGATCCTGATGCACCCCCAGGTGTGGGTCACCTCGGGCCACGTCGGCTCGTTCAGCGATCCCCTGGTCGAGTGTGCAACCTGTCGCCGGCGCTACCGACTCGACGAGCTGCCCGGCGCGGAGGGACTGTCGGCGACCGACCTGCGCGACGAGACGATCGTGCAGCGGCTGGGGCTGACCTGCCCCAATGACGGTGGACCCCTGTCCGCGCCGCGGCGGTTCAATCTCATGTTCGAGACGCACATGGGCCCGGTCCAGGACGAGGGCTCGATCGTGTACCTGCGACCGGAGACCGCCCAGGGCTCCTACGTCAACTTCAAGAACGTCCTGCAGGCCAGCCGCAAGAAGATCCCGTTCGGTATCGCCCAGATCGGCAAGAGCTTCCGGAACGAGATCAGCCCGGGCAATTCGATCTTCCGGACGCGCGAGTTCGAGCAGATGGAGATGCAGTACTTCGTGCGCCCCGAGGAGGGCGCCGCCGAGGCCTTCGCGGAGTGGCTGCCGCGCCGACGGGCCTGGTATGAGGAGTACGGCGTGACCCCGGCCCGCCTGCGCCTGCGCGAGCACGCTCCCGACGAGCTGGCCCACTACGCCAAGAAGGCGGTCGACATCGAGTACCGCTTCCCGTTCGGCTGGAAGGAGCTCGAAGGGGTCCACAACCGGGGCGACTTCGACCTGTCCCGTCACGCGGAGGCCTCGGGCCAGAACCTCGAGTACTTCGACCCGCTGACCGAGGAGCGCTTCATCCCGTGGATCGTCGAGACGGCCGGTGGCGCGGATCGGGCGGCCCTGACCTTCCTGATCGACGGCTATCGCCAGGAGGAGGTCCGCGGCGAGACCCGGGTCTCGCTGGCCCTCCACCCCGAGCTGGCCCCCTACAAGGTGGCGGTCCTGCCGCTGCTCAAGAAGCGGCCCGAGATCGTGGAGCTGTGCCACCGGATCAAGGACGACCTCAAGCGCGACGTGATGGCGGTCTACGACGACACCGCCGCAATCGGCAAGCTCTACCGACGCCAGGACGAGATTGGCACGCCGTGGTGCGTGACGGTCGACGTCGATTCGCTCGAGGACGGCCAGGTCACCCTGCGCGATCGCGACACGATGACCCAGGAACGGATCTCGGTCGATCGGATCAAGGCGGTCATCCTCGAACGATTGGCGGCCGCCCGCCCCTGAGTCGGCTCCGACGCGGCCGAGACGCACGGCCACTAGGGTTCGGCCCCGGTTGACGGTGCATCGAGGCACGAGGGGTCATTGCGCCCGGGCTCGCATGTCGCTACGGTCAACCGATCGGGCCGGTCATGGCCCATGGGGAGTGCTAGCCCGTGACCTCAAGCGTCCGCCGCCGTGCGACCGTCCTGTTCGCGCTGGCCCTGGCCATCGCCGGCCTGCCGGGGGTCGCCGCGGCGGCACCGGCGATCCGCTCCACCGACAGCGCCGCCCCCGGTGGTCGCCTCGTGGTGGTCTGGCGCGAGCGCGCCCCGCTCCACCTGGCCATCGCGGGCGTTCGTTCGAACCGAACTTCGCAAGGCAGCCAGCGCAGCGTCGTCAGGGCGGTCGCGGGCAGGGCTGGCCAGGTCGCCGCCAGCCTGCGCGCCGACCCCCGGGTCATCGCCGTCGTGCCCGACGCCGTGGTCCATGCGACCGCCTGGCCGAACGACGGTCCGCCCTCCGACTCGCTCTATCCCGAGCAGGAGGATCTGGCCCAGATTCACGTGCCCGAGGTCTGGCCAACGACGACCGGCGACCCCAGCGTGGTCGTGGCCGTCATCGACAGCGGCGTCGATCTCGCCCATCCCGACCTGGCCGGCGTGACGGTCGTCGCGCCGCGCAATGAGACGTTCAACACCACCGACGTGACCGACGCGATCGGGCACGGCACGCACGTCGCGGGCACGATCTTCGCCCGGACCAACAACGCGCAGGGGATCGCCGGGATCGCTCCGGACAGCACACTGATGCCGATCAAGGTCCTCGACGGTGCCGGCTCGGGCTTCTTCTCCGACGTGCTCGACGGCGTCGACTGGGCCCGCACCCATGGCGCCGATGTCATCAACCTGTCCCTCGGCGGACTCCTGTCACCCGACCAGATCGCGATGTTCCAGCCGACCTTCAGCGTCGCCCGGGCCGCAGGGATCGTGATCGTCGCGGCGGCCGGCAACAGCGGCGACCCGCTGATGTTCTACCCGGCCGGGCTCAACGGGGTCGTGTCGGTCGGCGCCGTCGATGCCTCCGACGTGGTGGCCGACTTCTCGACGGTCAACCGGGCGGTGGACCTGTCGGCCCCCGGCGTCGAGACCCTCTCGACCGTGCCCGCCGCCGACGACCCCATCGGCTACGAGCGATTCAGCGGGACGAGCATGGCCAGCCCGCACGTGGCCGGGGTCGCCGCGCTTGTCCGCGCCGACCGGCCGGGTCTCAACGCGGCTCAGGTGGAAGGCGTGCTGCGCGCGAGCGCGACGGATCTGGGCGCGCCCGGCCGCGACGATCTGTATGGCTCCGGCCGGGTTGACGCCAAGGCGGCCCTCGACGAGCCGGTGCCGGCTCCGCTGCCCGATTTCGATCCGGCGCCGGGACCGTCGGGCCCGTTCACCCTCGATTTCACCGCCCCGGTGGCCCCCGTCAGCCAGACCTCGACCAGCTTCAGCGTGGCCTGGACGGTCAGCCACGACGTCATCGACGGTCTGCTCGTGCGCCTGGTCTGGCCGCTCAACCACGGGCTCTGCCCGGACGAGGACGCCCTGTCCGACTACGAGATCCTGCCGTTCAACAGCCCGACCGACGACACCGGGCTCGTCCCCGGATCGTGCTATCGCTACGAGGCCCTGGCCATCGACGAGAACTCGGAGTTCGTGGACGTGGTCAGCGCGCCGGTCACGATCGTCGATCACACCCGGCCCAGGATCCAGGCCCGGACACCCAAGCCAGGCGCCAGGCATGTCTCGGCCAAGACGTCACCGCGGGTGACCTTCTCCGAGCCGGTCCACGGCGTCTCCGCGGCCACGCTGCGGCTCAAGAACCTGACCACCGACAAGTGGGTCAAGGCCAAGGTCCACTATGACCCCCGGACGCGGACGGCGACCATCAACCCGGTTCTGTGGATGTTCACCGGCCAGCGCTACGCCATCTATGTCCTGGCGGGGATCCAGGACGGCTCCGGGAACCACCTGCTGGCCAGCCACTGGTCGTTCACGACGGGCCGCTGAGGGGCCCGGGCGTGGGGAGTCCCGCCCGGGATCCGATCACTCGTCCGCGTTGGCGGCGGCGTCGGCCGCGCCGCTCGCCCCGCGCGGTTCCTTGCCCTTGGGCCAGTACAGCTCCTTGAGGACCTGGTCCTCGGGATAGCCCCGCGCGAGCAGGGTCGCCTCGGCCGACACGATCATGTCCGGGTTGCCGCAGATGTACGCGATCGAGTCGGCCGGGCTGAGGCCGAGCTCGTCGAGGGCGGGGCCGAGGATCGTCTCGACCCGGCCGGTCCGGCCGGTCCAGGCGGCGTTGGCCGGGTCGCCCGAACGCGAGACGGTCGGCAGGTAGCGGACGGGATAGTCGCCCGACCGTTGCCAGCCCTCGAGGATGTCGCGGTAGCCGAGCTCGTGCTCGTAGGAGACGCCGTTGAGGAAGACGACCCGGCGCGGACGGCCCTCGACCAGGAGCTGGCGCATCATCGCCACGAACGGCGCGTTGCCGGTCCCCGATGAGATGAAGACGTGGGTCCGATCGTCGTCCGGCAGCAGGGTGAACTTGCCCTTCGGGCCGATCATCCGCATCGGGTGGCCGACGGGCAGCCGCCAGAGCAATGGCGTGAACGTGCCGCCCTGGACCAGCCGGACGTAGAACTCGTAGCCGTCGGCACCCACGGCGGCCGGTGGCGAGGCGACCGAATACGGACGCTGGACGATCCGCTCGCCGACCATGACCCCGAGGGTCATGTACTGGCCGGCCTCGAAGGGGGTCGGCTCGCCGTCGAACCTGACCCAGAAGCAGGCCAGGCTGTCGGTCCCGTCCACCCGCCGGACGAGCCGGGCGTTGTACTGGGGCGCCTCGGAGGCGATCGTGGGCTGGTCGGCGGCCTCGAGCATGACGGTCGGTCGTCTCCTGATGATGGCCGCCCGGCATCCGTGCCGTTCGCCCGTGCGTGCCCCAGTCTATCGGGGTGCGCCGCCGTACAATCGCTCGGTCAGCCGCCAGATCCCGCGCCAGCGGCGCCGGACCGAGAGCCCCGAGGAGCCCATCGCGATGACCGACACGGCCGCCAGCCCGACCGAGCGCGCTCACCGCGCCGCGCGTCGCTACATCTACGCCTGGGGCGGGGGCCGGGCCGAGGGTGACGCGACGATGCGCGACCTGCTCGGCGGCAAGGGCGCCGGCCTGGCCGAGATGACCACCGCCGGCTTGCCCGTGCCGCCCGGGTTCACGATCACGACCGAGGCCTGCAACGACTACTTCGCCGCCGGCGAGCGGCTGCCCGAGGGCCTCTGGGACGACGTCCTCGAGGCGGTCCGCGAGGTGGAGCGGGAGACCGGCAAGGGTTTTGGCGATCCGGCCAGTCCGCTCCTGGTCAGCGTCCGCTCGGGGGCCAAGTTCTCGATGCCGGGGATGATGGACACGGTCCTCAACCTGGGCCTCAACGAGGACACCCTCCACGGCCTCATCGCCCTGACCGGCAACGAGCGGTTTGGCTGGGACGCCTACCGTCGCTTCGTCCAGATGTTCGGCCGGATCGTCATGGGCGTCGAGGGCGAGCGCTTCGATCATGCCCTCGAGGCGGCCAAGACGGCCCGTGGCGCGACGCATGACACGGATCTGGACGCGGACGCCCTGCGCGAGGTCGCCGACGCGTTCAAAGCGATCGTCAAGGCCGACACGGGCCGCGACTTTCCGAGCGATCCCTACGATCAGCTCGACCTGGCCATCAAGGCCGTCTTCGCCAGCTGGTTTGGCAAGCGCGCCCGCGACTATCGCGAGAACCAGAAGATCGCCCACGACCTGGGCACCGCCGTCAACGTCGTGACCATGGTCTTCGGCAACATGGGCGACGATTCGGGTACCGGCGTGGCCTTCACCCGCGACCCCAACACCGGCCAGAAGGTCCTCTACGGCGAGTACCTGACCAACGCCCAGGGCGAGGACGTCGTGGCCGGCATCCGGACCCCGCAGCCGATCAGCCAGCTGGCCGACGACCTGCCCCAGGCATACCAGGAGTTCCAGCGGATCGCCGAGCGGCTCGAGCGTCACTACCGCGACGTCCAGGACCTCGAGTTCACGATCGAGCGCGGTCGGCTGTACATGCTCCAGACCCGCAGCGCCAAGCGCACCGCGGCGGCCGCGGTCAGGATCGCCACCGACATGGTCGCCGAGGGCGTGATCAGCAAGGCCGAGGCGCTGGCCCGGATCGAGCCGGCCCACGTCGACCAGCTCCTGCGCGACCAGTACGACCCGGTCGCTCTCAAGGCCGCCACGCTGATCGCCCGCGGGCTCAACGCCTCGCCGGGCGCGGCGGTCGGTCGGGCGGTCTTCTCGGCCGACGACGCGGTTGACTGGGTCGATCGCGGCGAGAAGGTCGTCCTGGTCCGGATCGAGACCTCGCCCGACGACTTCCACGGGATGGCCGTCGCCCAGGGCATCCTGACCGCCCGCGGTGGGGCCACCTCGCACGCGGCGGTGGTCGCGCGCCAGATCGGCAAGCCCTGCGTGGCCGGCTGCGCCGAGCTGGTCGTCGACTACGCCGCCGGCTCGGCCCGCAGCACCGAGACGGGCGCGACCTTCGCGGAGGGGGACTGGATCAGCGTCGACGGCTCGACCGGTCACGTCTACGCCGGCGCACTGCCCACGGTCAGTGCCCGGTTCGAGGACCAGCCCGAGCTCCAGACGATCCTGGGCTACGCCGACGAGGTCCGCCGGATGGAGGTCTGGACCAACGCCGACAAGCCCGAGGAGGCCGCCCTGGCCCGGAGCTACGGGGCCCAGGGGATCGGCCTGTGCCGGACCGAGCACATGTTCCGCGAGGGGGAGCGCCTGGACATCGTCCGCGACGCGATCCTGGTCGCCAACGTGGCCACCCGGGCCAAGGCCCGCCGGGCCGCGGGCGAGCCCCTCGACGCCGAAGACGAGGCGGCCATCGCCCGCTTCGATGCGGCCATGGGCAAGCTGGAGGTCCTCCAGCAGGGCGACTTCGAGGGCATCTTCCGGGCGATGGACGGTCTGCCCGTCGTCGTCCGGCTGATCGATCCGCCGCTCCACGAGTTCCTGCCCAACCACGACGAGCTGCTGGTCGAGGTCACCGAGCTGCGGGTCAAGGGCACCCCCGAGGACGATCCCCACTATGCCCGGCTGCGTGAGGTCCTGGCCGTCGTCGAGTCGATGCGCGAGCAGAACCCGATGCTCGGGTTGCGTGGCTGCCGACTGGGGCTGATGATCCCGGACTTCGTCAAGATTCAGACCCGGGCCATCCTCAACGCCCAGATCGCGGTCAAGCAGGCCGGCGGCAACCCGATCGCCAAGATCATGATCCCGCTCGTCGGGCACGCCAACGAGCTGTCGGCGACGAAGGCGCTCCTCGAGGCGGAGGCCCAGGCGGTCGAGGCCAAGGCGGGTGTCGACGTGGACTACAAGTTCGGCACGATGATCGAGGTTCCGCGCGGCGCGCTGACGGCCGACGAGATCGCCCGTGACGCAGCGTTCTTCAGCTTTGGCACGAACGACCTGACCCTGATGACCTTCGGCTACAGCCGCGACGACGCCGAAGGTGGCTTCCTGCTCAAGTACGTCGAGGACAAGATCCTCCCGGCCAACCCGTTCCAGACCCTCGACGACGCGGTTGCCGGGTTGATGAAGATCGCGGTCGACAAGGGCCGATCGGTCCGCCCCGACCTGGAGCTGGGCATCTGCGGCGAGCACGGCGGCGATCCCGAGTCGATCTTCAAGTGCGAGAAGATCGGCCTGGACTACGTCTCGTGCTCGCCGTTCCGCGTCCCGGTCGCCCGGCTGGCCGCCGCGCAGGCCGCCCTGGTCAACGCCGCCGAACGCGACAAGTAGGCGCCCTCGGCCGGCGAGTCGCGGCACGAACCGGACGGCGATGACCGACCACCCGGCTCGATGAGCACGCGCCTCCGGCGACTCCTCCTCGACACGACCCCGCTGCGGGAGCACCACGACTACCGCCTGTTGTGGATCGGCCAGGTGCTCAGCGGGATCGGCAACCAGGTGACCCGCATCGCGCTGCCGTTCCAGGTCTACGTCCTGACCGGGTCGCTCGTCGCGGTCGGGGTGCTGACCCTGCTCCAGCTGATCCCGATCCTGATCTTCGCCCTGGGGGCGGGATCGATCGCGGACGCCGTCGACCGGCGCCGGCTGCTGATCCTGACCCAGGTCGGGATGGGAGTGTGCAGCCTGGCCCTGACGGTCCTTGCCCTCCAACCGGCCCCGTCCCTGGCGGCGATCCTGGCGGTTGCCTTCGTCTCGGCCGGGATCGGCACGGTCGACCAACCGACGCGCAGCTCGGCGATCCCCCGGCTCGTCGCGCCGGAGCGCCTGCCGGCCGCGATCGCGCTCAACCAGCTGAACTTCCAGACCACCGCGATCGCCGGGCCGGCGATCGGCGGCTTGCTCATCGCCACGGTGGGGCTGGCCGGCGCCTATGCCGTCGACCTGGTCAGCTTTGCCGGTTCGCTGGCCTCGCTCGCCCTCATCGCGCCGATCGCGCCCCTGGCGACGGTCACCCGTCCCGGTCTGGCCGCCATCCGCGAGGGCCTCGCCTTCGCGGCGCGCCGCCGGGTCGTCCTGGCGACCTTCGCGATCGACCTGGTGGCGATGATCTTCGGAATGCCCATGGCGCTGTTCCCGGCCCTGGCCCTCGACGTGTTCCACAGCGGCGCAATCGGCGTGGGCCTGATGGCCGCCGCTCCGGGGCTGGGCGCCTTCGGGGGAGCGCTCGTGTCCGGCTGGGTGTCGCGGGTGGAGCACCCCGGTCGGGCGGTCGTGTGGGCCGTCCTGGTGTGGGGCCTGGCGATCGCCGGGTTCGGCCTGGCCACGTTCTCGTTCCCGCTGGCACTCGCCTTCCTGGCCGTGGCCGGCGCGGCGGACGTCCTGTCGGCGGTCTTCCGCTCGACGATCGTGCAGCTCGAAACACCCGACGAGCTGCGCGGCCGGGTCATGTCGATCCACTTCCTCGTCGTCCG
>JAXDKT010000001.1:0-6987 GCA_034666965.1 Chloroflexota bacterium | reverse complement strand
CGGCCGGCCGGCCGGCCGGGATCACGGTCAACGCGTTGAGCTCCGTCTCCCTCGATCCGCCCCTCGTGGTCGTCGCGCTCGATCGCCGCCGGTTCATCACCCCGATCCTCCACCAGGCGGGACGCTTCGCGGTGAACATCCTGAGCGAGGCGCAGCAGGCCCTCTCGGATTGCTTCGCCGGGGCGTCCGTGTCGCCCGGTCGTGAGGACTTCTGCGGGGCCGCCTGGACACCCGGTTCGACCGGCCTGCCGCTCCTCGACGGAGCGATCGCCTCGCTCGAGTGCACCGTGGTTGGCAGCCACCCGGTCGGAGACCACGACCTGTTCATCGGTCGCGTGGACGCCATGAGCAACGAAGAGCACCATCCCCAGCCGCTTCTCTACTATCGCCGTCGCTACCTCCGCGTCGACCGGGCCGCGACCCTCCCGGTCGAGGGTGTCCAGGAAGGCTGACGGGGTGCCGACCGTTCGAGCCAACGGCCTCGAGATCGGCTACGAGGTGCACGGCGCCGGACCGCCGCTGGTGATGCTCCACGGCGCCACGTCGGCCGGGCGCGAGGACTTCGCGGCCCAGGTGCCGCTCTTCTCCAAGGCGTTCCAGGTGTTCCTGCCCGATGCCCGCGGACACGCCACCACGCGCTGGGACGTCGCCGACGGCTGGTCCTACGGTCTGCTCGTCGATGACCTGGCGGCGTTTGCCGATGCGCTCGGCCTCACGACCTTCCACGTCCTCGGCTTCTCGATGGGCGCGATGACCGCGCTCCAGTTCGGGGCGCGCTGGCCGGAGCGGCTGCGGACCCTGATCGTGGCCGGGATCACGACCCAGCGGGAGCCGCGGGCCAGTGTCGCCCGCCGGCTGATGGACCCGGACTGGATCGACCGCAACGAGCCGGCCCGGGCGGCCGTCCTCGCCCGCCGCCACGACCCGGTCCAGGGCCTCGACGCCTGGCGCCGGCTCCTGCCAGCGATCGCCAGCGACGTGGCCACGCAGCCGCTGCTGGGGCCGCGCGACCTGCGCCGGATCGAGCTGCCGGCGATGGTTGCGGTCGGCGATCGCGACGTCTTCGTCCCCGTCGACCACGCCTGGGGCCTCGCCCGGCAGCTCCCCGACGGGCGGCTGCTCGTCGCGCCCGACTGCCCGCACGAGATCGTTTCTCGGCGACCGGCCCTCTTCAACGAGGCCTGCGCCGAGTTCTACCGGTCGACCGAGACGATCGCCCGCACTCGGAGCTCAGGCGCCTGGAAGCCGGCCAATCAGCGGGACGACATCGAAGGAGGAGCTGCGTGACGACGTTGCTGGCACTGTATCGCCGGCCAGATGGCGGGGACGAGGCCCAGGTCGGATTCGAGCGGGCCTACGCCGAGAGCCACCTGCCGCTGGTCGCTGCGACGCCCGGCCTGCGCGCCATCCGCTGCCAGCGGGTGGTCCAGGGTCTCGGCGCGTCGACCGACCTCATCATGGTGACCGCCATGGATTTCGACGATCGAGCCGCGCTCGACGCCGGCCTCGCCTCCGACGAGATGCGGGCAGCCGGCCGCAACCTGCGTGAGATCGCCCCCGGGTTGGCCTCGCTGCTCATCCTCGAGGACGCCCCCGAGCTCGTTCCCGACAGCTGGCGTTGAGCGTGTCCGGCGGGGCGATGAGCGACCCGCCGCCTCGATGTCGCCACGGTCGCCCGCCACGACCACTTCCGCCCCGGTGGATACTGGCGGCACGCATCGAGGCAGCCGCGTGACCGACACCGCGCCCGCCAGCGCCCGGAAGGCGCCGACCGACAGTGCCTCCGCGCGCCCCGTGGTCCGGGTCGAGATGCCGGCGCCGCCACCATTCGGGCACGGCGCGCCTGACCCGGGTGTCGCCCTGGTCACGATCGATCGCCCCGAAGCGCTCAACGCCCTCGACGCGCGGGTCCTGGCCGGCCTGGCCGCCGCCTTCCGGAGGCTCGACGCCGATCCGGCGTGCCGGGTCATCGTCCTGACCGGCGCCGGCACGAAGGCGTTCGCGGCGGGTGCCGACATCAAGGCGATGGCTTCGGCCACACCAGAGACGATCGGGCCGGTCGGCGGCTTCGAGCACTGGGCGACGCTGGCCGGTGTCGGGCTCCCCGTGGTGGCTGCGGTCCGTGGCTTCGCTCTGGGTGGCGGCTGCGAGCTGGCCCTCCTGTCCGACCTCATTGTCGCCGGCGACGATGCCAGCTTCGGCCAGCCCGAGATCAAGCTCGGGGTGATCCCCGGGGCGGGCGGAACCCAGCGCCTGACCCGAGCCGTGGGCAAGGCCCGGGCGATGGAGCTGATCCTGACCGGCCGGTCGTTCGGCGCGCGCGAGGCCGAGCGGTTGGGCTTGGTCAGCCTGGTCGTCCCCGCCGAGGAGACCCTCGACCGGGCGCTCGAGCTGGCCGCGCAGATCGCGGCCATGCCGGTCCTGGCCGTGCGCGCCGCCAAGACCGCCGTCAACGCCGCGGCCGAGCTGCCACTGAGCGAAGGCCTGGCCCGCGAGCAGGCTCTGTTCTTCCAGCTGTTCGCGACCGACGATCAGAAGGAAGGCATGGCCGCATTCGCCCAGAAGCGGCCGGCCCGCTGGACGGGACGCTAGGAGGAACGGCATGACCGAGGAATCAGGTGTGAGCGGCCGCGACTACGGCAGCGACGTCGAGGGCGAGGGGCCGCCCGGCTCACTGCGCGACGCTCCGCCCGACCTGCTCGCGCCAATCGACGCCGCGTCCCCGATCAGCGGGCACGTCCGAGCGCCCGAAGCGACCGGTGGCGGCGCCGCGCACGCGCCCGAGCACGACTGGACCGTGGCTTCAGCCGTGGTCGTGCCCGTCCTCCGGCCGGCCGGCACCGTCGGGCTCCATCTCGACCAGGTCGATCGGGCCGCTCTCGTGGCCAACGCCAACAAGGCCCACACCCTGCCCCTCCTGAGCGACGGGCCGTGCGGGTTGGTGGTGACCTACGCCCTCCCGGCCACCGGCTTCGACGTGCTGGTCAACGGTGAGCACCTGCTGTCCTGGAACGCCGAGCCCATCGCGGTTCACGACGCGGCGATGGCCAACCTGGCGGCCTGGTCGGCCGGCGCCGACTGGAGTGACGAGGTGTCGGGCGATCGGCGCCTGCTGAGCTCCGACACGGGCTCGGGGCTGGACGCGTCGCGGGTCCTGCTGCCCGAGGTTCGGGCTCATCTGATCGCCCAGCTCGGAGCGTCCGGGGGTCGGATCCTCATCGGTCTGCCAGATCGCCACCTGCTCATGGCCGGGACGCTGCGATCGGGCGACCACGACTTCGCGGCCCTCCTGCGCGACTACGTCGGCGACCACAGCGAGGGCGCCGACGAGCCCATCGATCGACGCATCTTCGAGCTGACCGAGGCTGGCCTCGTCGAGTTCACGGGCTGATGCCGGCCCCGACCTTCAGCGTCCTCCGCTGGGAGGTCGCCGACGGGGTCGGCACGATCACCCTCGACCGACCGGACGCCCTCAACAGCCTCGAGGCGACGCTCAAGGCCGAGCTCCTGGCCGTTCTTCGTGAGGCAGATCGCGACGGCTCGGTCCGGGTGGTCGTCCTGACCGGCGCGGGGCGGGCCTTCTGCGCCGGCCAGGACCTCAAGGAGCGCCTCGCCCCCGACTCGACCCCGCTCGAGGTGGAGGTCCGCGAGCGCTACAACCCGATCATCCTGGCGATGCGCCGGCTGCCCAAGCCGATCATCGGCGCGATCAACGGGGTGGCCGCCGGGGCCGGTGCCTCGCTGGCCTTCGCCTGCGATCTGCGGATCGCCTCGGAACGGGCCAGCTTCGTGCTCGCCTTCGGCCGGATCGGTCTGGTGCCCGACAGTGGCGCGACCTGGTTCCTGCCCCGGCTCGTCGGGCTGGCGCACGCCGCCGAGCTCATGTACCTGCCCGACCCGATGCCCGCCGAGGAGGCGTTGCGGATCGGCCTCGTCTCGCAGGTCGTCCACGGCGACGCGTTGCTCGATCACGCCCGGACGCTGGCCACCAAGATCGCCCAGGGATCGCCGCTGGCCCTGGCCCTGACCAAGCGAGCCCTGGAGCGCTCGCTCGAGGTCGGGCTGGCCGAAGCGCTCGACCATGAGGCGTCGCTGCAGGGCATCGCCGGCCGGACGGCCGACCACGCCGAGGGCCTGGCCGCGTTCATTGAGAAGCGAGCGCCACGATTCAGCGGGGAGTGATCGGGGCAGCCGAACGTTTGCGTCCGGCGCCGGCCGCGACGCTGGGCTGGCTGGCCGTCGCGGGTCTTGGCGTCTACATCCTGAGCGTCACCTACCACTGGCGAGTCCCCGATCCGAACGGCACGTCGTTCGGGCCCGTGTGGGCGGGCATGAGCTTGGTCGGTATCGCCCTGGCGCGGGTGCTCCGCGGGCGCTGGGAGCCGGAGGTGGTGCTGGCCGCCGGCACCGCGGCGGGCGCGCTCCTGACCGACCTCGTCCAGTTCTCGGGCCAGTTCCTGCGCGACCTCGCGATCTACCTGCGGGCCGGCGAGGATTTCGCGGCCGGCGCGCCGGTCTACCTGCGCACGATCCTGACCGAGATCCCCGTTGACCGGACGACCTACCCGTTTCTCTACCCGCCGCCGACCCTACCGCTCCTGGCCGTGCTTGCGGCGTTGCCCCGACCGCTGGTCGAGGCCGGCTGGCTGATCGGCTCGGCCGCGGTCGCGTTTGCCGGTCTGAGGCTGATCGGCCTCTCGCCCCGCTGGGCGCTTGCGGCGCTGCTCTGGCCGCCGTTCTTCCAGGGCCTCTACGTCGGCAACGTTGCGGTCCCCATCTTCGGCCTGTTCGCGGCCGCGCCCTGGTTCGGAGCGGGCCTGATCCTCGCGGCGATCTTCAAGCCGCATAGTGGGCTGGCCGCGCTGTGGCTCGTCCGCGAGCGCCGTCTCCGGCCGATCGTGGGCGGCCTGGTGGTGCTGTGCGGCCTGGCCGTGGCCAGCCTGCCGCTGGTGGGCGTCGATTCCTGGCGAGACTGGGTCGAGGGACTGCGTCTGTACGCCGAGTCGCAGGAACATCTGC
This sequence comes from Chloroflexota bacterium, assembly GCA_034666965.1. Classification (GTDB taxonomy): domain Bacteria; phylum Chloroflexota; class Limnocylindria; order Limnocylindrales; family CSP1-4; genus Chersky-267. The sequence goes on along the minus strand of JAXDKT010000001.1, from coordinate 1,968 downwards.
CGGCGCTGGTGGCGATCGGTCTGGGCGCCTACCTGCCCGGTCTTCTGCCGCTGTTCGCCGCCGCCGCAGCGGTTGGCTGGGCCTGGCTGGCTCGTGGCCGGGACGGCCTGGCCAGGTTCGGGATCGCCACGGTGGTGGCCTCGCCCTCGCTGTTCACCCACGGCTTCGTCGTCGCGCTGCCGGCATTCCTGGCCCTCCGGCCGGTGGCGCTCTGGCTGGCCATCGGGATCACCAGCGTCGCGCCGGGTCTGGGCTGGTGGCTGGCGGTCGTCCTGGTGGTCGTGGCATCGGTCGTGCCGTCGCTGCGGCGACCGACCGGCGGACCGTGGCCGACCGCCGGGGACCTGGATGTGGCGGCCCGGTCGACTGGCCGTGCGCGACACGCGACCCGGCCGGGCGTACCATCGGAAGCCACGTGACCACCTCCTAGCGGGAGGCCCATCGCCATGACCGATCCGCTCGCCCTCGACCCGGTCCTGCCCGAGCGGGAGCGCAGCCCGCTGTCGTTCACCGCCGAAGTTCCCCACGATGAGCGTTATCGGATCTTCGAGGCGCACGTGGTCGGCGGGGGCAAGGTCGAGGCCCGCGACTGGATGCCCGACGACTACCGGACGGGGGTCCTGCGCTTCGTCGAGATGCACGCCAACAGCGAGCTCATGGGTGTTCTGCCCGAGCGCGAGTGGCTGATGCGAGCCCCGACCCTCCGACGGAAGCTGGCCCTGACCGCAAAGGTCCAGGACGAGGTCGGCCACGCGCAGCTGCTGTACCGGGTGGCTGAGGACCTGGGCAAGCCGCGCGAGGCCATGCTCGACGACCTGCTGGCCGGCAAGACGAAGTTCCACAACGTGTTCCACTACCCGACCCGCAGCTGGGCGGATATCGGGATCATCGCCTGGCTGGTGGATGCCGCGGCGATCGTCGCCCAGATGGCCCTCCGCGACAGCAGCTATGCGCCCTATGCGCGGACGATGCGCAAGATCTGCTGGGAGGAGTCGGTCCACATCATGCACGGCCGGGACGTGGTCGTGACCATGGTCACCGGCACCCCCATCCAGCGGGCGATGGTCCAGGAGGCGCTCGATCGCTGGTGGGGTCCACTGATGCAGATGCACGGGCCGCGCTCGCCGCGCGAGACGGACCGCGACCTCCATTGGCGGATCAAGGCCAAGACGAGCGAAGAGCTGCGCCAGGAGTTCCTGTCGATCTATGTGCCCCGCATCCTCGAGCTGGGGCTGACCATCCCCGATGCCGAGCTTCGCTTCGAGGAGGACGCCGGCGAGTGGCGCTACGGCGAGCCGGACTGGACCGAGCTCCGGACCGTGGTCACCAACCATGGCCCGATGTCCCAGGCACGCCTCGACTTCCGCCGCCTTCATCGCGAGGAGACGCGCTGGGTGCGGGAGTCGATCCTGGCCGCGCCGCGCGCGGCCGCGTGAGCCGCGCCCGGGAGCGACCCGCCGAGACGCCGGACGCGGCCAGACCCGTCGCGCCTTCGACGGCCAAACCCGCCACGCCTTCGGCGGTCGCGTCCTCGACGACACCCGTAGCCCAGGGCGTCCTCGAGCCGTACGAGGTCTTCCGGCAGGAGAAGGAAGGCGACCCGATGCGCCATGGGGGGAGCGTCCTGGCGCCCGATCCGACCCTGGCGGTGCACTACGCCCGGGAGCTCTTCGGGCGACGGCAGGAGAGCGTTCGACTATGGGTGGTGCGCCGCGCGGACGTCCTCGACCTGGACGACCCCGATCTTCTCCAGCCCCCGATGGACCGCTCGTTCAAGAAGCCGGGCGGATACGTCATGCGCGAGAAGCTCGCGGTTGCGCGCAGCCGGTCGGGTCAGCGCAAGCCGAAGCCAACCCAGCGATGAGCGACCCGGCCCGCGGCGATCTCCTGCCAACGACCAGGAACGCCCTCGCGCTGCTCCTCCTGGCGATCGCCGACGACGAGTTCGTCATCGGCTTCAGCGACTCC